>PXBH01000216.1 GCA_003565555.1 Cryomorphaceae bacterium | reverse complement strand
TTTCCAAAAGAAGCACCACATCACTCCGTTTTTTGATCACCCGAGCCGGCACTCCGCCTACGAGCTTAAAAGCGTTGAAAGATTTGGTCACGAGGCTGTGGGCAGAAACCGCGCACCCCTTTTCAAGGGTCACACCCGGGAGCACGGTGGAATTGGAGCCGACAATGACGTGGTCACCCAAAACCACGGGCGCGCTTTTCACGTTTCGAAACACCTCATCCACGGTGGGGTTGGTGAGAAAATCGCCCGAATAATCATCGGTGGAACTGTAGATTACCACCCGAGAAGACAAGCCCGCAAAATCACCGAGCACCACGCGATCGCGCCCGAAGATGCCGCAAAAGCAAGCGATATGCACGTGGGCGCCGATGTGCACACCGCCTTTTCCCGCGGAGATGACGGCGTAATCATCAATCCGCACCCGGTCACCGAGCTCGATCGAAGCCGCGCCGTAAATGCTCGCTTTGGCGGAGATACGGACATCCCGACCGACGGATTTGAATCCCATATCTGCTATTTGCGACGCGGACAAAAAGGCCATGCCCAAAGATGGGAAAAAAGCCCGTTACAATTCAAAGGGCTTCGGTGGTCAGGCGATTTCCAAGCGGGCCTTGTATTCGGCTTCCGAGAAATCTTCGCGGCTGATCCAATAATCCGATGTGACCACCCGGACTTTTCCGTCGCCTTTGTGGTGTAGTTCCCAAAGAATATGTTCGGCCTCGGGGAAGTCATTTCCGTCTTCAAGCTTTTCTGAAAACAAGCGTCTGATGATGTTGCGCTCGGACAAACCTTGCGCAAGTGCCTTGAGGAAAAGGGGCTTATCCTCAAGGTTGAATTCGCCGTCGGCCTTCACCGTGCAATCGAGAACTGTGGCATCCGTAGCGGGAAACTTGCCGTTGTACGCCTTGTAAAGCAGCTGATTGATGCTGAACAAATGGTGATGCAAATGAATTTCGGGATACTCCTCACTGATTTTGTCGACGAGCATATCGTTGGATATTTGGTCGATCTGCCCGGGGTTGAGCGAATCGCTCAATTTATATTCGAGCAAAATAGCGGCTGCTGCCGGGGGCTCCTCTTCGGCGATGGCCATCATGAGGTATTCCCGGAGGTTTTCTTCCTTCACTCCGTCGATATCGGAGAAGTCGAATGCCGCGAGCAACGCTTTGTAATCATTTGAAGTCCAATACCCGGGTATTTCATCGACGGTTTCAAGGTTGTTTACTGTAATGTCTATTCGGGTCATTGTTTTTCGTTTTTCAAGATTAGTATTGCCGCCGCCCCGGGCATGCCGCGCGGGATCAGGGGCGCAAAATCAGCTTCCCGGAGAGAAAGCGCGCAGAACGGGGGCAACCTCAATCCGTAATATAAGCAATTTCGAGGGATTGACGCGGGTGCGGAAAAGGGCCCCTTTCCGCAAGTGCAAATCAGTTCTCGTCTTTCCCCGGCTCCGCCTTCCATTCGAATCGCGGCATCAGATGGGCTGCGGGGGTACCCATCCAGCCATCCGTATCGCGCGGGGCGGTAGTGTAGGTAATTTCGAAAAGGTCATCGAGGCGCAATACGGCCCTTTGGCGGTCCGCCACGAGCAGCACCCCGAAGCGGTAGAGTCCCTGATTGAAAAAGTCGGGGGGAATTCGGCAGGTAAAGCGCACGCGCTTTCCCTTCACGCGGTCCTTCTCTTCCCTTTCGGAAAAAAAGAGGGTGCCCGAGGCGGCGAGAAAATCACCGCTTTCCGAAAAAATGCGCAAGGTGCAGTCCAAGGGCATGTCAGGGTCGGTGCGCTCAACTTCGATTTCAAAAATCGTCTCCATATCGGTTGAAAAAGGCTCCCCGTAAGCCCTGCCCGGCGATACTACCTGTGCGGAAACCATGCGCACACCCTCCCCCGAAGGTGCATCGTGAGGGTCGGGCCAAGCGTAGCTTTTGACCGAACCCTTTCCCTCGAAACCGAGGTACTCGGCAATGCAGGCAGCCACATCACCGTCGTAAGCCACCCTTCCGTCTTTCAGATAGATGCAGCGCGTACACAGACTGCGCACGGAGGTCATGTTGTGACTTACAAAAATGACGGTGCGGTCACCTCCGCTGCTTACTTCTTTCATCCGCGCCACGGCTTTTTTTCGAAACTCGGCATCGCCCACAGCGAGTACCTCATCCACAATGAGGATCTCCGGCTCCATAAAGGCGGCCACCGAAAATCCGAGCCTCACCTTCATTCCGCTGGAATATCGCTTTACGGGGGTATTGATGAAGTTTTCGCAACCCGAGAAAGCGACGATCTCGTCAAATTTCTTTTCGACCTCCGCTTTGGTCATTCCGAGCAATGCCCCGTTGAGGAATATGTTTTCCTTGCCGGTAAGTTCCGGATGCATTCCGGTGCCCACTTCCAAAAGGCTTGATACCCGGCCTTTGATCCGGATGGTTCCCTCCGTGGGCGCGGTAACCTGAGAGAGCAACTTCAGCAGGGTGCTTTTCCCGGCGCCGTTTTTTCCGATCAGGCCTACCACTTCGCCCTTTCCGATCTCAATATTCACGCCGCGCAATGCCCAGATATCCCCGTAAAGGCTGCGGTCGCTCCCGTCGAAGTCTACGGGCACCGCGGGATCCTGCTCACCGCGCCACATGCTCAACTTCCGGCGAAGGTCGCCCGAGAGGGAGCCCGTCCCGATTTTCCCCAGTCGGTACTGCTTGCCGAGGCTGCTGATCTGAAGGGTTAAATCTTTCGGGTTTCTCTCCACGGCACGGGTTTAAAACGGGCGACCGAAAGGTTCCGCATCGAATCCTTCGGAATTCGAAAAAAGAACATAGCGGCCGAAATTTTTGGGTGAAATCTCCAGCAATTCTGCCCAGCGCACGGCAATATCCCGCTCATCGGGGCGCGCCGCATCGTCCAAAAATATCGCGTATTCCTCTGCCAGCCTGTCCTTCAGAAAAGGTACTGCGGGATAGCGCGCCAGCGGCGACACCGATCCGAAAGGACCGTCGGCGAGGATCAAATCTGTGGGCGGTGCATCTTTCAGGGCCTCGCGAAGTGCCGCCGTGTCATACCATTTCCCTCCGGGAGCGGCACCGTAGGCATCTTCTACGGGGCCTACGGGCGCGTGAACGAGGGTTACGACCTGATCAAGGTTATTTTGCTTCAGCAATCTGCGCATCGTTTCAAGCCATTCGGCATCGCTTTCCACGGTGTAAAAGTGCGCTTCGAATCCGTTGATTTGAAGCACGCGGGCGGCGCATAAGGTGCTGTATCCCGCTCCGAACTCTACAATGCTCCGTCGCTTGTTGATCACAATATCATTGCAAATATGGAGCACCTCGGCGGGGGCAACTGACCATGACGTAAGCGGCATAAAGAATCCGTCCGGAAAGAGTTTGGCAAGCTGACCCGCGGCGAGGTTTTCCCGCTGCATTTCACTCAGGTAGTCCAGCTTCTCTTCTGCTTTCCGCAATCGGTCTTTCAGGCTGTCAAACATCGTATGCCACTTTAAAATCGATGAGAATATTGCTTTGGTTGAGCGGCACGGGCTTGCCTGTGCCGTAGTAATCGCCTTCGCTGACTTCGAAAGAGAAGGCATTATGCACCCAATCGCTTACTTCATTCCGCACCTCGAGATAGAAGGTCACGTAGTATTTACCCGCATTCAATCCGAGCTTTTCTACTTCGAAGGCAATTTCACGCGCCGGTTGCGGCACGGTATTTTCCGAAAGGGTATTGCTGAGCCAAGCCACGCGCTGTCCGGCCGCGTCGTCTATGCGGAGGTCAAAGCGAATGTCGGGTGCGGGTATGTTCATGGGATTGCTGAGGGTGAAGCGGAGTGAAAAAGGACTTCCCGTTTGCGGCGGAATGCCCGGTGCCGCACCTGCAATGCCCACATCCTCAACCTTGACATGCCCCGTTCCTTTTCTGTCTGTAAAACCCTCGTGCCTGAAGTCTTCGGCGGAGGCACTGAGGTAATGTGCTATGGCATCATCGGGGCTTCCGTCGAAGGTGAGGCGCCCGTTGCTGAGCACCACGGCCCGCGTGCAGAGACTGCTTACTGCAGCCATATTGTGGCTCACGAAGAGCACCGTCCGGCGGCCTTCGCTCGTCACATCCTTCATTTTACCTACGGCTTTGCGCTGAAATTCGGCATCGCCCACGGCCAGCACCTCATCCACAATGAGAATCTCAGGCTCGAGAAAAGCGGCGACGGCGAAACCGAGACGAACCTTCATTCCGCTGGAATAGCGCTTCACGGGGGTATCCACATATTTGGCACAGCCCGAGAAGGCGACGATTTCGTCAAATTTGGCCTCGATCTCGGGGCGGGTCATGCCCAAGATAGCGCCATTGAGAAAAATATTCTCCCGACCGGTAAGTTCGGGGTGCATTCCCGTACCCACTTCGAGCAGGCTTGCTATGCGGCCTCTTGCTTTCACGGTGCCCGAGGAGGGGCGCGTGACCCGCGAAAGGAGCTTGAGCAAGGTGCTTTTGCCTGCCCCGTTTTTCCCGATGATGCCGAGTACCTCTCCCCGCTTTACGCGAAACGAAATGTCGCGAAGGGCCCACACAAAATCGCCGCCCGCCACTTCGCGTGCATTTTCCTCACCCACCCGAGCGAAGGGGTCACCCTTGCCGCGGACTTTGCTCCACCAGCGCTTGAGATCGTGCGACAAAGTGCCGGTACCGATCTCACCGAGCCGGTACTGCTTTCCTACATCTTCGATATCGAGAACTGTCTCAGGCACGGCTCAAACGGTGTCAATAAAGTTTCGCTCGGTCTTGTTGAAAATCAAGATACCCGTGAGCACCAGTACCACTGAAAAGCCCAAGCTGTAAGCCAGGTAAGTCCATGAGAACACCCCTGTTCCCAAGAAGCTGTACTTGATGGCTTCCAGTACGGCAGTCATGGGATTGGCGAGGAGAATCTTACGGAATACGCCTTCTGCCAAACTCAAAGGATACAGGATGGGCGAAAGGTACATCAGAAGCTGTATCACAGTCTCCAGAAGGAATTTGAGGTCGCGGTACTTGGTGGTAAGTGAGGTCACAATCAACCCCGAACCCAGTCCGAGCAGGGCGATGATGAGAATATAGGCGGGCAACAAAAGCAATTCCGGTTGCAGCGTAATATCGAAGCCCGCGTAGCGGTAATATGCCCAAAAGGCGGCGAAGAGCAGAAACTGAATGCCCAGCTTGATTCCGTTAGAAATCATCACGCTCAGCGGAACCACAAGCCTCGGGAAATACACTTTACCGAAGATGTGCTGATTCTCCAAAAAGGTCTCAGAGATCTTTTTCCAGCAGGAAGCGAAGTATTCCCAAAATGTGAGCCCCGTGAGGTAGAAGAGGATGGGCGGCACCTCATCGGTAGAAATGTCGGCGATGCGGGCAAAAATGACGTAGTAAATGGTGACTTTGAGCAGGGGCTGAATGAAGAACCACAAGGGCCCGAGCACCGTTTGCTTGTAAAAAGTCACGAAGTCGCGCTTGACAAACAAAAAGAGCAAATCTTTGAACCTGAATACCTCGCCGAGGTTCAGATAAGTTTTTCGGCCGGAAGATTCGATCACCAGATCCCAGGACTCGTCCGCGGCTTCTGAAGCGCTGTTCTCTTTCAACTTGTTTTCGGTTTTTCTTCGCCGTAGCTCCCGTAGCCATAGCCGTAGCCGTAGCCGTACCCATATCCGTAGCGGTAGCCGTAACGGCTGTAGTAGTACTTCCAGCGCTTGCCTTTCAGGTTGTTAAGAATCAAGGCAATGTTCTGAATTTTGTTCGTCTCGATGACCTCTTCAAGATGCTTCACGCCGCCGCGGGTGGCCTTTTCGGTGTTCAGGACAAACATGCCCACATCCACAAAGCGCATGAGCACCATGGAGTCTGAGATCAGCATGAGGGGCGGCGTATCGATGATGATGACATCGTAATCTTCCTTCAGCTTTTCAAAAAGTTCGTGAACCTTGGGACTGAGGACGAGCTCCGAGGCATTGGGCGGAACCGGGCCGGCAGTGATGACATCGAAATTTTCCTGGCCGGTGGGGCGGATGACCTCAGCTATTTCGCTCCTGCCGGAAATAAAGGTAGAGAGGCCTTCGGCATTGCTCATTTTAAGGGCGGTGTGCACCTTGGGCTTGTGCATGTCAAAGTCGAGAAGGAGTACCTTCTTGTGGCCGCCGGCGATCATCGATGCCGTGTTCACAGAACAAAAGGTTTTGCCCTCACCCGGATGGAGAGAGGTGAAGAGGAGCAAGCGGTTTTCCGTGCCCTTGTTAAAATACTGCAGATTGGTGCGGATGCCGCGAAAAGATTCGGCGATGTTGCTCCGGGGGTTTTCTGCCACCACAAGCCGTTCGGCTTTGGCATTTTCCCACCGCGGCACTCCGCCGAGCACCGGCAGCCGGGTAATTTGCTTGAGCTCTCGGGTATTCTGTATGTGCTCGAAAAATGCGCTGCGGATAAACCCGATCAGCAAGGCCAAGAGGAGTCCTGTCGCCAGGCTGTAGTACATGATTTGCGCCTTATCCGGCCCTACAATGCCGAGACTCCGCGCCATCTCGATCACGCTGACTTCGGGAACAATGGCCGCCTTGGCAATGATGGTATTGGCTTTTTTCTCGAGGAGGTACACGTACATTTCCTCATTCACGCTGAGGTTTCGCTCGATGTTGAGAATGTGCCGCTGGGATTGCGGAAGTTTGCGCAAAAGCCTTTCGTAATAAGCGATCTCCTGCTCGGTATCTCTGATGCGGTCCCTGATGGCCTTGCGCAGGTTGGTGATGTAGACCATGATTCCGGACCGCAGCTCGCGGATGTTCTGCGCCGTTCGGGAGTCGCCGGGGCTTCCCGTGCGCATGTCAAAAGCCGACTGGGAGCGCTGGACTTCAAGGTTGTAAAGCTCGGAAAGGGATGAGCGCAGATAATCGTCGTCCGTGATGTAAAGCGCCGGAGGCAGGAGGCGCTCATCTTCTTTGGTCAAGAGGTAGTCCTCAAGTGAGCTCAGGGTTTCCAGGTTCATATTGAGCCTCCGCTTCTCCCCTTCGAAGTCGATGAGCTTTTCGAAAAACTCGGTTTGCTCGCGACTCAGGTCGAGAATGTCCTTTTGCTCCTTGTACGTCTCGAGGTTGGTCTCGATGGAGTCGATGATATAGGTAACCCCGGAGAGCTGACGGTCGATATACCTCAGCGTATTTTCATTCAGATCAATCTGCGCCTGAATGGTGTAGTCCTTGTACGTCCTGGAGAGGGTGTCCAAAAACATTTTGGCTTTGGACGAGAGCTCATCCCGAACCGTGAGCACGAGTATGCTGGTTTTGTCCTCATTTGAAATCTTCAGGGCCGATTTGTACTTATTGATCAGATGGCTCTTGCTATTGACTTTAAAACGGTAGTCATTCTCCTTAAGCCGCTCGAAGGTTGCGGCGCTGATAAACTTGTTTCGGTTCGCGCGGAGTATATACTCGTTTTCGACAATGACTTCATCAAATTTATGGACGCGTTCTACCGTTTTTCGGCCGTAGGGAAAGCTCAGGGAAAACTCCCGGTCGTTGAGGATCTTGATATCGAAAGGTACTCCGTAAAGTTGAGCGCCCTCTTGCTCAAATAGCCTGATATCAAGATCAAAAGCATCAATCAGCGGGATTTCGGTGGTTTTCACCCGACCCACGATGTAATAAGACACTTGGAAATCCAGCTTATCGAGGGTGCGGGAAATGAGATCGTGCGATTGAAGGACCCGGATTTGGTTGGTGATTTGGTTCACATTGCGACCGAAACCCGTAAGGCCCGCGTAAATTTCGCTTTGGTATTCGTTTCCGCCTCCTTTTCCGAGCAGTAGTTCCGTCTTGGCTCCGTACTCCTCGGGCAGGCGGTGGGCGTAGAGGTAAGCGAAAATCAGGGCAAGGCCGGGAAAAATAACAAGGAGAACCGCGTTGCGCGAAATGAATTTCCACACCAACAGCAGGTCTTCCGTGTCTATGATGTTGTTTTTCTTCTCGTGCATCGACGCTTTGCGTAGGCAACAAAGGTAGAATTTCACCGTGTACCTCGAACGCGGGCACGAAAAATCGATCGCTCAGGCCGAAAACCCCGCTACCGGCGCGATGAATGCCGGCTCAAAGCGGGCAGAAAATCAGCTGCGCGGCAGGGACTGATTGCCTGACACAAAAAAACCTCCCGAAGGAGGTCTTTTAAAGAAAATAGACGCTAACGCAGACAATGTTCAAGCCCGCGCACAAGGATTTCGGCGTCTCGGTCAGGCGATTTTGCCCACCAGTTCTTCCACTTTATCAATCTTTGAAGTGGCCGAGCCTTCTACAAACTCACCGTTTTTGAATACGGCAAAGTAAGGAAGGTTGCTTACCCCTGCGGCTTCGCGGGCTTCTTCGTTTTTTTCGGCATTGGTTTCGGAAAAAACAATCCCCTGAAACCGCTCGTCATCTGACATACGCTTAAATTTCGGCGCGATGAGCTTGCACGCGCCGCACCAGTCTGCAAAATACTTTACCACTACTTTCTCCTCCGAAGAGATGGTCGACTTAAAATCTTTGTCTGTCAATTCTTTTACTGCCATGTTTTCTCTGTTTTCTTGTTGTACGGCAAAGATACGGCGAAGGCCCATCGTAAAAAACCGTTTTAAATCGCCATTGTCTATGAACTGTTTGACAACAGCGAACAAACCGCCGAATAACAGCCCCTCAGGACTCCTCCGAAGCCTTACTGCGGTTCCAGTAGGCGTCCATTTCCGTCAGGGTCATCTCACCGAGTTTTTTACCGTCCTTGGCTGATTCGGATTCGAGGAACTGAAATCGGCGAATGAACTTCCGGTTGGTGCGCTCCAGGGCATCATCGGGATTCACACCCAAAAAACGGGCGTAATTGATCATGGAGAAAAGTACATCCCCGAATTCCGCTTCCACGCGGTCAGAATCCTTGGCGACCTCTTCCCGCAGCTCGGCCAGTTCTTCGCGAACCTTTTCCCATACTTGATCCGCATTGTCCCAATCGAAGCCCACACCGCGTGCTTTGTCTTGAATGCGGCCGGCTTTCACCAGTGAGGGCAAGGATTTGGGCACACCTTCCAGCACGGATTTCTTACCTTCTTTGAGCTTGAGTTTTTCCCAATTGGCTTTCACCTCCTCCTCATCGGCCACCTCCACATCACCGTAGATGTGCGGGTGCCTGCTGATCAGCTTTTCACACACCCCGTTCAGCACATCGGCCACGTCAAAAGCACCTTTTTCCTCCCCTATTTTGCTGTAAAAGACAAGGTGGAGCATCAGATCTCCGAGTTCCTTCTTCACCTCTTCAAGGTCGCCGTCTATGATGGCATCGGAAAGCTCATACATCTCCTCAATGCTGAGGTGGCGCAGGGTTTCAATGGTCTGCTTGCGGTCCCAGGGGCACTGCTCCCTGAGCTCATCCATAATGTTGAGCAGCCGCTCAAATGCTTTCAATTTCTCTTCCATAGGACCGATACTTCCGGCAAAAATAGGGAAAACAAGCGGGGCGTCTTTCACGGTATTTTCCGCGGTGAAGACTTACTTTCGCAGCATGCGGTCTTACGGATGGCTTTTTTTAGGTGCGCTCACGGCAAATACGGCCGCCGCACAGCAGCCCGTCGAATTCGAAGTCGGGGCTGCGGGAGGATTCCTCGTACCCCACCACAACGACATGCGCTACCTGCAAGACGGCCACACGCTGAGCCTTGAAGCAGCCGTGCATTTCCCCGCCGACGGCAGCAAAGCGTGGCACCACCGCTTCAACTTCCCGACTTGGGGCCTCTCAGGCGCAGTGCACGATGCTGCCTCTCCCTACCTCGGCACGGCCGGAGCGCTGACGGCCTTCATCGATTTTCCGCTGGACGGCAAAAAAATCCTCGCCCTGCGCACGGGTGCGGGAGCGGGGTACATTTCCCGCCCCTTCGACCCCGATGACAATTTCCACAACGGCGCCATCGGTTCGCGCCTCAATTCGGCGCTGGAGCTTACCCTGAATGCGCGAATCGGTCTGTCCTCTCATTGGGTCCTGCGCACGGGCATCGGCATCCGACACTTCTCCAACGGAGCCTTCAAAGTTCCGAATTCGGGAATCAACCTCGCCGTGCTGAAGGCAGCCCTTTCCTACCGAAAACCCCTTCCTGATCCGGAGCGTCTGCGTCCCGCCGTTGAGGAAGAAGAAAAAGAAACCAAACTCTTCGCGGGAGGTTCCTTCGGCATGAAGCAGGCACCCCCTTACGGAAGCCCGAAGCACGGCGTGGCCAACGGATTCCTGAACCTCCAAAAACGGCTCACGGCCAAATCGGGGTGGGGCGCCGAAATCGGGGTGAATATGAACGGAAGCCTCGCTCAGCGGGCGCGCGAGGCCGGGCGGGAAGGAAGCCGCTCAGAAAACTTCAGGGCATACATCGCTGCGGAATATCGCTTGTATCTCTGCCCGATCGCGCTCCGGTTTCAGGCGGGCAGCTATGTATTTCCCGAATTTGAGGATGACGGCCTCATCTTTTTTAAATACCACATCATTCGCGAATTCGGCAAGTGGCAGGTATTTGCGGGACTCAAGTCACATTTTGCAAAAGCGGACAATATAGAGGCCGGCGCGGCCTACAGGATACGATGAGAACACTGACCTTCACAGCACTGACCGTATTGATCCTGATCGGATGTGCCCGAGAGAACAGGGAAGACTGCTTCACCTCCACGGGGAGCGAAAGCACCGAGGTGCGCGTGATGCCCCCTTTCACTTCAATATTGGCGGAAGACCGGGTAAACATTACGGTGCGGCGCGATTCGGCATTTTACACGGAAGTGATCCACGGAGAGAACATGCTGCAACACGTGCACACCGAAGTGAGGGACGGAGAACTTCAAATAGGCTACGGCGCGCGGTGCAACTGGGTGCGCGACTTGGGCAGGCGCCCCCTGGTAGTGATCAGCGCGCCCTCATTCGAGCGGTTCGAAAACAGGGGTACGGGTGATATCGATTTTGCCGACAGCCTCCGCACAGCGCACTTCACCTATGAGGAGTTTACCGCAAACGGGAAAGTGAATATTCTGCTCGACACAGAATCGGCTGAGATTCTGCAACACACGGGGCGCACCGACTTGCGAATCTCAGGAAGGACTGAATCTGCGGGGCTTTACTCCGCCGGTCAGGGAAAATTTGATGCTTCCGAACTCCGTGCGCGATTTGCCAATGTGAACAACAGTACCTTTCAGGATATGCGCGTGAGGGCTGCCGAATACCTCTACGCCTTCATCGGCGAGCGCGGCAATATATGCTACTTCGGCGATCCCGACCTCATAGAGCGGGAAATATCCGGAAGCGGTACCGTAGCCCCCTGCGAATAATAACCGTTAAACAGCCTGATCCGGGAAAGGCCGGACTTTGGGAATCGCGGCTTTTTCGGTACTTTTGTACCACGAAATCAAGGAAACGCTATGCAACTCGCCATCATTACCATCGTCCTTTTGGCCCTCGCTTTTGCGGGGATCGCCGTTAAAATCCTGCTCAAAAAAGACGGGCAGTTTGCGGGTACCTGTGCGAGCAATAATCCCTTGCTCAAAGAAGAAGGGGCATCCTGCGGCGTGTGCGGTGCGCGCCCCGAAGAGCAGTGCCGGAAAGAAGCCTGATACAAGAGGCTTTCTCACATCGGGTCGATCAATCGACCGCGACACTTCTCAGAACTTCTCAAAAAGTTTTTTCATTCCGGGAGAAGCGTAGGTTTCAAACCCGCCTTGCCCGTCGTCGGAAATCAGATAGACCTCTAAGCCCATTTCGGGGTGGTTTTCCAAAAAGGTCTTTGTACCCTCCGTTCCTTTGACCAAAAATGCGGTGGCCAATGCATCTGCATTGAGTGCGTTCGGCG
>PXBH01000034.1 GCA_003565555.1 Cryomorphaceae bacterium | reverse complement strand
TTCCTTTTTAATCGGCTTTGCAGGAACGGGCTGCTCTCTCGGAAAAAAAACTTCCGCTATGGTACCTCCCGAGGGATTGGAAAGGAGATTGAAACTGCCGCCGTGGGCCAGGGCAAAATCGTGAACCAGCCGCAGCCCGACCCCTGTTCCACGCTCACCGCGTGTACCGGGCTTGCTGGTGATTCTGCGGCGAGAAGCCAAGGCCTGTCTGACCTCATCCGGAACGCCTGCGCCGCTGTCCGTAATTCGGAGTAAGGAGCCTTGGGCATCGGTCGCGGTCCACACTTTGATTTCACCGCCTTCGGGGCTGTACTTTACAGCATTGCCCAAGAGGTTACTCAACACACTTCTGAACTGGTTTTTATCGGCGATAAATTTACCGTCTCCCTCAACCTTCAGCGTCAACCCTTTCTGAACAATAGCCATGGCGTGGAGTTGCTCGGCATATTCTAAGTCTTCCTTTATATCAAAGAGGGTCCGATCGGGCACGAGACTCTGCTCTTCGAGGCGTGACCATTCGAGGAGGTTCTGAAGGGATTTCAGATTGGCATCCGTTTCCTCCTTCAGCCTGGCGAACATGGCTCTAGTCTCCGTGTTCGAAGCATTATCAGAATTGTTGATCATTTCCAATATGGCGGTAATATTGGCCAACGGAGACCTCAAATCATGTCCGATCACGGAGATTACTCGGTTTTTAAATTCATTGGCCTCGATCAACCGCTTTTCTTGGGCCCTGATCTTTTCCAATTGTGCCTCGAGACGGTCCTTTGCAGCAGCCAAGTTTATCAGCGCACGGTTTCTCTGCCTGATGGCTCTGTAAAGAAAAATCCCCGCCGAGAGAAAAACGAGAATAAGCAAGCTCAAGGCAACCAATCCCCATCTTTGGGCCTCCAATCTGCGCTGGCTGATTTCTTTCTCGAGGAGCAGCGCCTTGTTTTGGTTTGCAGTAATTTCCGATTCGTACCGCGCCCGAATTTCTGCCAGACCGTATTCCGCCTCCTTTTTGTCGTATTTTTCCCTCGCAAGGCTGAGTTCCTCCAACGTCGACAGGGCTGCTTCGAAGTAACCGTAGTCCTTATGCAGGGCGTAGATATCGTTGTAGATTTCGATTTGTTTATCTCGCCACTCACCGATTTCGGCCTGCTCCGCCGCACGATTAAAGTTGCTTAGTGCAACCCGATAGTTACCCAGATTCTGATGAGCGCGCCCCAGCATTCGGGAACTGTGATAAACACCGACAGGAATGTCATATTTCTCACTGATTAGAAGCGCTTCAGCGAATCTTTCAACGGCTGCGGCATAGTCTTCCTGTTCCAAGTATATCCGGCCCTGTTCCACGTAAGAAGCAGCCCTTCCGCCGAGATCTCCGATTTCTCTGCGTATGTCAACAGCCAATGACAAATAATGCAATGCGCTGTCCGTAACCCCCTCGCTACCGAGAAGGATGCCGTAATTGTGATAATTGCGTGCGACATCATTCGGGCCGCCTTCAATCTCCAAAAGGGCAAGTGCCCTGAGGTAGTGCTTACGAGCCATCTCAAAATCCTCAAAGTCCTCGCGATAAATCTCGCCGATATTTCCTTCCAAGACGGCCTGAGGATATACTTCACCGATCCGGGAGTAAAAGTTTTTGGCGGTAACGAGTACATACAATGCAGAATCGGTTTTTCCCAAATTCTTGTATGCATGGGACATATTATTGAACACGCTGTAATAAATCGTACTGTCTTCGGGGCCCAGCAGGCTCAGCGTTTGCCGGTTGTAGTGGAGAGACTCTCTGGGGCGGCCTTGCAAGGCGGTAATATTGCCCAGTGAAGAACTGCTGGGAAGCAACCACTCTTCTCGGCCCTCAGCAGTTGCTATTGCATAGGCAATGGAGGCATTGTGCTCCGCCTCCCTGAGTTTTCCCGCGCGAAAATCATTCAGACCACTATAATGGTAGAAGTCAAACTTCAGCTCGCCGGACGCAGCGTCGGGATTCAGGGCCCGCGCTTCCCGAAACAATTGATCCGCAAGATCGAACTGCGCTCGATCTGTAGCAGCTTCAGCTGAATCAATGAGTTGCCTCAGCTTAAGGGAATCGGGATGCCCTGCATAAGTAAAGCCTGCAACAAGAAAGAACAGGACAAAACTTTGGAAAACATTTCTCATTTGAAACAGGCCTCTCAAGGATGTTAATCTCCGTCTACGAATATAGTACAAGCAGCCAACATTGCACGAAAGTACGGACAGTTTTTTGATGAAATGGCCGATTCCCGCGGGATCATCATGCGTTTTTAGTGAAAGTACGGATAAATCGGGTGGATTCCGACAGCAAATCTGTATTAAAACAAAAGCGCAGCCTGTCGGCTGCGCTTTGAAACAAAGTTTGAAAAGGGTCAGAAATAGAACAACAAAGCGATGGATCCGCTCAGATTGTCATTGTCGAGGCTAAAGCCGTCACGTGATCCCGAGGGAAGCTCCCGACGCTCAGTTTGGCCGTTCACAATGCGCTCACGAAACTCGCTGCCATCGCCGCTGATCATAAACATGGGACCCCATCCGAACTCCCCGGCAACAGACATGTTCGGTGCAAAGAAGTATTCTACTCCGATAAATGCCCGGGCTCCGAATGAGATGGTTGATCCTGAGTTTTGCTGAACCACGCGGTCGGAGAGCTGCTCTTCGGAAGGTCCTCCCGTCGTAATTGAAGCACCGATCGGGGCAGCGTCCCACACCGTTGAAAACACGGAAGGATTTTCTGCGGTCAGCGCATTTCCGTAGTCGTAATTCACTTGCCTGTCAGAGAAGCCCACGCCGATCTCAGCGCCGTAGAAACCCTGAACGCGGCCTTTACCTTTCCTCCATTCGAGTCCTCCCGACAGGAATATGTCGCTGCTGTTTACCGTTCGGTAATCCTCTACAAATGTCGGCACCGATGCAGGGGTCATGTCGCGCACAAAATGACTTTGTGTATTGCTCGCAAAGCCTATGCGCGCGGAACCGCGAATCGCTTTGGTGTCGGAAAGGAAATATTTTCCGAAAATCATTTGGCTCGAGTTTACAAAATCAGTCCCCACGGAATTACCTGCGGAACCGTTAAAGGTGTTGCCGATGTAATTCAAGAAAGGAACGGCATTAAATCCGAGCCCCCAGTCTCCTGCTTTGGGGAGTAATTCTACTCCGCGCTTGTTGGTCACGGGCGAATCGTCTTGCGCCTGGCCGAATGAGGCCTGCGCCGCAATCAATACCAATACGCCCAATATTGCTTTCTTCATATCTGTTCGTGTTTTGTGATTTGACTCAGCGGAGAATCCGCCCGGTCAAAAATCAGTTGATGGAATAGGTGAAGTCTACAACGCGGGTCTCATTCTGCGTTACGGAAATATGGGATGCTCCGCCCGTACTCATTACGGCGCGCTCTGTTTGCCCGTCTTCGAGGATGAGTTCTGTTTCAAAATCGTTTCCGTTCACTGCTACGCTCACGGTTTTGGTTCCTGCGGGGATGGTAAGGGTGTAGCGTCCGTCTGCATCCGTGCGGGCCTCGACGATGCGGTCGGGATAATTAAAGCCCGGCTGCGGATTTGTAGTGAGGTCTGCAGCATTAAAGCGGGCAAAGATGCGCACATCTTCCAGTCGCTCAAATACAACGGTCGGGATGGTATCAACGACCGTCTCACCGCCTACTTGTGTCTCTTCGATGATAAAGTCATTGGTGAAGTCAATATTGCCTCTTACAATTCCGGTGATGGTAGCGCGTGTCGAAACATCGGCACTTACGGGGTCTTCTTTGCTGCAGCTTGAAAAGACAACTGCCACGGCAAATACGGCAAGAAGTGAAAACTTGATTTTCATGATGTGTTAGTTTTGGGTTAACGATTAGGAAATACGCTGCAAAGCAAAGAAAAAAAGCTGTATAAAGATCAATTGAAATTATTTTAACACATTGAAGGCCTTCGGAGCAGGGTCATCGACCGGCGCTCCGAGCGATCAAAGTTCCTTTTTCGGGTACGGTAACCGCTCCCTTGACCGTCTGTTTCTTTTCCGCCAAAGCGGAGCCGCTGAAAAGAATCTCCCATTCCCCTTCTGAGAGATCTACAGTTTTGTCCTCGTGACCCCCGTTAAAAGCAATCAAAACCGACGGAGCTCCGTCCGGATCTTTTGCCCTTACCGTGAAGGCGATGACTACGGTATCAGACGGAAGAAATTCGAGGCGGTCCCTGATATCACGGGCAGCGCCGAGCCGCAGCTCCGGCAGTGATTTGCGCAAAGCGATCAAATCGCGAAAGACCTGCACCGTTTCCGCCTGTTCGGCGCACCTCACCCAGTCGAGGCGATTGACCTCATCAGGAGATTTGTATGAGTTTTCCTCCCCGCCTTTGGTACGCATAAACTCAGCTCCGGCATGGATGAAAGGCACTCCTTGGGAAGTCAATACCGCGGCATGGGCCAAAATGTGCATATCCCGGATTCGGTGGGGCGCAGCGTCGGGATGGGCCAAGCTGAGTTTGTCAAAGAGCGTATGGTTGTCGTGGCAACTTACATAAGCAATGCACTGGCCGGGCTCCGAGGCCCATGGGGCGTGGCTGTTGTTCACGCGGTCATAGTCTACCCCCTTATGCTCAACGGCCCCGACAGTTCCGAACTTCACACTCTCCCTGAGCAGTCCGACATTACCTACAAACCCGCGGGAATCTTGGCGGCTCCAACTACCCTTGAGACCGTCGCGAATTTCGTCACTGAAAGCGGCAATTCCGGGCATGCGGTACGTGTATTTCTTCAGGGCCCTTTTGCTTTCGGGAAGAGTAGATTCATCGGCGGTCCAGCCTTCGCCGTACAGAAAGATATCGGGGCGAATCTCGCGGAGGGCACTATCTACTGCATTCATGGTAGCGATGTCGTGCACGGCCATCAGATCAAAGCGAAACCCGTCGATGTGGTATTCTTCCGTCCAATATTTGAGCGATTCGATCATAAATTTGCGCATCATCGGACGCTCTGATGCAGTTTCGTTGCCGCATCCGCTGGCATTGCTCAGGCTGCCGTCTTCTCTGTAGCGGTAATAGTATCCGGGAACAAGTGCGTCAAAGCTGAGGCCCTCTACTTTTCCCGTATGGTTGTACACGACATCCATAATCACCCGGAGTCCGGCATCGTGCAGGGCCTTTACCATGGCCTTGAATTCGCGGATGCGCACGGCACCGTCAGAAGGGTCGGTGGCGTAGCTCCCCTCCGGAACATTATAGTTTTGGGGATCATACCCCCAGTTGAACTGAGGCGTCTCCGGGTCCGACTCATCGACCGAAAGGAAATCGAAGGCGGGCAGCAAGTGCACATGGGTTACGCCGAGTGACTTGATGTGGTCAATGCACGTGGAGATGCCGTGAGGCCCCGTGGTACCCGACTCTGTAAAGGCAAGGTACTTACCCTTATGCTCTGCACCCGATTCGGGGTGGATGGAAAAGTCGCGGATATGGAGTTCGTAAATCACCATGTCGGCCGGAGCCGTAGCAGGCGGAGGAGCATCATCCTCCCAACCCTTCGGATTTTCTTCGGAAGGATTGATGATATGTCCGCGCAGTCCGTTGGTCCCGACGGCCTTGGCATAGGGCCCCGGCACCTCCGGCCGCTCCTTTCCGTCAATGACTGCCGCAAGGGTGTAATAGCTGCCGAAGTCCTCGGAGGTCAGTTCGACGGAATGCACCCCTCGAGACTTTTTCTCCATGCGCATTTCGCGAAAAGGTGCTGCCTCCGGATCATCGGTATCGTAGAGCCTGAGCTTTACAAATTCAGCGGGCGGACTCCACACTTTCAGGACAGCACCTTGTTCGGAAAATTGCAGCCCTAAATCATTGCCTTCATAAACGGGGTATTCGTCGGGATGCATCGGAGTTTGAAAACTTTGACAGGAAATGAGTAGTGCAGCGGCTGTGACCGAAAGAATAAGCGGACTGCTTGCGATTAAAATTCGGGTAAACATAAGCATAGCATGAGAAAAAATGACGGGGCGAAAGATGCAAAATTCCATCTTAACCGAAGAATCAAAATCCGAAACAGAGCTATTCCGCCTCAACCTTTTCTCGCGCAAACCACATTCCCGCGAAGGACTGCCCACGGATGATCAGACAAAAAGGCGTCGCACCGCTCATGCTGTGAACCGATTAAAAATTTGATAACCCATCAGGAAAAAGTTTGCTGAAATCCCATTTCACAGAATTTAACCTGACAAGACTTGACTTTTGATTTCAGCGAGTCGGTCGCCGCATTGGTCGAATTCGTGATACGAAGCAAATACGCACAACAATAGCTTTTATATCAATACCTTAAGCAAATCATATCCCGCTGTACGGCGCGGATGCAGTCGAAAATCGACAACCGATAAAGAATTGATAAGTAGACCATGATAGACCCAACCCCAAGATCGAACAAACCACCCCCTGACTATGAAAAAATTCGATTCAAATGCGGCATCGGTTCGCAACAAATGTCGCGTCCTTACGCTGTCAGCAGCCTTGCTCGCGGGAACAGCGATTCAGGCCCAAACGAATGCCCGGCAAGAAGCTGCGGAAGCAGAACAAACCCTTTTGGCCTCGACACAGTCACGAACCGCAGTGGACGCGACCGACAAAGCATTGCTTGAAACAGCACTGGGCAGTCCCGAATTTGCCGAAAGGCTGAAGACCATTCCGGAGCCCGTATACGTCATGATGCACGGTATTGAATTCGAGCCGATTTCAGACCTGCAGGCAGGTGGGAAAAACATTGTGCTTCTCAATAAGGCAGGCCTGAATGGCAAAAACCCCGACGCCTTCTTTATCATCAGAGAATTTCAGCGAACGGCACACCTGGCCTATGTGGACCTCGTGCTTGAATCCGCACCCGAGGGAGGTCCCAAGGAAATTACGGGAAGTGAATTCATGTTTGCTCGGAACGGTGAGCGCTGGGAAAAGCAGGTATTGAAAAGTAAAGTAATCCGCTGAATATGAAATCTGCAGCACGTATGAAACGGAGCAGTTTTCTGTTTGTTTTCATTTTGTCCCATGCTGTGGCGGGAGCGCAAACGGCGGCTGTCAATAACGGCCTGATTCGCTCCGGAAACGGCACCGAAAACTCGGTCAATATTCGCGGAAACCTGCAGCAGCCTTTTTATAAGGACAACGGAAATTGGTACAAACTGACCTACGCAAACTACGCGCTTGACGCCGCTTTTGCCTTAGGAGGCTCGGGAGCTGACGAATGGAATCTCGAAGGTACCCTGCTTTTAAATCCCGTGCCGACGAACCACGTGATCAATGCCTCTGCTTTTAATTTCAGCGCAGGCTCGTCCGAACCCGGAACGGGTACCTTGGTATCTACGGGCGATCTGAGCTTCGGCGCAAACGGCGCCCTTCAGGTTGAGCACACTTATACACTCGAGCCCGGCGACCCGTTCATCAAGATCGGGGTAAAACTGACCAATATCGGCAGCAGTACCGCTGAAAATGTGCGCATGTGGATCGGCACCCGCGACGACTGGGTGGGATCAACGGATCGACCCTTGAAGGAGAAAGGGAATTTGGTCGGCAACAGTTTTGCGCCCGCGACTTCCGCCTCGCAGCGTGCCTCGACCGTACGCATCACCTCCCTTGACGAAGGCGTGCTCTTCCACGCCGATACCGAAAAAGCGAACGCGGTGCTGAACCATTGTTGCAGCTTTTTCAACATCATGAACCAAAATCCGAGTACATCGGCACTTACCCACAGCAGTGACGGGAGTTATGGTTTTTACGTCCGGCTCGATGACCTTCCTCCCGGCGAGAGCGGCAGTTTCACTTGGTACTACGCTGCAGGAACCATTGATGAACTCGACGACATTGCCCAAGAGGTAATACAGGCTTCCGCTGCCATCAGTGAAATCACGTGCAGCTCAGCGAAACTCACAGCCACAGCAAGCGAAGACGTTACAGGCCGTTACATGGCTGTACCCGCTGCCTCACAAGTCCCGTTGCCCGCTGATATTGTAGCGGGAATCGACTACGCCGGTGTGACTGTAGCAGATACGGGAAGTGCGCAGATGTCAGGCGGTGCCGCCCATACTTTTGACATTGAAGGTCTCGAATCAGGCGCGCCGTACACGGTGTACTTCATCGGTGTAAAGCCGAACGGGGACTATTCGGACGTGATTTCTTACGGCCTGACCACAGCCGCTCCCGCCGTATTGTCTTTCACCGTAACGGATACCGACAACTGCGGTGAAACCGGCACGGGCACCTTGACGGCCGCTGTGACCGGGGGCATCGGCCCCTTCACCTATGCATGGGAATCCGGAGAAGAAACGGCGGGAGTGACCGGAAAAACGGTCGGTTACCATCAAGTAGAGGTATTTGATGCCGGCGGGTGCCCTTCAGTAGTCGACTCAGCCTTTGTAGGTGCCGAAGACCACGTAGATCCTGAAATTGCCGGAAAGAGCTTTGAGATCGCGCTGGATGAGAACGGGACAGTGCAAATCGTACCGGACGAAATCGCAGCACTGACAGACAACGGCAGCACGGACAATTGCGGGCTCGACCCCGAAGGATATGCCCTGAGTAAAACCCATTTCACCTGCGATGACCTCGGTGACCATACCGTGGTGTACACGATAACCGATTATGCCGGAAACACGGCCGATACGGCGATCACGGTAACCGTTCAGGACATCACCCCGCCGCAGGTAGCAGTGCAAGATGTCACTTTGGTGCTCGACAGCAACGGAACAGCTACGCTCGATCCCGAAACTGCCGATGCCGGAAGCTTTGACAATTGCGGAATCACCGCCAAATCGCTCGATGTATATATATTCACCTGCGCCGATTTGGGAGAAAACTTGGTGACGCTGACCCTGACAGATGCATCGAACAATACTGCCGAAGCACAATTCTACGTCACCGTGACCGATCAATCGGCACCTGAGATTTCATTCACGGCTGATCCCGTGCTTTACCTCAATGAAGACGGAACGGTTTCTCCCACGGTAACGGAACTGATCAGCAACGTTTGGGATAACTGCGGGACGGCAACCGTCGGTTTCAATAAGACCGTCTATGACTGTTCAGATATCGGACCGCAGACCTTAATATGCTACGCAGAAGACGGAAGCGGCAACCTCACAACAGCTGAAGCGCAAGTGCTGATCGCCGACACCGTCAAGCCTGATTTTTTCCTTCCCGCCGTCACTTTGACAGCCGACGAAAACGGAGCTGCACACCTCTCAGAGGAAATGCTCCTGCCGTATGCGGCAGACAATTGCGGCATAGCCGGATTAACCGTTCAAGACACGTTGTTTTATTGTCATTCGGAAGGTTTTACGCAAACAACGGTGACGGTCTTTGACCTGAACGGAAACCATATTCAGCGCAAGCTCCGAGTCAACATAACCGATGTGACACCTCCGCGGATCAACGCGCAAACCGTCACCCTCTATACGGATGAAGCCGGCACTGCACTGCTCAGCCCGGAGAAGATCGACTACGAGGCGACAGACAATTGCGGAATAGCCTCCGCAACGGTACTTCCGACACGCTTTGACTGCAGCGACATCGGAGCGCAAACAGCAGTGCTCACGGTAAAAGATTACGCCGGAAATGAAGCAACAACTACTTTTACCGTCATCGTCAAAGATACCTTAGCCCCCGTCTTCGAAGCGCCGGGCAGCCTTGAATTTTGCGAAGGCGAAATTCACTTTGCGGGGCTCTTCCGAGCTCATGACAACTGTGCCGCAAAAATCCGGCAAGTGCTCGGTCCGACGTCAGGCAGCTATCTGGCGGCCGGCACGTACCCCGTTGCATTTTCTGCGACAGACCTATCGGGCAACAGCAGTGATATAACCGCATTCATCACCGTTTCTCCCTCTCCCACACTAAGTGCACCTGCCACATTCTCCGCGACGGCAGGAATACCGACCGAGATCTCCGTAGAAACCCCGGATGATTCCGAAATCTATTGGAGTGACGGAACGCGCGGCCCCACTGCATTCTTCAATTTACAAACTGATGCTACGGTAACCGCAACAGCGGTAAACCGCGACGGCTGCGAGACTTCTCGGACTATTCGGGTAGACGTAACGGAAACCGGCGAAAGCGAAATCGGGAAAGAGGTGCTGAGCATGAAGATATACCCCAACCCCACCCGAGGAATTCTCAATGTAGAACCCGGCGCGTGGGGCGACAACACGCATTACGACATCACGGTAACCGACCTTCACGGAAGGCCGCTCTTACGTGACCGAATACACCGCGGCGTTTCTCTGAAACAGCTCTACTTGAATGAGCTGGCCCAAGGCTTTTACCTCATTTCTCTGGAGAACGAAAGTGAGCGAATAACGCGGAAGTTCAATAAGCTTTAAGACTTCCTCCCCGTATTCGCCGATCCCGAGCAGGTAAAGAGCCGGTTATTTTTTGTTTTTGCAAAACCATTTTTAAGAATCTGCGTAAGGTCAAGAGCACACATTCGGTTGTTGATTTCGAAATGAAAACGCGTGCTGTCCGAATGTGTTGAAAGCTAATTTTAGCATTTAGAATCAAGCGTCGCCGCGATTATGTTGCAGCGGCCGCGCAACAGAAAAAATATGAAAAAGCTACTCCCCTTGCTGATTCTTTTTCTGCCCACCGCGATATTCGGGCAGATAGACACCGAATTTTGGTTTGCCCCTCCTGACCTTACCGAAGGTACCGGCAACGAACCGCGAAGAGACAGTACGGTTTATTTTGTGGTCTCTAGTCTGAACGCGCCCGCTCAGGTGCGGATCAACCAGCCTGCAAACCCCGGTTTTGAGCCTGTCATCCTGGATCTGGCACCCAACAGCACGGAGTCCGTAAATCTCGGGCTCCGCCTCTCTCAGCTGGAAACGAAGCCCGCGAATGAAATTCTGAATACCGGCGTGCTTATCCGGAGTACTGCTCCCATCACCGCATATTATGAGGTGCGCTCCAACGCAAACCGCGAAATTTTTTCGTTGAAAGGAAAAAATGCATTGGGTACCAAGTTTTACACCCCATTCGAAGACTCCTTCGGCAACAGCGAATTTTTCAACAACTCACCCTACATCCCTTTCCCGCGGGCGGGTTTTGTTGTGGTGGCCGCGTTTGACAGCACCACGGTATCCATCACTCCTAAACTGGATGTATTGGGCCATCCCGGCAACGAAACCTTCGACATATTCCTGATGCGCGGCGAGACTTATTATGTAGAAGCCATTGACGGAGATCTGGCCAATAAGCCTTACGGTACCAAGATTGAAAGTGACAAGCCCGTGGCAGTGACCCTGAAGGATGATATGATCACCCAAGACCTCTCTACCACTTCAGGCGCAGACGTGGCGGCGGATCAAATGTTTGCATATGAGTATGCCGGTGCGCAACACGTTGTGGTGCGCGGGGCGCTCCAAGGAGATCCCGACCGTGTGGTGGTGCTGGCTACGGAAGACAATACGGAGATTATCGTAGGCGGCGACCCTGTGCCGGGAGTCTTCAATGAAGGCGAGCAATACGTGTTTACGCTGGATCAGCCTTCGGCTTTCATAGAGACCACAGGCCCTGTTTTCGTTTTTCACGCCACCGGCCAAACAGACCAACTCAGCGGTGCTCTCATTCCCCCGCTGGAATGCACGGGAAGCACACAAATCGGCTTTGTAAGGCCTACGCTGGGCCCTTTCTTCTCTATCGACATTACTATTCGCGCGGGCGGTGAAGCCGATTTCACCCTCAACGGTGACCCCGACCTTATTCCCGCAAGCGCCTTCAGTCCGGTTCCGGGCAGCAACGGTGAATTTGTTTTTGCGCGCATCCAGTACAGCACCTCCCAAATTCCTCTGGGATCAGCAAATTTGGTTGAAAACTCCGGCGACGAACTTTTTCATTTGGGCTTACTCACCGCCAC
>PXBH01000176.1 GCA_003565555.1 Cryomorphaceae bacterium | reverse complement strand
GTGTCTCCGCGGTAGGCGCATTCCCAAGAATCAGGCGGCGGCGATTGCCAGCTCCACTTTCCTTTCGCTCCCCGAACCGCGTCAAATCGACCGTGGCGCATCGCTGCCCAAGCTTTCCCGGCAAGGGAAGGTGCACCTGCGGCGGCCACCTCGGGCCGATCGGTAATCACCGTTCCGAAACGTTCCAGCTTGCGCCCCCGACCGAAGTCGAGAAGCGCGTAATCCAAGGGATGATCGGACATTGTTTTCAAGGGGTATTCGGCCTTTCGGCAAATATACGTTCTGCCGCCGCATCTTATCATTTCCCCTATCTTTGCAGGCCTAATTTTCAAGACATGCCCGATAAACGCGTTCGTGTAAGATTCGCCCCGAGCCCCACCGGCCCCCTCCACATGGGCGGGGTGCGCACGGCATTGTACAACTATTTGTTTGCTAAAAAGAACGGAGGAGATTTCATCTTGCGGGTGGAAGATACGGACCAAACCCGATACGTGCCGGGTGCCGAAGCTTATGTGCGCGAAGCGCTGGAATGGTGCGGTATCGTTCCCGATGAAGGACCCGATTACGGAGGCGACAAAGGCCCGTACCGACAGAGCGAACGCAAGGACATGTACCGGGCCTACGCCGACCGGCTGATTGAAGCGGGAAAGGCCTACTACGCTTTCGATACCCCCGAAGAACTCGATGCCATGCGTGAGCGGCTCAAGAAGGCGGGGTCATCCTCACCGCAGTACAACGCCGTGACCCGTGAGTCGATGAGAAATTCGCTTACCCTGAGCAAGGACGAAACGGACGCGCTGATGGCGGATGATGCGCCCTACGTGATCAGGTTCAAGATGCCGCGAAACGAAGAAGTGCGCGTGCACGACGTGGTGCGCGGCTGGGTGACCGTACATACGCGTCAGCTCGACGACAAGGTGCTTTTCAAGAGCGACGGAATGCCCACCTACCACCTGGCCAATATTGTGGATGACCACACCATGGAAATTTCACATGTGATTCGCGGTGAAGAGTGGTTGCCTTCGGCGCCTCTGCACGTCTTGCTCTACGAAGCCATCGGTTGGGAAGCGCCCGTATTTGCCCACCTGCCTCTCTTGCTCAGGCCTGACGGCAACGGGAAGCTCAGCAAGCGCGACGGGGACCGCCTCGGATTTCCCGTATTTCCGTTGAACTGGAAGGATCCCGCTACCGGTGAGCAGAGCAACGGATACCGCGAACGCGGCTATTTTCCCGAGGCATTTGTCAATATGCTGGCACTCCTGGGGTGGAATCCGGGCACCCCGCAGGAGATCTTCTCCCTCGAGGGGCTCGTTGAAGCATTTACCCTCCAGCGCGTGGGCAAAGCGGGGGCAAAATTTGACCCCGATAAGGCCAAGTGGTTCAATCAGCAATACCTGCGGAGCAAACCCGATCAAGAATTGGCCGCGGCAGTCGCGCCCTTCGCCGAAGCTGCAGGGCACCGCGCCTCACCCGAATTTCTCGCAGGGGTCTGTCGCCTCATGAAAGAGCGCGCCTCATTTATCAGCGAATTGATCGAGGACGGGATCTACTTTTTCCGGGCGCCGGAGGCATACGACGAAAAAACGGTGCGCAAAAAGTGGAAGGAGGGAACCGCTGAGCGCATGCGCAAACTCGCGGCACGCTTTGAGGAGGACGGGGAATATTCGGCCGAGTCTCTGGAGAAAATTTTCAAGGCATTTCTCGAAAGTGAGGAATTGGGAATGGGCATGGTCCTGCCCAACCTCCGCTTGCTGATCACGGGAAAAGGCATGGGCCCGGGGATGTTCGACATCATGGCCCTGCTCGGAAAAGAAGAATGCGCCCGACGCATGGCCGTCGGCATCGAAAAACTGGAAGATGCAGCGAATTGAAGTGAATGATATTAAGCTCTACGCCTATCACGGTTGTTTGCCCGAAGAGGGTACCATAGGCGGCGAGTACGTGGTGAGTCTTTGGGTCGATGTCGATTTTTCCGCTGCCTGCAAGAGTGATAAGCTGGCGGACACCGTGGATTATGTAAAACTCAACCGCATTGTATCCGAAGAAATGGCCGTGCGCGCCAAACTTATCGAGCACGTCGGCGACCGCATACTGACGCGTATCAAGGCGGAGTGCAGTCAGGTGACCACCGCCGGACTTCGCCTGAGAAAGCTCTCTCCGCCCATCGACGGCAATGTGGCTGATGTAGCTGTGGTCATGGAGCGTTAGCGGCCGATTGCCGCGTTGTGCTGAGCCTTCACGATGAAAGTAACCTCTTTGCACAAATTCAGTAAGAGTATTCGGAAATGGGCGCGCATTTTCATACTTTAGCGCTCCGTTTCAAAACGGTCACGTGGCCGAGTGGCTAGGCAGAGGTCTGCAAAACCTCGTACAGCGGTTCGAATCCGCTCGTGACCTCAAGCAAGAAAACCCGATGTGTACTTCACATTGGGTTTTTTTGTACACCATTGATTTCAATACGAGATAGTCACGAGCGGATGAGAACCGCCGGTTCGAACGGCGAAGCCCTCATGCGCACCGCTGAAAGCGGACACTCGCGCATAATCCGCTCGTGACCTCAAGCAAGAAAACCCGATGTGTACTTCACATTGGGTTTTTTTGTACACCATTGATTTCAATACGAGATAGTCACGAGCGGATGAGAACCGCC
>PXBH01000030.1 GCA_003565555.1 Cryomorphaceae bacterium | reverse complement strand
TGCCGTCCGCATCGTAGAGGTACACCGTGCCGTTGCCCTGAAAGTCGGCGGCATCGGTGAGGGCGATCTCGCCGGTAGCGGGGTTAACGTGAAAACCGTAGAAGTTGCGGCTTCCGCCGGCGATCCACGGGGCGGTCGGCAGCTCCTCGGCGGTGATGTCCATGCGGTACACATCGCCCGCGAAGAGGTAGTACACCTGCTGCCCGTCGGGCGAGATGCGCAGGGTTCCGCCGTACCCGGAGCCCTCTCCGAAGCTCCAAACTTCCTCGACCGTCTTGGTATCGCCGTCGATTTTGAAAAGCCGGGGAAATTCGGCACCGAAATCACCCTGACAGAGCACCCACACATCGCCTTGTGCATCAGCGGCGAGGGTGTTGGCCCCGGCGGAAAGCGCCAAGGAGGTTCCGAGCGCATCGGTGTCGGGATTGACAAAGAAGAGCCCGCCCGCTCCCGCGTCGGTGGCCCAGACCTCGCCGTTGTGCAGGATCATGTTTTCGAGCCAAGTACCCGTCGGGATGAAATCGGTGTAGGTACCCGTTTCGGGATTGATCACGTGGATACCGTCGGCAAAGAGGTCGGTCACATAGGCCTTCTCGGCGGAGAGAAAAAGCATGTAGCGCGGGGAGTCCAAGCCTTCAACGGTGCGCTTTCGCTCGAAAGTAAAGGGATCGCAGACTTCGATTTTCTCAGAATTGTTGACCGTCAGATACAGCTCCCCGTCGTAGAGGTATATACTCTGCAGTACATCGCCGAGGGGCGCGCCATTGGCCGACTCAAATGCGTTTTGCACCACGGTGCCCTGCGTGGTATTGTACACGGTAAGGCCGGCATTTCCCTGGTTGAAACCGCCTTCATCGGCCACATACACGATGCGGTCTGTGGGATTTTGCGGGGCGGGCGGAGCGCCGTTATCGTCGTCGGATGAGCAAGATGCAAAGAGAAGGGCAAAGGCAAACAGGGACAGAAACTTTTTCATTTGTATTGGTTTTATGTGGTTCAGATGTTCAGTTTGGGGTTTTTGAAAAGATTGACTTCGAGGCTTATCATAAAATGGCGGCCCGGCATGGGGCGGTTGATCACTTCCGTAAATTCGGAATCGAGGAGGTTGCGCACGGTCAAGTTGGCGCGGACTTCGACGGCCCTTACGGCAAAAGCGTAATCGGCCTGCAGGTGCACGAGCGCATAGGGGTCGAGGCTGCGGCTGTTGTCGGCAGAGGTGAAGCGCTCCGAGCGGTACTGCACCGTGGCGGCGAGCCCCCATTTGCGGAAAGCGATGCGCTCCTCCCACATGGCCGACCACATCGGCACATAGATCAGCTGGTGCCCCACACTGCTGTCGTTGCCCCTTTGGCTGTCGCGGTTGGTGCTGCGTACGTAGTCGGCTTCGGCGCGGCGGGTGAAGCGAAAACCGGCGGCGGAATGGGCCCACGAAGCGCGGAGCTGCACGCCTCTGCTCCATACGCTGCGCAGGTTCTCAGGCCGCCAAAATGACGGCCCCGGCTGCCAGATGATCCAATTTTCCACCTTTCGGGAAAAACCGCTGACCGAGGCTTGCAGCCGGCTTTCGCCGAAACGGCGGTCGCAATGCATCCCGAGTTCCTGCGACCACCCCGATTCGGGCAGCAGATCGGGATTGCCGCCGGGCATCCAAAACAGGTCGTTGAGCCCCGGCAGTCGATACACCCGGCTCACATTGCCGCGGACCTGCCAGTGCTCGGCCAGCTGCTGATCGATCCCGACAGTGGGCACGGGCGGCAGGAAGCGTCCGTTGAGCCATTCTCCGCGCAGGGCGGTCGATATGCGCGTCCTCCCGTCAAAAAAACTGCGCTGCGCGCGGAGTACCGCGGCGGGGCTGCTGCGCACATTTTCGTCGCCGTAATTATCGCTCGCGGCGGTGGCACGGCGGTAAAATGCGAGGAGCGACACATCGGTGCGGCCGACCTCGGTTTTGGCCTCGGCCTGTGCGTGCCACGTAGTAAATGCTGATTGATCGTCGACGCCCCGGTCAAAAAAGTCGAGCACGCCGCGATCGAAGGCCAGGTCGGTGCTGAGCTCGAAGCGCCCGAGGCTCCGAGCGGCGTGCACTTGGGCGCGGAGGTTGGCATCGTGCTGCCGGGCCCGGCTGCTGCGGCGGCTGAGGATGGGCGGAATGCGGCGGTCCGTTTCGCTGTACATGATGAGGGCATTGGCCCGCGTGCCGCCGGGGCCGTTGTAGTCGACGGCTTGCTGCAGGCCGCGGCTGCGGAAGTAGGCGTTGGGCTGGGGCTCGACGGTACCGTCGGGGAGGGTGCGGTCAAAGTCGTTGCGGGCTTCGCGGAAGTAGACCCCGGTTTTGCCGGAAAGGCGGCCCGAGCCGTAGTTGAGCACCGTGCCGCTGCCGACTTCGCCGAAGCTTCCCGCCGTCATTTTTTGCGAAAGCCACGGCCCCTCACCACCCGCGCGCTGATCGAGAAAGAGGGTGCCCGCCACCGAGGCATTGCCGAGCAGGGCCGCCGAGGGCCCCGTGAGCAGGGCGATGTCGTCGAAGAAAAATCCCGGGAGGAGGCTGAGGTCGGCCTGGGCGAGGGATGGGTTTTCGAAGGGAATCCCGTTGATCAGCACCTGCATTTGCGCCGCTGATCCGCCCTGCAGCGAGGCCGAATAGCTGCTTCCCG
>PXBH01000133.1 GCA_003565555.1 Cryomorphaceae bacterium | reverse complement strand
GCCCTTTTTTCACCGTTGGCTCCAATGGGTCTTTTTGTGCTCCTGATATGATACCTGCTGATTTAGCTGCCACTTTTCTAGTTTCTTCGATACTATGGAGGAATAAAGATATACCTATACTCGATGGTCTGAACCTACATAAATCAGAACTACCGGGCAAAGGTTCATCAAATTTAATAGAGATTAAGATATCGTCAGCAGAGTACTCATCAATTGCTACAATAGCACCCCTGATGCCTGATTTATGAAATAGTATTTGGCCTTCATACAAGTCTTTTAAGGTCATAGCTACTCCTTTGCGTATAGAATGTCAAATATTAAAAGCCCTAAAGATAACATCAATCACACTTATGATTTAAATACCTTGTTTAAATCCTCAACACTAACCTTGTTTACAATGTATTGATTCCGGCCACGTTGGTTGATTACTATGATATTATCTGTATCACTGTTATCGATAAGAAACTTCCAATGGATTCCGCTGTTTTTTGTTTCAACAAAAGTATCATCAGTAATCATTTTATCTATGAAATCATCTAAATCAGCCAGAAGAAATTCATTGAATAGTCTAATGAGTAAGTAGCCCTTCTCTTTGTTCTTATTGTAGCGACTAAGGTTAACTTTCCGTAAATCAAACCACTTATACTGATTCTGAACTGAAGGGGATAGCACAAAGAATTTATCATTCCTAAAAGCTGAAGTATTCGATATTTGCTTTAAAGAAAGTTCGTAAATCAAAACCACTTTATTGTGATTCGTTGTTGAAGAATGGTTGCCAGCCATTAATCTCACCTGCCTCAATAACGTGCTTTCCCTGCTGCCTTTACAGCTTTCCTCCGCCTGCGCTTTTAGCTACCTTCTTTCCACTGCCACTGGATAGGGCTTGCCAGTCCTCCAGGAGCCTTGCTAACTTGTACAAGAATCCCCTGGTCTTGTTTATGCTCATAGGTAACCCTCTTTTCTGATTATGAAGAATTGCTGTACTGGTTACTAACTTTATTCGGGTTCCTCTTTCATATGAGTCTTCGCGACATCAGCCCATGCTTTATCAAGAACCCGCTCATCATCCTCTGACAACGTAATGTCCTTAGAGGGATTCCTCTCAATATGAACATTAATATCTCCACTGAACTTGTTATCATCATACTTTTCTAGTCTAGCTGGTTCTCGCATTTCCGTCTCAAGTGAATCAACAAGCCCGGTTACTGCTGATTTAAAGATTGCAAGGTTCTCAGACCTGATTAAAAGGCTAACACTGAATTTCGGGTATCTGTCTTCGATAACTGCTTCATCAGTGAAACTTACCCCTGGGATTCTATTCAATGTATTCTTAAATGCAGTACGCTTTTCTATGTCGATATAGCGCAAATTCCCGAAATTCACTATTAAATTACCATTGGATGAGACAAAGAAGATGGCAATTCTACGTCCTAGCACATCAGCCATATGAGAGAATGTGGCAGTTACTTTGCCTACGCCCCATTTTACCCCAGAAGTCTTGCTGAACTCATATATGCTCCTAATAGCATCAATCTTATCTTGGCTTAAATGAGATGTAGCGTTGAAGAAGCTTTCCTCATCCCATTGAGTCTTTTCACGTTCCGGACCAGTAGGAACCCTGCGTGTCAAGCCAAATACAGTAGGAGCATATATTTGCATGTCACCCTTCATGTAAGATTTGACCTGCATAACAAATATCTCGAAGTTACTGAAGCTATTGATGAAAGATACTGTATCTCTTAAGATATCTGGTATTGAATCAGAGGCAATAACAACCTTAATTCTTCCTTTAGAAAGGTTGTCGTCTATCATATCGTAGATATTGCTGGCGCTACTTCCCTCTATTTCATCGTTAGGTTTGCCAAGCCTATCTATTAAATCGTCTTTGATATTAGTTGAACGTAAATACTGATTGGCAACACTTTCAACCTTTTTAGCATTCCACTTACTAACCTGAGCGACATACTCTAAAACCTGGCCTACGACCTCTCTTCTAATTTGGGAGTTACGGGCAAGCTTTGTCTCAATGACAGTTAAAACTCCATCCCCATCAATACATAGCACATCAATATACCCCGCAGGGGTAGCTACTTCCCGTCCAATGACTAGAAAAGGCTCTGTAACACCTAACTCATCCAGGGCAATAACCTCAGGGAATTTTTCCAAGATATCCTGTAGTAGGCTTTCATTATCAAATTGTTGTGGCTCCAGCATCTGAGTCGTACCCCCTTCAACCACAAATAGCTTGTTCAATCAGAGCACCTCCATATTGATTATTCTTGGGGCTTCTCGCGAAGTTTCTCCTTGCTGTGCGGCGGTTGAATACAAACGCGACCAACGAACTTATTTTGTTATCCCCCAACAATTTTGCCCTTCTTATCCTTTGGCATGAATTATCCCTCCGTGCTAAAACCTATGGTTAATAATGCAGCTGATTAACAAGTAGGCTAAACGACAGGAGACTCTCCCTTGACTAGCACACCAATAAAGTCATTCATAGCCATACAGCAATTTATAAGGGCATCCGTAATACTCTCTGCTGATTCTAAACCATCTTCCAGGTTAATAGGCACTTGAGTGCTGTAATTAATTCTCTGATTAAACTTAAGTGTTACTCCGTACTTAGAAGCTGCCGAGGTAGCAGAGCGCAGAAAGG
>PXBH01000225.1 GCA_003565555.1 Cryomorphaceae bacterium | reverse complement strand
TGTTTCCGCCTCCGGTTTTGGTGAGTAAAGTCCCTGTTGCGGCGGCGTTCTGAACCCCGGTCCAGCGCACTTCGCTTTCGGACTTCACGCAGCCGTTTGCAGCCGGATCGGTGCCTATGCCAAAGGTGCACTGTGCATTCAGAGAAGTGGCTGAGGCAAGCAATGCCCATGCAATCGCCAACAGAAAAACAAAAGAACGAACAGTGAATTCAGGCTGTTTTTTGGCCTCGACGAAACCTGATTTGCAAACCCCTAAGGTGCTTAAATCAGCGATGAATGACTTCATGACGGTAAATTTTCCTTGCGCTTACCCTTACTGAAGACTTTCGAAAATTGTTACCGGCGCATGTTTTTTGCCGATGAATACAGCCAATTAATCGACGAAATAAATTCCATTCCTTCCGCTGTGTTTCAAATTGTTGCCTGTCTCAAAAAAAAAATTGAAAAAAAATCATTCATCGAAAAAAAGAGCGGCTTTGACGGCACAGAAGGCGGGTTCGTTGAGTACTCGCACTGTTGGCGGTGAATAAACAACGGTTCTTATTTGACTACCAGTGTTTTAAATTGAAGTCGTGTAGAATAGAGCGTTGCGGAGCGTAACTTCTCCGAGAGGCTGCATCCCGAAGTCGAAGCTTTTGTCAACTCCATTCTCCGAGAAGATCCCGGATGTCTCGGAGGCAGGGCCGCGCCCTTTCGTTTTCGTAATTGCCGATAAAAAGTGGATAAAGGGCCGAGGCAGCCGTTACCGAGATGCCGACTTTGCCTAATTTCGCGCTGTGGGAAAAATCCGAAGGATAGTCATTGTAGGCCCGGCTTACCCTTTGCGCGGAGGGATTTCGCACTTCAACGAGTCCTTCTGTCTCGAGCTGAACCAAAAGGGTATTGATGCCGAAATTGTCAGCTTCTACCTGCAGTACCCCGCGGTTTTCTTTCCCGGAAAAAGCCAATTCGAAGCTGCGGAGCGGGAGGTCAAGGTGTCCGTGCATCCCGACTTGAGCAGTGTAAACCCGGCATCATGGCGCAGGGCGGCCGAGAGAATCCGTGCCCTGAAGCCCGATGTGGTGGTGATCCGTTTTTGGCTACCCTTTATGGGCATATCGTTGGGCAGCCTGGCCCGCCTGCTGAGGAAGCGGGGAATACCGGTGGTGGGATTGGTAGACAATGCAGTGCCCCACGAGAAGCGGCCTTTTGACCGAAGTTTTTCCGGCTGGTTTTTTCGGCATTGTGATGCCTTTGTTGCTCTTTCACAGCGGGTGGCAGATGACCTCAATCGGTTGGCTCCCGGAAAGCCTGTGCATATACATCCCCACCCGATCTACGACATTTTCGGTGCACCTGTGAAGCGGGAAGAAGCCTGCGCCGAGCTCAATTTGGATCCCGCGGAAAAGTATGTGCTGTTTTTCGGCTTTGTGCGCAGGTACAAGGGGCTCGACCTCTTGATTCGGGCCTTCGCCGACCCCCGCCTGCGCGCATCCGGAGCGAAGCTGATCGTTGCAGGTGAATTCTACGACGACAAGAAGCCTTATGACGATTTGGTCCTCGAAGCAGGGCTGGAAGATTTCGTGGAGTTTCGCGACCGCTACATCCCAACCGCCCGGGTGCGGCACTATTTCTGCTGTGCATCCATCGTGGCCCAACCATACAGAGATGCAACCCAAAGCGGGGTGACCCAGATCGCCTACCAATTCGGCAGGCCCATGCTGGTGACTGATGTGGGCGGCTTGGCAGAGATCGTTCCCCACGGAAAGGCGGGCTTCGTGACTGCCCCGGAGCCCGGCGCAATAGCCGATGCCTTGGCACGTTTTTTTGAACAGGACCTCGAAGCCGAATTTTCCGCGGAGGCGGAACGGCGAAAAGAAGTTTTTTCTTGGGACCATTTTACGCGGGAATTTTTAAAATTCGCAGAGCAAATTCATGGCTGATCACACCTGCAAGCGCTTCGTCAATGCAATGCGGCCCGTCAGGGCAGCCATCCTGCTGTGCTGTGTACTTTTTTCATTTTTTGCGGAAGCGCAACCCAACCGAAAAGATGACAAAGGCCGAAAACAGGGCGAATGGATGCAGCCGCACGAAGGCACCGATATACCGGCATACCGCACGGAATTCAAAGACGACAAGCCCGTAGGCACCACCGAGCGCTACTACAAAGACGGCTCCCTGCAGGCCCGAATTGACCACGGAAAGTCGGGTACGGACCGCGCGGAAATTTTTTACCCTGAAAGAGGAGGCCTCATGGCCAAAGGCAACTACGTAAGCCGCGAGCGCGACAGCACATGGCAGTTTTTCGATGCGGAAGGCAACCTCAAAGCGGAAGAAACTTACCGAAAGGGCGTGAAGCACGGCATTTCCCGCATTTATTTTGAGGACGGCAGCCTTTCGGAAAAAGTGACCTATGCCGAAGGTGTAAAACACGGTGAATGGGAACAGTACTACCCCAACGGCAACCTGAAATTAAAAGCCACGGTGCGCGAGGGAGTGACCTACGAAGGCGAATTCACCAATTTTCACCCGAACGGAAAGCCGATGCTGAAAGGAAAATACACGGACGGAAAGCGGGAAAGCAGCTGGTACACCTACAAGGAATCAGGCGCCGTAGAGGTCATTCATGTGTACCGAGAAGGGAAAGTGGTGAGCGAGCACCCGCAAAACGGAGAGTTTGAAAAATACTACCCCGACGACATCAAGCGGAGTATGCATACCTACAAGAACGGGAAAAAGCACGGCCCCTTCAGAGAATACTACCGACAGGGGGAGTGGCGCACGGAAGAGGCCGTAGATGAATTCGGGAATGCCCGCCCCGTGCAACGGCTCTACGGTACGCAGGTGATGCGGGAGGGCAGATATTACGAGGACGAGCTCCACGGTGAAGTGATTACGTACACGGAAAAGGGCAAGGTGAAAAAGCGCGAGCATTACGAAAAGGGACAAAAAATAAAATGATGCCATGAAAAGGAGGAAGAAATACATTGGCTTGGTTTGTCTCGCCCTCATCGCCGCGGCTTGCACCCCTGATGATGAGGCGCCCGTGTTTCACGACCTCGGCTACAGCTACTTCCCCACGGAGATCGGGCACTTTGTGGAGTACCGCGCCGACTCGATTTGGCACGACAATCCCACACTCGATGCGCCCGGGGTACACGATACTTCGCGTTATTTCATACGCGAGTATATCGAATCAGACTTCACCGACGGTGCGGGCGAAACCGCTCAGCGTTTGGAGCGCTACAAGCGCTTTTCAGAAGAGGAACCCTGGGAGCTCATCGATGTATGGTTTATCAAACGCACCGAGCGCAATGCACAGAAGGTCGAGGAGAATGTGCGCTATGTGAAAATGGGTTTTCCCATCGAGGAGAACAGCACCTGGGACGGGAATGCCCTCAATGTAAACCCCACCCGAACATACCGCTATGACAGTCTTTACGTACCTCGGACCTACGGCGATTCGGACTTTCCGGAAACGGTGAAAGTCCTTCAACTGGACAACTTTAACTTCGTGGAGGATCAACTGGCCTACGAGATTTACGCCCCGGAGGTGGGGTTGATTCTGCGGTACTACCGCGATCTTGAGACCCGTCTCGGGTATATGGAAAATCCCGTGGCGGAGAATATCCGCTCCGGGCGGGAGTTTCGATGGGAAGTGACCGCCTACGGGAAGGAGTGAGGAGGTAAGGGCCGCGGCGGGTATTCCCCTTTTCCGGAAAGGCAACACCCGATCACGCAAAGGATGCCGCAGATTCACAGCAGGGCACTCGTACTTTTTCACGGCAGCGTTACGGGGATTTGAAATTTTTGCAGTCATTTGGCCCGTGAGCCCCCTGTATATCGTCGCCCTGATCGTGGGCTATTTTGCCGCTCTGATCTTTATTGCCCGCGTGACGGGCCGCAAGAACAGCAACGCGGATTTTTTTCTCGGCAGTCGCCGCTCGCCTTGGTATGTGGTGGCCTTCGGTATGGTAGGGGCCTCGTTGAGCGGGGTCACTTTTATTTCCGTGCCCGGGTGGACGGGAACCTCTCAGTTTTCCTACATGCAGATGGTGCTCGGGTACCTACCGGGCTACCTCGTGGTGGCCTTCGTCCTGCTTCCGCTCTACTACCGCCTTCAGCTCACTTCGATTTACACCTATCTCGGCGGTCGCTTCGGTCCGCGGGCTTACAAAACGGGGGCTTCGTTCTTCCTGCTTTCCCGCATCGTCGGGGCTGCTTTTCGCTTGTTCTTGGTGGCCATAGTGCTTCAGCTGGCTGTTTTCGACAAGCTCAATGTGAACATGCCCTTTGTCTTTACTGTGTTGATCACCATCGGCCTTATTTGGCTTTACACCTTCAGAGGGGGGATCAAAACGATCATTTGGACGGATACCCTGCAAACGGCATTTATGCTGCTGGCGGTGGGCCTGAGTGTGTATTCCGTGAGTGATGCACTGGGGTTTTCTACCGCGGAGATGATCACGGCGGTGAAGGAAAGCGAGTACAGCCGAATCTTTTTTTTCAGTGACGCCAACGATCCCCGTTTTTTCTTCAAGCAGTTTTTTGCGGGGATGTTTATCACCATTACCATGACCGGCCTTGATCAGGACATGATGCAAAAAAACCTGAGCTGTCGGAATCTCCGAGACGCGCAAAAGAACATGGTGAGTTTTGCTGTGGTGCTGCTTTTTGTGAACCTCGTATTTCTCTCCCTCGGCGCGCTGCTCTACATTTTTGCGGAAGCGAAAGGCATCGCCGTGCCGGCAAAAACGGATGAGCTCTACCCCATGCTGGCCACCGACGGCGCACTGGGTGCGGGCGTGGGTGCCCTCTTCGTATTGGGGCTTATTGCGGCGGCCTACTCGAGCGCAGATTCTGCACTGACTTCGCTCACCACCTCCTTTTCGATTGATATCCTGGGTGTTGACAAGCGGGATCCGCATACTGCTAAGCGTATCCGAATGCGCGTGCATGTGGGAATGTCCTTGGTACTTGTGGCGGTGATTATGCTCTTTAAGGCGATCAACAACGATGCCGTGATCGACGGCATATTCAAGGCGGCGGGCTATACTTACGGGCCCTTGCTCGGACTTTACGCCTTCGGACTTTTCTCGAAAAAAAGGGCGCGCGATGCGTGGATCCCCTACATTGCGGTGCTCTCACCGGTGCTTTCTTACGGCTTCGTGCTGGCCGCCCCCGTGCTGTTCGGCGGCTACAAGGTGGGTTATGAAGTGCTCATCATCAACGGCGCCATCACCTTTATCGGTTTGGCCTCGGCCCCTTCAGACAGAAGAGCCACGGATAAAGCGGATTAGGACCGCACCGCGGCTCACGTCCCGGTGTCGATTGCTTCCGAACGTTTTTTTTGGCTTTGCACCGGGGCTTGCGCAAAAAGACGCGGCGCGTGCCGGGACTGGTTCAGAAATTGCCCGAGGCGAGAAAATACTTCTTCACGGCCGAATCGACACTGCTGATAACGAGCTTATAGACGCCGAAAGGAAGGTGTTCTACATTCACTTTGATATTTTCGCCGAAGCCGCTGTGCTCCGCTTTCAGCAAACCTCCTTGCAGGTCAAATATTTCCACTTTGGAAACCGTTTCCGGAAGGTCATTTTTCGAGAGGATGAGGGAGCCGTCGGGTGAAGTCATAAAGTCGATATCGCCGAGGGACATCCCGAGGGGTCTGTTCACCACGCGGATATCGAGGGTTTGGACGTTGCCTTCAAGGACGGATTCCAGCTTGTAGAGCACCCTCCCCGGAAGGGGGTTCTGATCGGGTACGGCCACAGGCAACCCGCCGGCGGGTGCGCGGCCTTCAGCGATGAACTCCCAACCGAGGGCGGGATCTACGCTTCGCCATATCCGAAAGGTTGTACCCGCTTTTTGCGAAAAGCCCGAGACAAAGGCATCCACCGCAGCAGGGCGGTTGATCAGGCGGATTTGTCCGAAACTGTGCGTTGAGCCCGAAGCGGACTTCGGCGCTTCATAGTCGATACATCCGAGCCGTGCATCGGCAGTGAGGTCTTCAAACTGCGCTATACAAGGGACTGTAAGCAGAGCGAGGAAAAAGGGGAGGATGGTGCGGTGCATCATTTTGCATTTAAGGGGAGATATCGTGAATTACGCGAAATGTGCCGAAAGGATACGCGCAAAGTATTGAATATCTGAGTAATTACAATTGCTTCATGTGTTAAATTTCCCCTTTTATCGCCACTCAAGGCAGATTCGGGCCCGGTAGCTGCGGATTCGGCGAAAATCCGGGGTGCCCTTGCTTTTCGCGAAAAAGGAACGTTCCGAGCCGAAAGCAAGGGAACCACTTCGGGATTCAACCGAATAGCGGTACCTTTGCACCCTATGGAAAACAATGTTGCAAGCATCCGAAAACTCATCAAAGGCATCTCAAAAGCGGTCATCGTCATGCACCGCGGTCCGGACGGTGATGCGGTGGGCTCAGCCCTGGGGTGGAGCCGGTTGCTCAAGACTGAGAATGTCGAGACGGTTGTGGTGGCTCCCGACGCTTTTCCCGGATTTCTCGCTTGGTTGCCGGGCGCCGCTGAGGTGCTTATTTACGAAAACAAAGCCGATGAGGTAAAGCGCGCTCTGGGTGCGTCCGACGCCGTTTTTTGCCTCGACTTTAATGCTCCGGACCGCATGGGCAAGGCAAGTGAGGCCGTCACCGAGGCGGGGAAGCCGATCGTTGTAATTGACCACCACCGCTTTCCGAAAGATTTTGCCGCGTATTACTACGTTGATGACACTGCTTGTGCGACCGCGGAAATGATTTTTCGGCTGGCCGGCGAACTCGGATTTGAAGACCGGATCGACCGCGAAACGGCGCTTTGTCTTTACACCGGCTTGGTCACGGACACCGGCTCTTTCAGGTTTTCTTCCGTCAATGCCGATGTCCTGCGCATCGCGGCAAGTCTGCTGGATACGGGAATGCACCACACGGACATTTACGATCATGTGTACGACAACAACCGCCTCGATCAGCTCAAGCTGAAGGGGTATGCCCTTTCGGAAAAAACCGTGGTGACCGGGCACGGGAAAGCGGCCTATATCAGCCTTACCGCCCGCGAATTGGAACGGTTCAATTTCAGGCCGGGCGACACTGAAGGGCTGGTGAATTACGCCCTGGGCATATCCGGGGTGGAAGTGGCGGCCTTTTTTGCCGAAAAGGATGACCTTATCAAAATTTCTCTGCGCAGTAAGGGCGTCGATGTGAATGCACTGGCGGGAGAACATTTCGACGGCGGAGGGCACATCTTCGCTGCGGGCGGCCGAAGCAAGACAGGCATGGAAGCCACCGTTCGGAAATTCGAATCCCTGGTCAACGAACTTTTTGCAGAACCCGCCGCATGATTGCCGTCCTTCGCATCCTTGTGGTAATGTCCGTCGCCGTATTTTCTGCGGCAGCTTCGGGCTGCGATCGGGATCAGCGCCCCCGGAGCAAACCGATGACGGAAGAGGATCTGATCGAGCTCAATAAAAAACGCGCCGGCCGCGAATCTGAAGTCCTCGACGCCTTCGCCGAAAAGCACGGGATGGACGCCGTGAGGACCAAGACAGGCATTCGGTACGAAATCTACGCAAGAAGCGGACAGCCCGACTCTGCCCGCACCGGTAATGCCGTGGGAGTGACCTACAAGGCTTACCTTTTGGACAGTACCCTCGTAGAGTCGACGGGGGCAGAGCCGCGTTTTTTTCGCGTGGGCCATGACGATGTGATCAGCGGTCTGCACGAAGCCGTTACGCTCCCCGCACTCGGTGATTCCGTGCGCATGATCATTCCCTCCCACCTCGCTTACGGCCTTACCGGCAAATCCCCCGAAGTACCGCCCAATGCTCCCTTGCTTTACGACCTGTGCCTGGTGGCCATCCGCTAAACGCACTGCATTACTGCTCCTCGCAGTTGCGGTTGTCGCCTGTGATTCTCCGCCCGAGTACCGCACCCTCAGCGACGGTACCGAGATAAAGCTGATCGGATTCGGCGCTGACGGCAGTCGACGCGACTCGGTGGTTTGGCTGCGGTTGGCCGCCACTGTCACCGATCCCGGAGGGGATACCCTGCTCTCCGTGAACCGGAAGCCCTTCCCGACAGCAGATGATCCGCTCTGGCAGTATTTGGCTCATTCGGCCCGCGGCGACACCTTTGAGGTGCGCTTTACCGGAGGAAACTTCCTCCTGCCCCGGCGAACCGATACGAGCACGGCAAAGGCCGGTATTAAAGTTCTGGCACTTCGCTCGGCCGCGCGCATGCGTGATGCCCGCTTTGCGGAATACGACCGGCTCGATACCCTGATGCGCAGTGATACGGTGGCAGGTCGCTACTCAGAGCGGGGAGGAGCATGGTATCGGATTACCGAGACCCGCGGAGATACGGTACGGGTGCGGCGGGGCCGTGAGATTGTGATCCGCTACCGCGGGAGTACCCTCGACGGAAGGGTGTTTGACGACTCCCGGCTTTTGGACGGCGATTTTCGCTTCGTGTACGGAAATGAAGGGCAGGTGCTCCCCGGTATTGAGGCCGTGCTCGGAGAAATGTGCCGCGGCGAAACCGCTGAAATTATCATCCCCTCGGCTTTGGCCTTCGGCAGCAAGGGCAGCGCAGACGGCAGGGTGGGGCCTTATACGACGGTGTTTTACAAGGTTGAGGTGCGGGAAGTGGCGAGGGAGTGAGGGGCGCATTTTCGGCCGGGTAAAACCACCGTGGTACAGGGCAGCTAAATCTCGTCGAAAATCTGCCCGTATCGCGTTTTGCGGCGAAAGCGTTGTAGCCGGAGTGTTATCCTTGCGACACCGGAGTATATGCCCGCGGCCGAGCCGCCGAACGCCACTCGCATGACTTTACCCACGGGTCTTAATCACCCACGATTTTTTTGGGCTTGTACAGGATGATAATCTGAACAAGGATAGCCACGATAATGAGAAATATGATTTCGCCTCGTGCAAACAAATCCAAGGTGTATTTGGCTTGGTCACTGATGAAAACCTGTCGCCTGCCTTCTTGCAATTGGATTTTGGCCAGATCGTATAAATGCCCGTTGATGCTGTCCAAACTTTTTTGCAAATCTCCGGTCAGCTCGCCTTGAAACTTTTGCTCCTGACTTCGGAGTGTTTTCAGCTCTTCCGTGAGTTGATCGAAGACGAATTGTTCCTTTTTGGTGAGTTTTGTTTCCTCGTAGCTCTCGATCAGAACGTCTGTTTCACGATTTAAAGCGTCATTTTTACTTTGAAAAAAAGCGGTGTCTCCCGTAACGACAGCAATCTCCTTCGCTTGCATGATTCTCGACATTTCAAAGATCAGGTCACTCGCCACAATTCGGTCTTCGTATATCGTGGTCACCGCATCGCTGAGTTTGCGGAAATTGTCTTTGTCGATGAGGTTGGTGATTAACACGATCGTGAAGACCAAAAGGATGCTTGCTACCCATCTTATTTTACTCAGAACTGTCATAGATTTAACTTTTAAAACTGCCGGTAAGTGTCGAAAATAAAATTTTTAAAGGCCCACAGCGGAACGCATTGAGCAGGGCCCGTCGCACTGCAGTTATGCTTCCGCCGTTTCGAAGGTAAATCTTTCTCTCGAGATAAGTCCTCACCGGAGGGGCGAACATTCGGGGCCGGCAAAATGTCCGGTTCGTTTTTACAGGCAGTACTCACAGGCTGTCAAGAAACACTGCGGCCGGATTTTAAAAACAGCCGATCGGGAATATATCTTCCTCCGAAACTAACCGGGAATAAATGCGGGACTTGATTGCGGCAAGGGCAAAGCATGATCGGGATACATGACAGAATCTGCCTTTCGGATCCGTACAAATTTTCCCGGCGGGATCAGGTATAGCCCTTCGCCTGCAGGCTGAACAGGGAAGCGTATTTACCGTCGAGGGCCATGAGTTGCTCGTGGCTCCCGAGTTCACGCATTTGGCCGTTTTCCAAAAACAGGATGCGGTCGGCCATGCGGACCGTGCTGAAGCGGTGGCTGATGAGGACGGCGGTGCGGCCCTTCATGAGATCTGAGAAGCGGATGAACACCTCGTTTTCGGCGCGGGCATCGAGGGCGCTGGTGGGCTCGTCGAGGATCATGAGTTGGGCCTCTCCCATATAGGCGCGGGCCAGGGCGATTTTTTGCCATTCGCCACCGCTCAGATCCACCCCTCCGAGGAAGCGTCGGCCGAGCATTTGGCTGTAGCCGCCGGGAAGTTTTTCAATCACGGAATCGGCGAGGCTTTTCAGGGCGCTGTCGCGGATTTTCCGGTCGGCTTCGCGCTGCTCGATGTCGCCCACGGCTATATTTTCGCCCGCTTCGAGCTGAAATTTTTGGTAATCCTGAAAGATGATGCTCACATTGCGGCGCAGGTCTCTGAGCTCGTAGTCGCGAAGGTCGCGGCCGTCGAGGAGGATGCGGCCCTCGGTGGGCTCATAGAGTCGCGCGAGGAGCTTCACAAGGGTGGTCTTGCCCGCACCGTTTTCCCCTACGAGGGCCAGTTTTTCGCCCGCGGCGAGACGGAAGCTGAGGCGGCGCAGCGACCACGACTCCGCGTTTCGGTATTTGAATCCTACGTTTTCGAAGGTGAAACCCTCGCGTATCGGATTGGGGACGGGGATGCCGACGCTTGTGCGAATTTCCGGTCGAAGGGCAAAAAAGTCGAAGAGATCTTGCAGGTAGAGGGCGCTTTCCGCAATTTGGCTGAAGCGGTTCATGATGCTTTGCAGCATGTTGCGCATTTGCAAAAAGGAGCCCGCGAGGAAGGTAAGCTGACCGACGGTGATGTTGCCCCTTACCGTATCCACGGCGATGAAAACGTAGGCTCCGTAGTAGGCCGCCGTGCCGATCACCGAGAGCGCACTGCCCCAGAAAGCGCGCGACACAGCCAGCTTTCGGTTGGCCCGATAGTAGCTGTCGGCCAGCCTTTCGAAACGCTCGGCCAGAAAGTCCTGAAGGCCGAAGATCTTGACCTCTTTGGCGCTTTCGTCGCTCGCCCCGATGTAGCGCAGGTAGTCGAGTTCGCGGCGCTGCGGGGTCCAACTTCTCGTCAGGCTGTAGCCGGCTTCGCTGAAGCGGGTTTCCCCCAAAAATGAGGGGATGACGGCGATGAGCAAAATCACCAGGAGCACCGGCTTGAAGGCGATGAGGCCGGCGGCAAAAAAGGCGATGGTCACCATGTCCTGGACCTGACTGAGCACCTGACTCATCAGTATGGTGCGCGAGGTGGTTTGGCGGCGTGCGCGTTCGAGTTTGTCGTAAAATTCGCTGTCCTCAAACTGATTGAGGTCGAGGGTTGCCGCGTGTCGGATCAATTTTACGGAAGTGCGGTTGCTGAAAAGATCGCCCAGCTGACTGTCGAGCAAAGTGATCCCGCGGTTGATCACGTCGCTCATCACAGCCAGTCCGAATTCCAGTGCGAGGTAGCTGTAGATGAGGGTGTACACGGGCGTTTCGCTGCCCATTTGGAGGATGATCTCGTCGATGATGAGCTTGCCTACCCAAAGCATGACCACGGGAATGGCAGCTTTGGTCAGCCTGAGCAGAATATTCCCCAAGGCCATTGCGGGGCTCGTTTCCCAAATCATTTTGAAGAAGCGGGGGAGGTTTTTGAAGGCGCTGATGCGCTCCCGCATGCTGAGTTTTTTGCGCTTTCCGGACATGGCCGGCCCGGTTGCGTTTTTTTGTTTTTTCGGGTCGGGGAACATCACGGGCAAAGGTAGGTGATTTGAGGCCGCCTTCGGCGGCTGAGTACGGGACCACGAATGGCACTAATTTTCACGAATGAAAAACGGGGTCTGAGGCGCAGAGCGCGTCCATCGGCAAACATAATTCGTGTGCATTCGTGTCATTAGTGGTTAAAGAAAAACCGCCTTCGTCGGATGAAAAAGGGACCACGAATGGACGAATGAACACTAATTTTCACGAATGAAAAGCGGGGGTTGAGGAGGAGGGCGCTTTCATCCTCAAACGTATTCGTGTGTATTCGTGTCATTAGTGGT
>PXBH01000044.1 GCA_003565555.1 Cryomorphaceae bacterium | reverse complement strand
GACGGCGACGGCATTGACGATCGACTCTTTGATTTCGGTAAATGCGATGTTCCTGGCTTCGTCGTGGGTGCGCGCTTTGCCCTCGGTGATGATGTATCCTCGTTCGATTCCGTACGCCCATCGGGGCCGTTCGGGCGCCGAGCTTTCCACGAGCTTATCCCTTTTGCAGGAAATCAGCAAGATGCCCGCAGTCATGAGTAGGACCGGGCCGATGAGGGATTTCCCGAAAAGGGGGGTGCGCATGATTTTCATATGGCGGCAAAAACAAATTGCGGGCCGAAAATACGAAGTTTTATTGCTCGGCGCGGATGGTGACGAGGTCTGAAGGGCTGCCTCCATGCATCAGCTGAAAACTTCCGGCAATAACGGGGACGGTGTGAGCAGTAGAAATAACTACTCCGGCGGCAGCACCTCGGCAATGGTCTGATACCTGATCAAGTCGATCGAGCCGCTCATGTCGGTCACCAAGAGGAATTCTTCACCGAAGCCTATGACAATGTATTCTTGACTTGAACTGTGTTTTCTTACGCGGCCGTCTACGCGCAGCGGGCCCGTGTAGTATTCAGGTCTTTTGTCGTACACAACGATGTTGCCTTTGTTGGGAGTTTTGCGCACCCGCTTGCGGCGAAGGTCTTCAAACATCAAGAGGTAGGTGAGCTCATCAGAATTACCGATGGTTGCTTTGCGGGAACTTCCCGTTTTCAGATCGACTGTTCGCACCGCATCGCCTGTCTCGAATTTGAAGCTTTCGGATTCCTTTCTGCGGGGAGCTTCGCGAGGGCTTGCCGGGGCTTCGAAGCGTACTTTTTCCGCGGTGATGTGGCAGGCCGTGATACCGACAAAAGGAAAAAAAGACCACCGGTAGTCCGTAATAATGTTGGCGTAAGCTTCTCCTTTTTCCAGAGGGAACCGCTTCTGCATGTCGAGTCGCGCCGCATGGGTCAGGGCCACATGATTAAATCCTCCGATGCCGAGGAAGCGAACGGTTTTGGCGAAGCCGTAGGTGTTTTCCGTTACCGTAAAATTGCCGTCGGTGATGGCCACGCTCCCGTCTGCTACGCCGGAGTGGAAGGCACATGAGCCTGACAGGATTGACAGCGCGGAGAGAAGTATGATGATTCTGCTTGACACGGTGTTGTTTTTTCGGTCGGTTTCGGATGCGTCGCGGGCAGGGTTCAGGACGCGCCGATCGCGGTGATTTTGACCGCAATGTAAGATTTTTAGACGGTAAAAGTTTCGGAAAGGGATCGGATTTCTCCGGCGATTGCAGGGCATTTCACCGCACGCTTCCTGCCGTCATCACGCGGATGCCCACGCCGATGAGGGTGCCGCTCACGGGGACGACCGGGATGCCCGTATCCCCGAGGTGTTCCGCGTGCACCCCGAAGCGCACCTCGCCGTTCTCAGTTTTTTTGGCAATCTCGGCGCGCAGCATCCCGCTGAACCAGGTGCCGTTGCCGTAAAATGTGGTCATCCCGTATCCGTCTATGTAGACGTTCACGTCACCCGGGCCTTCGGCGGACGGGCGCAACGGAATGCGCCAAGATGCATTGAGTCGGAGCGAGGCGATGAGGCTGTCCCAATCGCGGGTACCGTCTTCGAAAACGGCCGGTGTTCGGCGGTCCCAAGTGACGGTGTAGTGGTCGTATTGCAGCGACATGAGCACGTCATCTTCGCGGAGCAGGCGAAGCGGAAAGGTAAAACTCGACATGATACTCCCGAATATCAGCGACCGCTCCGCGCCGATTTCGAGGTTGTCAATGTCGTGCTTGCAGCGGTGGTAATAGCCCACCTGCAGGTAGGATGACCCGAAGCGGTGGGTGTAGAGGAGTCCCTCCTCCCAAAATATGGCCCGCGGGTTGAAGTTGATGTCGTTGTTGAGGTCGGCGATGAACTCGATTTGGCTTGTGAAGGCCAGGCTTGCCTTGTTTCCCTTTCGGAAAATTTCCATGTAGGCACCGAGCTGCTGATACCAGGCGTGGTCGGGGTCATCGCCGAGTCCGTAACTGCCGAAGGCACCCCATCCGCCCACTTGGGTAAACCACCGGGAGCGGTCGTCGGGCTGTTCCGCGGCAGCATTTGCCAAGGGATTGAGGATGGTGCCTCGTTCGATGGGACGCTGGGCCGCGGCGGGTTTATCGCAAAGGATGAATGTGATGAGCAGTGAAGTGAGAACAGCACCGCGTGCAAAAAGCGTTTTCATGGGGAGTAGGGCATTTTCGTGTTCCCTCAATTTACGGATTTCATTTTACGGGGAGAGGGCACAGAGATTTTCCCGCTCCGCGGGCGAAACAAAACTTTGACAGCGGTCAATCGGAGAGCGGGCAGTACGTTGGTTCTTGTCCTGCGGATAGCGGTTGCCCCCTTGCCCCGATTTATCCGAACAGTTCATTGGTAAACAGGGGCTGATCCAAAATGACCTTGTCTTCCAATCCCTTTTCAACGATCCATTCCAAAAATGCCGCCACCTTCTCGGGTTTCATTTTGCCGCAGTGCGCTTCGTCGCCGAAATGCGGTGCCGATACTTCAAGCGATTTTGCCAAATCAATATTTTTACGGTCGTACGCGCTCAGATGCCCGCGGAGGATTTTTACAGATTCGTCGGGATGATCTGCGGCGTGTAAAAAGCCTTCCCTCGTCGCTTTGATAAACCGCGAAAAGAGGTCTTTCCTG
>PXBH01000187.1 GCA_003565555.1 Cryomorphaceae bacterium | reverse complement strand
GCCAGCCATGAAAAGAACCGAAAAGGTCAACACCACCCTCAATATCAGGCTCCTGTAGTTACTCATTATGTTGCTTTGCATCGTGTTCATGGACCCAGTGTGTTAAAGTTGAATAAAGTGTTTATTGGGCTGGCACTACCGGCTCACGCACCTCATCCTTTGCAATGCTGCCGTCTACCAATGTTACCACCCGACGAGCCCTGTCGATTACCCTTTGGTCGTGCGTGGAAAAAACCAGCGTGATGTTCTCCTCCTGGTTGAGCTTCCACATGATATCCAACAAGTTCATGGCCGACTGTGAGTCAAGGTTTGCCGTAGGCTCATCGGCCAGAATGAAACGTGGATGCGATGCAAGCGCCCTGGCTACCGCGACACGCTGCTGCTGGCCACCCGATAGCTTGTTCGGACGAACATCCATCTTGTCAGACAAACCCACCTGCGTCAGCAACTCCTCCGCACGCTCATTCATCTCGCGTTGACTGCGACCTTGAAGAAGCATGATGAAGTTGACATTCTCACGTGCCGTTAACACAGGAATCAGATTGTAAGCCTGGAACACAAAACCTATGTTCTTGAGCCTGAAATCAATCAACTTGCTGTCACTTAACCCGGTGATGTCGGTGTCGGCAATGGTCACCTTCCCCTCCGTGGGCTTGTCCAAACCCCCAATAATGTTTAACAAGGTGGTCTTGCCACTTCCCGACGGGCCTACAATGGCCGTGAATTCACCCTCTTCAATCTCTAAACTTACATTGTTTACAGCTCTTACTGGTAAATGCTTCGAATTATAAACCTTTACAAGGTTCTCAGTTTTAATGACTGTCATGACTTTATTGTTTTTTAGTTTGATGTATTGTTTTTCTTTTTTTTGATGTTTGTTCTCGGTAATCAACCTCAACCTCAACCTCAACCTTAACCTTAACCTTAATCTCAACCTTGTTTTCTGTTGATAATGGTGGTTGTCTGAGCACTGATTACTCTTTTCTGACTGCTTCAGCGGGATTGAGTTTCAGGGCTTTCCAAGCCGGGTATACTGAAGCTGCCACCGCGGTGACCAGTACAAGCAGGGAGAGATTCAGATAGAATATCCGATCCAGTGTCGGGAATACGATGGTGTCTATTCCGTACTCCATCAGCACTTCGCCACCAAGGGACGTGAGATCGATGCCCGATGAGCCGGTTAGCATTACAGTGATCACTCCAAGCACACCTCCCAGTACTGCACCGGTCACAACGAGGAAGCAGGTTTCATACATAATCATAAGAAACACCCTCCCTTTGTTCATTCCGACCGACATCAGTACGCCCAACTCATTGGTTCTTTCGAAGATGGTCATCAACATGGTGTTGAGCAAGCCGAAAGCCATGGCAAACAATATGATGATAACCAGCACCAGCATGGCAATGCCTGAGAACTCTGTCATAAAACTCAGCTCCGGAGCGATCTCTGACCAAATGCGGATTTCGTGTTCAGGAAATGCCTGCTGCAGCTTCTCTCTGAATTCTCCCGAATCATCATGATGATTGAGGAGTATGGCCATTTCGTTCACAATTCCATTGCTGCCGAGTAACTCCTCCATTTCATTGCGCATGATGTAAACGTTGCGCTCATCAATGCCGCTGTTGGCTGTGCGGTAGATGCCAGCTACCCGAAACGCCGCCGAAGTGATGTCCCCTTCCATGTTTTGAAATGTAAGAACGATCCTGCTTCCCGGATCAACTTTCACCTTGTCGGCCAACTGCTTGCCGATCAGCACCGGATGTGCAAATTCGCCATTGAAGTATTCACCCTCCACGAGGTGTGCCTTCAGATCTGTGGTGAGCTTTTCCTGCGTCGGGTCAATGCCAATCACTTCAACCCCTGATACCATCGAAGCTGTATTGAACATGCCAGAGGCAATTGTTCTCGATGAGAAGGCCACCACCTCGTCGCTTTCCGACAGGAATTGCTCCACCTCATCGTAGCCATCTACGTACAGTTCAGTAAGTCGCTCCTGGTCGTACTCCGGGTGATGAATCTGAATGTGCGAAACATGGCTCTTGATGCCGGAATCAAACATCTGCTGAATCACACCGTTCAGGAATGCAGTAGCGAAGATACCTCCCCAGAGCCCAAAGCCGATCGCCAGAATAATCACCAAACTTCTGGCTTTGTTGCGCCAAACGTTTCTCCACGATATTTTAAAGATTGTTTTCATTATTGCTCCTCTATTTTGCTTTTTGAATCACTTGTAATCTGAATACTTTGTACACCGGGTATAATCCGATCAGGAAGGCAATCACAAAGATCGCTACAGCCTGCGAGACGAATACCACCGGATCAATCGATGTGGGGATGACCGCTTCAAACCCATACTCTGCCATAAAGTCTGCCATCTCCCCTCCGAGCGGAATGGGGTTTCTGTTGAAGTAGAAGGTGATGGGGAATGTAATTATCACTCCTGCCACCACGCCGATCAGGCTCAGGAAAATGCTTTCCATAAGGCACACCAGCGCGAGTTGGTATCTTTTCATGCCAATGGCAATCATCATGGCAAACTCACGGATACGCTCCAGCATCATGGTGAGAATGGTGCCAAACAGTCCGAACCCGATCACGATATAGAGAATCAAAATGATCATTTTGTTACCGGCCATATCCATTTCCATGGCGCGCAGAAAGTCTTTCATCAT
>PXBH01000095.1 GCA_003565555.1 Cryomorphaceae bacterium | reverse complement strand
TGATGCGTGGGCCAAGGCGAACTCTGCCAGCGCCCGGTACCCGGCGAGAGATCTGAGCGAACTGCACCGGAACCCCCTCCCTCATGGCGGCCAGTGCATGGCCTGCCTCATGGTAAGCGGTGGCGATGATGTGAGCGTTGGCTCCACGCATGGTTCTACCTTTAGGGCGGCGGCATCTGGGATACACCATGCAGCATGCCATTTGACCGGCGATAGTGCGAACTTTCCCCTGCGATTCTCCCTGGAATCCGATTGCCTCCAGTGATAGGTCAACGGAGGAAGCGGCCTTCAACCCAAAATGAAATTCTGATATAGGGCCGTCGGTAACGCCTAGGCTCTGGTCTTGTGCCGCCCAACCCAGCGCCGGAGGCACTGTCAGGCGGAGATTTCTCGGCATCTCCGTGATTCAAAACTATGACTGGTCCCTGCGATTACCGCCAGTGCCGAACGGCGCAGGTCCCTGGCATCCGCTATCAGTCTTCTTCAGCTCATCAACAAGGTGCCATCCCGGATAGTCGGCGTCTTGATGAAGATTCCAGTTTCTGAACACCGCTTCTAGCATCGCGGCAGCCGACAACTCCGGTGAGGGGAAGCCCTGGCACTCAGCAACACAAAGTACTTCATAGGTTTCCCAGTTGTCGTCCCAGTTGATGCAGTAAAGCATCCACTCCATGGCCGGATTTTCAGCCGGCCCGAGGAACCAGGTCATCTCGACGTCCCAGCTCAGTCCGGGGCTATGGTCGATCTCGAAGCTGACCTCACTGAGCTGCCGATGATCAGCAGGCACGAGGCTCAGCAGATCATCAAAATGTGCGGCACGATCGTATGAAGGGTCTTCCTCATCTTCGCGATCCGCCGGCTCTTCAGGCTCCTCGTCCAAGCCGAACAGATGCCAAAGCTGATCACACTTCGGATCAAGATTGATCTTTGCAGCAGCGTAAGCAGATGTTAGCCATGCTCCATATCTCGGCGTGTTCTCACTCATCGCTGATGATTTGCCAGCCGCTGCCGTAGGGGTTGCTTGGCGAGTCTGGCTGGTAGGGCGACCCGGCTCCGAAAGAGTTTTTGATGCTGTCCGGCGAATACGGGCTGCCAAATCGGCCATAGGGGTTGGAGATTGAGTCCGGATCGTAGGGATTGGTGCTCAACCGCCCGCGGTAATTGCCCTGGCTGTCATACATGCGCGGCGCCTGGGTGGCGTAGGGATTGGTAGCACTGTTGTTGGAGTACGGACTGCCGAAACGGCTATATGGATTGTTGATTCCATCGGAGCGGTATGCGCTGCCGGCACCGTATGGATTGGCGATCGAGCGGCTGTCGTAAGGATTGCTGCTCAGATTGCCGAGGCGTTGTTGCGATACTGCCAGGCCCGAGGCCAGCATGAAAGTTGCGGTCAGTGCAACCAGAAAGATCGGGCGATGCGTTCGTTGGTTCATTGAAAAGCTCCTACTGCGGGTTTTTGCTGGAAGGAAGCCCACGCCAGCATTGTACGGATCGTCCGGGCGTTACGACTCACAACTTACGTAGCGCAGCCGTTGATGCTGACGAGACGTTCTCAAGTATCGACGAAGTCACCACGTTCTGGCGTTTTTCCCCTCCGATTTTTCGGCTCATCGGTCAATCAGGGCTGTTTTTCAGCTCCGGACCTTAGCTAAGCTAAATTCCCCTCTGTTTTTCTGGATCTCGAGATTTTGCAGTGCTAGATTGACACGCTCAGCGGCCACCTGCCCAGAAGGAGGTTCTGACGCACTACTCTTGGATACGCCAATAATCCAGTCTTGGCGCGCCTCTGCCTCTCGGCCGGGTATAGTCCAAAATGACTGGGCGCCGGGACTCCTCGCCGGAGTGCTGCCCGACGGAGATTTCCCGGCATCCTGCCTTCATTGCCTAACACCATGAAGTTTAGCGAGAGCCCGGCTATCAATGACCGAGTCAGCCTGGCCGATTCCGGCAGTGAGTGGAAGAGGCACTTTGGGACGAGAGCTAACCACCGTCCAGTGCTGCCGGACAACTGGCCCCGCTCGCTGGCACGCCTGAATTAGAATCCGGTCTGGCTACCCCAATCAATTGGGCCGAAGCGCTACACGCCAGCATACACCATGGCAGAGCACGAGGCAGCATGACAGTTACCGGCTTGGGGCATTTCTTGTGTTCTGAGAACTGCCTTTGGCATACTGTGCCTACTTTCGTAGAGCTCGCGTTGCAAGAGGAGATTCAGCCATGGGCCTATTCGAAAAGTTGCGAGGATGGACACCACCGAAATCGGGTCAGCAACCCGCTGCAAATCAAAAACTGGCTCAGAGACAGTTCTACCTGAGCGGAACAGGAAGAGATTTCGAAGGGCTTGAGGAAAACGATACGCCTGTGAAGGTCCACCTGTCAGAACCAATACGTCAGGCGCTTGACGAGCTGGCTATCTACTATGACGGCGGTCTCTCTGCCGTCGTGCGCCATATCTTGTTTGTCAATCTTTATGGAACCTACGATCTTCACGCACGAATTGAACGTGGGAACATGGATTTCACGCCGAACAAGCGAGCCATCGAGGACGAGATCCCAAAGTATTCTCTTTCCGGTAATGTAGACACATTGCCACTTCCACCCCCCACGCCTCCAGATTTAGGAAAGAACCTTGAAAACGTCAAAGTGTGGCTGCCGCGAATTATGGTTGCTGACAT
>PXBH01000117.1 GCA_003565555.1 Cryomorphaceae bacterium | reverse complement strand
GCGCTTTGGCCTCAGCCATATCGGTGTAGAAGGGGAATACCCGCTGTGCGGCGATGTAGGAGAGGCCCAATATGCTGCCCCACTCGTTCATCACGTCCGTTTTCTCAGCCGTCTGCATCATTTTGTGGAAGCTGAGTGCGGACACGTCATAGCTTTTGAGCGCCCACTCATGGTTGAGGTCGCCGTAGCTTTTGCCCTTGCGGATGTTGGTGCTCATGCCGATGCTGTGGAGGATGAAATCAAAGTTGCCGCCGAGGTGGGCTTTCGCCTCTTTGTATAGGTTCTCGATATCTTCGATCGAGGTGGCATCTGCGGGAATTACAATGCTGTTCGTCTCTTCCGCGAGTTCTTTGATCGCGCCCATGCGCATGGCGAGGGGTGCATTGGTGAGTACGAATCGCGCACCCTGTTCGTGTGCTTTGAGGGCGGTTTTCCAAGCTATGGAGTTTTCATCGAGGGCACCGGTGATGATGCCGACCTTTCCTTTGAGCAAGTCGTGGGCCATGGGTATTCGGTTTTAGCAGTTACGCCTTTTCGGCAAAAGTTACGGGCGCGAAGATAGCAAGGATTTTGATCCTGATGGGAGCGGTGCTGCCACGCTTCCTGCAGGTCGAAGACCCTGACTTTAGCACGGGTAAACCGCCGCGAATTTGTTTCCGCCTTAGTTTGATATGCGGTGGAGTGGCGCTAATGACCAATTATTTCCGGACCGGTGTTCGCTTTCGAAAGTATTACTGTGGGCGAGAATAGGCTCAATGTGGTCTGAAAGCGTCTGTAGGAGAGTATGCGTAAAAGATCGGGATATCTCTCACTGCGTTCGAGATGACATGGATCGCGGGAGGTACAGCGGTGGTTGGGGGAGAAAGAGGTGCGGCGGAGCCTCACCTCTTTCTCCCCCAACCACCGCCCGTATAAAAAAACGTATTGTCATCTCGAACGCAGTGAGAGATCTCATCCGGATTAACGCAACGTCATTTATTTAGGGTCTGTCAATAAACTCAAGTGGCCGGATCATCCCGTACGTGCGGGCTGGACAGGCAACATTTATATTCACGCTGTTACTGCGCTCTGAAAGTTGCCTGTGCCTTTTGTGCGGTCGAAATGTGGTCAATACCTCATTACCGCCGGTGGGCGCAGCATTGCCTGTCCGTCCGGCAGACGCGTGGAATAAGCTGTTTACTTTTAGGACAGCATCCATAGCAATCGTCACTCAGAACGCCGGCGCAGCCGGAGTGCCTGCCCGACCATTCTCGCCCGCTTTTTTGAGGGGCGGGAAGCGTCTCCTAAGTCGGAGAACGAATTTCGGCCGGATAAACGATCTGCCTCCAAAAAGGGAGACCCGCCTCCGGACGGGAAGGCTCTTCAGTCGTGCCTCCTTCTGAGTGACGCGGAGTTCGTACAATTTACTGATACGCTAGCATTCATAGCTGCCGTCATTCGAAATGAGCATACACAGTGAAACAAGCAGCTCTCAAAACTACTCCGACCATAATCATTTCGGGTTTTCCGGGACTCAACTGTTACTATTGAAGTTGAACCGGAAGGATGCTGTTTGAAAAACGCCGTTTTTGTGAAACTGTATCAGAGTTGACAAACTCAATTGTCACTTAAACATTGTAAGGAGAATTTTTCACTAATTTTACCGCATGCATTTATCAACAATTCAGCATGTTAAGTTTGTTATTTCACCTTCGATCGTGCGCCACAGCTGTATTTTTGTGTTGTTAACAACCACCCTCGTCTTGCAAAAAGCTAACGCTCAGATATTGTTTGCAGAAGACTGTTTTACAGGAGGCATTACTGTAACAGGAGCAGGTAATAGAGGAATTAATCAAGGGGTAAAATCTCAAGTGCGTTGGAAACCCGAATTCAGCATAAGAGCGATTTATGCTATAACACGACGTACGGGAAATATAGCACCTCATACTATGTTCGTGAACGATGCAGAAGTAACTTGGGATCCAAGTTCACAAGTGGGTCCGGAAACCCCGCTCTCAAATCCATGGAGCCATCCCTTCGCGGTTCACGTGCGTGATGTAACCGATAATGTGCTAATTGAAGACAGCTTGGTGACCATTGATTTTCCTCCACAGCAATTTTACGAGAATGCCTGGAATTGGGGATGGTGGTCAATCTACTTGGTCATCCTCTACGAAGCCCCCCATATTGATCAGAACGTGTGTTTTAGGCTCTACACGGCTGACCAGCGGCAAGATCATATTCAAGATTATGAATTGATTACACCACCATTCGATGGTAACTTTCCACTTTTGCTTAGTCTTTTTGCCTCGAATATTGGCGACCTCGAAAATAGCGGCTCTACCGTTTGGCTCAATGATGATACACTAGGTGAAGTAAGAGGTAAGGATCCCACCGTTCCTCCTACACAGGGAGTTCAAGGTCACTTCTATTTTGAAGATGGTGTGGCAGAAGGTTTAAATGGAGATACTGCAAATCAATCTTTCCATATGCACGATGCTATTGCTGTGATAAATGATCTACTTATTGACGAATCACCAATAAACATCAAAATTCATCATACCAATATATCACATGGAAACTACCACCCCGCCTTCACCCTCGCTTACACCCCCTCCTGCCCCGTGATCTCCACCGATGCCGTGCCGCGCAGCCACGCCATGTGCCGCGGAGATACCGTGCAGCTCTCCGCTGCCGAGGGGTTTG
>PXBH01000001.1 GCA_003565555.1 Cryomorphaceae bacterium | reverse complement strand
GCAACATCTACGCGCCTTCCCAGAAGAAGCGTGGAAGCGTCTCAGGACATACCCCGAAGAAATTGCTAAAAACCGTTCTATGATCGAGGAGGCAACCCGATTAGATCCAAAAAATGCTTTGTCCTATGTAAACTTCATAGATAGTGGACTAAAGCACGACAAGGAATACTTGAAGTTTTTCTACGATTGTTTACCAAGCGGAGAGCGTCATGAACAACTTTGGTCGCTACCTCGAGAGGTCATAGATAAAGAACTCGTCCTGTACGCGCTTGAGCATAATGACACCGGAAATAATATATCCACAGAACTTTATGAAGACCCCGAGATAAAACAAAAGATACTGGAAGGCTTTGTTGCCAACTTTAAAATATCAGACATTGACAAAAGGAAGATGGAAGAAGATCATGATAGTAAAGTCTATAGGGGCACGCCCTTATTTACTGTCACAGACCGAAACGGGAAAGATATCAGTTTTGAATTAGGATCTGAACCAGAATTAATAGTTCTGCTCAATGAAAAATTTGAAGGTCAGTACACGTTTGAGTATGATCCTTCGCACGAGCACTTAGTTATCACTGCACAGTAACGCTGTTAAAAAATTGATATTTTAGAACCCAATTTTACTTGAAACATACCCTATCTCGGATATCCGAGATAGGTGTGGGAGCCATCTCGGATATCCGAGCTCGGTAATCCGAGATGGTCGTCCTTGAACTCGGATATCCGAGTTCATTTTTTATTTGCGTGGAAGACATAGTCACGCTATAGTTCAATATATGCAAACACGACGAACCATTCACATCGGTCTGGGGGAGGTGGGGTCCGCAGTAGCGGTAAATCTTCTGCAGCAGGGATACGATCCGGTCGGTTTTGATGTAGCTGTGTCCGCTCGCGAGAACGCCAAAGAGGAGGGGATCGCTTCTTATCAGACATTGTCCGAGACAATTGCGTCGGTATCGGATGCTCCTCGTATTGTATTTGTGGCTATCCCAGCTGAGTATGTACGTGGTGCGATCACAGACTTGCTAGAAATACTTGATCAAGGTGACATCATAGTTGATATCAGTAACAGCTTCTTTAAAAGTAGTATCGAGCACCATCAACGTTGCAAAGATAAGGGTATCTCTTTCGTTGATTGCGGACTCTCTGGTGGTGCTGAGGGGGCACAGCGTGGTGCGTCACTATTGGTTGGCGGAGAAGCGGGAGCGATCCAGATCGCCATGCCTGTTTTGCAAGCCATCGCTCGAGAAGCGCGTTGCGCCCATGTAGGTGGACCTGGCTCAGGGCATTTTACAAAAATGGTCCATGATGCGATCGAATACAGTATGATGGGGGCGATCGCTGAAGGGTTTTATATACTCGATGAACACAAAGGCGCCCTTGATCTAGATATTAAAGCGGTCCTCGAACCATACGCCGAAGGGAGTGTTATTTCAGGCCAATTGCTCCGGTGGCTAAAAGAAACCTATCAAACTGACTCTCAGATGCGTACACTCGGTAATAGCGTACCGCCACGCCGAAGTGAAGTCGACCTCGACTACCTTACAAAGCACGAAGTAGCCCGTATACTCGATGCCGCGCTTATTCAGCGGAAACTAACGCGACTCGAACCATCAGTCATCGGGAGGATCATCAATGGTATGGATATTCACTTTGGTGATGCTATCGGAAAGCAAGCACAAAAAAAGGAGCAGTCAAAATCGATCAAAAGCACTATCAAAGAGATGGATGATACCCAACCAAAGACCCAACCAGTGCAGTCCGCCTCGAAGTAGCTAACCAAGTAATTGATATTAATATTGTGCGACATTAAAAAGGTTAGGCCTTAAGTGGGGGAGGTAGGTGATAGTAAGTAAGAGGGTGCTTGAAGCAAGCACTAGGTAAGTAGCGGGAAGCTGATATACGAGTCGGCTAATAAGTACCTATGACCGATACGAGAGACAGGTTGATCAAGTCATACAATAGAACCTAGCTCGGATATCAAAAATCTTAAAACACACTCAGATCAGTATCAAAGATACTGTAAGACCACATCAACGTACAACACAGTACGGTTACGTATTAGAAGTGAGACGTAGGGTACATAGGGTTAATGTGCCAGAGCGAGGCATTTTAGAAGTGATAAGCCCGCAGTTCGTTGGTACGTCGCAAAAGATATATTGTGCGACGTTTGGTAAATTACGCCAGTTAGATTCCCCTGCCAGTTGATTGCCGCTTCGTTCAGTTAGCCTAAACCATTTCGTTTTATATTGTCCTCCACTTGATTGGCCATTCTGTTCTCTAGTAGTATCATCTATCGCTACATTCTCTGTCTCTTTTATCTTTGCTATTTGTATACCACACATGCTGTGTCTGTAGCCGTCCTCCCCCACTACTTGGTCGCCGTAAAGAACTCATCACCAATCCCTTTTAGAAATTCGGATGCTACCTCGTTATAAAAAACACTAGTGTCGCTCAGAATGATATCTTGCCCACCTGTGGTATGTAGCCTATTCGATATCTCCGGATGTGCGCCTAGGTACGTTGCTAATTTTGTCGGGATGATCTCATCTTGTGTAAGAAATCGTACGTCAGGGAACTCTTTACGCAATAACTGCTTTAGGACTGTATAGTGCGTGCATCCAAGAACACACGAATCAATATCCGGCGAAGATTGCAGCGTGTGTTCAATTGCTGATTTCGCATCCAGAACAGCTT
>PXBH01000098.1 GCA_003565555.1 Cryomorphaceae bacterium | reverse complement strand
GTAGACACCCGCATGGAGAAGGTGGACCTGTTCAAGGAAAAGATCTCTCACACCATATGCATGGATGCGACCGAAGAATTTGCGGTGTCGGGGCTGCCGCTTGAGGATACCGATGTGGTGATCATTGCCATCGGAGAAGATCAGGGGGCCAACATTATGACCACCGCGCTTTTCAAGAACATGCAGGTCAAGCGCCTGATCAGCCGCGCCATCAACCCCTTGCACGAAAAGGTGCTGGAGGCCATTGGGGTCGACGAAATCGTGCACCCCGAGGAAGAGACGGCAGAACGCTGGGCCAAGAAACTGTGTGTGAAAAACGTGGTAGACTCCTTTGAGCTGAGCGAAGATTTCAGCATTGTAGAAGCCAAGGTACCGGAGAAGTACCTCGGCAAAACGATCCGGGAAGTGGGCTTTCGCAGAAATTTCAACCTCTTGGTGCTAACGACCATGCAGAAGTCAGAGGTGAAGAGCCTGCTGGGAAAAAGCCGAACCGAATTGAAGATTGAGGGGATTGCCGGTCCCGATCAAAAGCTTGAAGAATCGGATATTTTGGTGCTGTACGGTTCCAACAAAGATTTGCAGGGGTTCTTGAACCGGAAGCGAAGTGAAAAATAATTTTATTGTGTGATGCATTGTATAATCAGACCGGTAGAATGAAAGACCGACATCAGCCGTTACACATCAACGAGACAGCACTCGACCACCGCCTCCTGCGACATGCCCACTCTTCCGCTCCTGGCGTGCGATGCAGGACGACAAAACCGGGAGACCCGCAGGCGAGCATTTTTTTCAATTGATTGACAGCATTTTGAGAAAAGTATTAATCATAGACGACGAAGAGAAGTTGAGAAAACTTCTGGCCAGAATTATCGGTCTGGAAGGTTTTGAAGTTACACAGGCGGCCGATTGCAAATCGGCTATGAAGAAACTTGAAAAAGGTGCTTTCGACGTCATTCTTTGCGATGTAAAATTACCCGACGGCAACGGCGTAGATCTGGCTCTTCAGATCAAAGACTTACATCCCGACTCAGAGATCATTCTGCTGACTGCCTACGGCAACATCTCCGACGGTGTCCGCGCCATCAAGAACGGTGCGTTTGATTATATTACCAAAGGCGACGACAACAATAAAATTATCCCTTTGCTTTCGAGGGCTGTTGAAAGGGTTGATTTAAACAAGCGCTTGAAACAACGGGAGAATCGACCGGCGGATAAGCTCTCTTTTGAAAGCATCATCGGCAATTCGAAACCTGTTCAAAGAGCCATCGACTTGGCGCGGAGGGTTGCGGGTACGGATACAACGGTGCTGTTGACGGGCGAAACGGGCACCGGTAAAGAGGTGTTTGGCCGGTCCATTCATCGGTCGGGACCGAGAAACAAACAAGAATTCGTGGCCATCAACTGCTCGGCCTTCAGCAAAGAACTATTGGAAAGTGAAATGTTCGGTCACAAGGCCGGTTCATTTACCGGGGCAACCAAAGACCGCAAGGGCCTTTTTGAAGAGGCCGATCGGGGAACGATCTTTTTGGATGAGATCGGAGAAATGGCTTTGGACTTACAAGCCAAACTGCTGCGTGTGCTGGAGTCCGGAGAGTTTCTCCGCGTCGGAGAAACGAAAGTTTCTAAAGTAGACGTAAGAATCATTGCCGCCACCAACCGCAATTTGCAAGACGAAATTGATTCGGGACACTTCAGGGAAGACCTGTTTTACCGCATTTCGGTATTTCAAATTGAACTCCCGCCTCTGAGGGAAAGGACCGCTGATATTGAGCCGCTCACAAATTATTTCTTGCAGAAATCTGCCTCCGAGGCTAACAAAAAAATCACGTCCGTTTCAAAAGAATACTACGACGCAATGAAGCAACACCGTTGGAAAGGCAACATTCGCGAACTGAAAAACATCGTAGAGCGCAGTGTGGTTCTTTGTGATGATCACATGACCGTTGAGCACTTGCCTGTTGAATTACAGCACACTGCTGCGCGAAAAGGAAAAACACTCTCGGCATTTGAGCTGGCGAGCGCAGAAAAACTCCATATTCAAAAAGTGCTCAATTACACCAACGGCAATAAGACCCGAACAGCAGAGCTATTGGGTATTGCCCTGACCACCTTGTACCGCAAAATTTCCGAATACGGACTGGATTGAGCCCGGCCGTGTGAATGCCGCTAAGCACATTTACGATGGCGCCTTGCGCCCGCTCAACCCTATCAAAACGCTAAGATCGACCCTTTCAAAATGAAAGGGTTTTTCATTTTGGCACGGCGAGCTAAAATCGCAATATTTTTAATACTAACACTTTAAGTTCCTTCTATCATTTAGGGAACGGAGTTTGGCATTGGGAGATTCAAACAAACTATTATTCTCATGTCAACACAAGAAATTACACAGTCGAAAGAAATTGAAGCTTTAGAGCTCGCAACCCTCGACGCCATCTTCAACGGCGACACCGTAAAAGTGACCACCCTTTTCGGTAAAGCTGAACGCCTCTTCATTAAAGGCAACAAATACACCCGATCGCTGATCGCCAACAAATTCATTTTCCCGCTTACTACCCTCTTGGAGATGAATTACAGTTGGGGACGGGATTACCTGATTTTGTTTCCGCAACAATTGAAGGCGGAATATTGCCGACAATTTAACGCATTCGGCATTTAAATGAGACCATTCGAAATGACTCCGAAGAGTTACGATAAAGCGCGGGTGCGCACGAGGCGTCCTGCAGGCGGAAGATATGACTTTGAAAAAATGCACATCATGGAAACCAAAATCGTCAAAACCTTGAAGGAATGGCTGCCTTGGTCCACCAACGACATGGAACCGCTTAACGAATACGCCATGTTGAAAAAACTTGCGGAATACTGCAAAGAACAAATCAACGAAGGAGCGGAAAAGAAAGCAACACAGGTCATCGGAGTCATCAATCTGCTGTATATAAGCGGCTCACTTCACGATCGAAACGCCATTGAGAACGAGTTCCTGGAGGTGCTTTCCCAATCGGAGTCGCCGGCCGGGTTAAAATCACATTTGAAGCTCTTTCCCGAAAAACTCAAACAAGCCTATTTGAAAACCATTCTTGAAAACTGAACACAATGAGCGCATTATTCATCCTGGCAATCGCCGTTTTCGCCTATCTGGGCTACGTACTTCTCAAACCCGAAAAATTCTAAATGCAACCAAAGTTCGGTAAGAAGCTGAAAAGTGACATCACGGCAGTGCTGCAAATGGTCGCGGTATTTCTGTTTGTCTATTTCAGCATCCGACTATTGGCTTGGCTGTTTTACCTTCTAACAACTTAAAAAATGAACACTGAAATACTCGGAGTAATCCTCATGTATATCACGGTGATGGCTTTGGCCATCCCCTTGGGTCGATACATCGGTAAGGTTTTCAATGACGAAAGAACTTGGCTCGACCCCATCTTCAATCCGTTGGACAAAGTTTTTTACATCCTCGGCGGGATTGACCCGGACAAGGGAATGAATTGGAAACAGCATTTGTGGGCCTTGCTCACCATCAATGCATTCTGGTTTCTCATCTCAATGTTTGTGCTGACCAATATGAGTTGGCTGCCGTTGAACCCCGACGGCAATCCTTCCATGAGCCCCGATCTGGCCTTCAATACATCGGTGAGCTTTGTGACCAATACCAACCTCCAACACTACTCCGGCGAAACGTCGCTCTCTTATGCGGGACAGCTTATTTTGATGCTTTGGCAATTTATCAGCGCGGCCACGGGAATCGCCGTTTGTGCGATGTTATTTACCGCGATGAAGGAGCGCACCGCCGAGAAACTCGGCAATTTCTACCGCTTTTTCGTTCGCACGTGTACTCGAATTTTGCTCCCCATCGCTTTCATCGGTGCGGTGATCCTGGTGTTCAGCGGCACCCCGATGACTTTTGAAGGAAAAGACACCATCACCACGTTGGAAGGCGAAGAACAGCACGTGAGTCGCGGTCCGGCAGCGGCCTTCATTCCGATTAAACAGTTGGGCACCAACGGCGGCGGCTACTACGGCCCCAATTCCACCAACCCGATGGAAAACCCCGACTACCTGACCAACATCTTGGAAACCGTATACATTTTTTTGATTCCGATTGCCCTGGTTTTTGCCATGGGGTACATGCTGAAGCGCAAAAAATTGGCCCTCGTGGTGTACGGGGTGATGACCGTCGGCTTTCTCTGCTTGGTCGTTCCCTCCATCTATTTCGAGATGATCGGCAATCCCGCGATTGCAGAGATGGGAATAGACCAAAGCGCGGGAAGCATGGAAGGCAAAGAGGTGCGTTTCGGTGCAGCTGCTTCCGCTTACTGGGCGATCAACACCACGAGCACGAGCAACGGATCGGTTAATGCGATGCACGACAGCATGACGCCCCTCACCGGCATGTTTGCCATGCTCGGGATGATGATTAACAGCTTCTACGGCGGCGTGGGCGTGGGATTCATTAACTTCTACGTCTTCATCATTCTCGCCGTTTTCATCGGCGGGTTGATGGTGGGGCGCACACCCGAATTCCTGGGTAAGAAGGTAGAAGCCAAGGAGGTTAAAATCGCAATGGTCATCGCACTTCTGCACCCCTTGATGATTCTCGGAGGCACGGCACTGGCAAGCTATCTCTATGTGGGCAGTCCGGAGGCGTATGCCGGTTGGCTAAACAACCCCGGCCACCACGGTTTCGGAGAGTTCTTATATGAATTCTGTTCCGCATCGGCCAACAACGGAAGCGGATTTGAAGGCCTCGGAGATAATACACCCTTCTGGAACATAGCCACGGGCATCGTCATGATGCTCGGGCGGTACTTGCCTATCATAGGCCCGGTGGCAATCGCCGGAATGCTGGCCGCCAAAAAATACATCCCGGAAAGCGCGGGAACACTCAAAACCGACACTTCCACTTTCGGCATCCTGGTATTTGCGGTGATCGCCATAGTCGCGGCGCTGGCCTTCTTCCCGGCGCTGACCTTGGGGCCGCTTGCCGAATATTTTTCACTGACCTGAATCAGCCAAAAAATCTCAAAACAGGAACCGAAGTTAACGGTGCAAAACACATACAATGAAATCAAATAACAACCTCTTTCAAAAAGAATTGGTGCAACAGGCGTTGAGAGAATCATTCGTGAAGCTCAACCCCAAAATCATGTTTCGGAATCCGGTGATGTTTACCGTTGAAATCGGAACGCTCGTCATGCTTTTGGTCACCGTTTTCGCTCTCACGAGCGATTCGCAGGGCTCATTCGGGTACAACCTGACCATTTTCCTCTTGTTGTTGCTCACGCTGCTCTTCGCAAATTTTGCGGAAGCGATCGCCGAAGCTCGAGGCAAGGCACAGGCCGACAGCTTGAGAAAAACCAGGGAAGAAACGCCCGCCAAACTCGTGCGCAGCGATGTATTGAACGATGAGGGCATGGGCGCTTTGTCATCAAAGCACATCTCGTCGATCACCTCTCAGCAATTGCAAAAAGGCGACGTCTTCATTTGCGAACCGGGCGATATCATCCCTTCAGACGGGGAGATCATCGAGGGCCTGGCGACCATTGATGAGAGTGCCATCACGGGTGAGTCGGCCCCGGTCATTCGCGAAGCCGGCGGAGACAAAAGTTCGGTAACGGGCGGTACCAAGGTGCTGTCCGACAAAATTGCAGTTCGCGTGACCACGGCACAGGGCGAGAGCTTTTTGGACAAAATGATCTCGCTGGTCGAAGGTGCCTCACGCCAAAAAACACCCAACGAGATTGCGCTCACCATCCTGCTGGCGGGTTTTACACTGGTCTTCATCATTGTGACCGTCACGCTGAAGCCCTTTGCCGACTTCGCCGAAACTCCCATCACCATTGCCGCCTTTATTTCGCTGTTTGTCTGCCTGATTCCCACCACCATCGGCGGCTTGTTGTCGGCAATCGGAATTGCGGGAATGGATCGGGCACTCAGGGCCAACGTGATCACCAAAAGCGGTAAGGCCGTCGAAACAGCGGGTGACATCGACGTTCTGTTGCTCGACAAAACAGGAACCATCACCATCGGAAACAGAAAAGCGACACATTTTCACCCGGTAAAAGGGATGGATAAAAAAGCGTTCATAAAATCAGTGGTGCTCAGCTCTATGTCGGATGAAACCCCTGAAGGAAAGTCGATTATTGAGCTTTCCGAAACCGATCCTGCAAGCTACGGCGTTGAGGATGCGCGGTACATCAAGTTCACCGCCGAGACCCGAAGTTCGGGAATCGATTTCGGGAATACCCGCATTCGCAAAGGTGCGGCTGATGCCATTAAAGATTTGTGCGAAGAGGCGGGCAATCAATTCCCGGCCGAAGTTTCGGATACGGTGACCCGCATCTCCAGCAACGGCGGCACACCGCTCGTGGTTTCCGAAAACGAAAAAGTCATCGGGGTGATCGAGCTGCAGGACATCATCAAGCCCGGCATTCAAGAGCGCTTTGAGCGCCTTAGGAAGATGGGGATCAAAACAGTGATGGTAACGGGCGACAACCCTCTTACGGCGAAATTCATTGCCGAAAAGGCCGGTGTAGACGATTTTATCGCCGAGGCCAAGCCCGAAGACAAAATGAATTACATCAAAAAAGAGCAGTCTGAAGGCCGATTGGTGGCCATGATGGGCGACGGAACCAATGACGCCCCTGCCCTGGCCCAAGCCGATGTGGGAGTGGCCATGAACAGCGGTACCCAAGCTGCCAAGGAAGCCGGCAATATGGTGGACCTTGACAACGACCCCACCAAACTGATCGAAGTGGTGGAAATCGGAAAGCAGCTGTTGATGACGAGGGGCACACTGACCACGTTCAGCATAGCCAATGATGTCGCGAAATACTTCGCCATCATTCCCGCGCTCTTTATTGTGGCCATACCGTCACTCCAAGGATTGAACATCATGGAGCTCTCGAGTCCCGAGAGTGCGATTCTGTCGGCAGTAATTTTCAACGCCATCGTAATCCCGCTGCTTATTCCGTTGGCGCTGAAAGGCGTAGCGTATAAGCCAATCGGCGCGAGCGCCTTACTTCGCAGAAACCTGTTCATCTACGGGTTGGGAGGTGTGGCGGTGCCGTTCGCCGGAATCAAGCTCATCGATCTTTTTGTTTCACTCTTTATCTGATCACCGACTGTCGGGGGGTGCGGGAGCGCAGCGGTTCCAAAACTCCCCCACGTCGAAAAAAACCAAAAACAATGAAAAGCAATTTAATTCCCGCCCTCCGACTGACACTGGTGTGTCTGGTGTTCTTCTGCGGCGTTTATACACTCGCGGTATACGGGGTGGCTCAACTGGCTCCCGGAAAGGGAGAAGGATTTACCGTTTCGGCCAATGGAAAGACCCACCACATCAATGTGGGTCAGACCTTCAAATCGGACGGCTACTTTTGGTCCCGCCCCTCGGCCGTCGGCTACGACGCCGCCGGTTCGGGCGGAAGCAACCACGGCCCCACCAACCCCGATCACTTGGCAGAGGTGCAATCGCGCATCGATTCTTTTTTGGTGAAAAACCCCGGCATCGATACGTCGGAGATCCCCGCCGATCTGGTCACCGCCTCCGGCAGCGGATTGGATCCGCACATTTCCGTGCAGGCCGCCCGGGTGCAAGCGAAGCGCATTGCCGCCGTTCGCAATATTTCAGAAGATGATGTAGCTCAGCTGATCGCAAAACACACAGAGGCGCCGTTGCTGGAATTATTCGGAACGGAACGCATCAACGTGCTGAAGCTCAACCTCGCCCTCGATAACATTAAAAAGTAAAAAACAAACCACACAACGATCCGTGCACGAGGTGAGAGAGAATCACAGGATTTTCCGGACCAAGTGTGCTTAATTAATGTCATCATGAGAAAGTCAATCATATCCGCGGCACTCGCGCTTATCGTCATCAACGCATTTGCCCAACAAGAGCCTGCGGAAGATCCGCTGAAAATCAACGGCTACCTTGAAACCTACTACGTCTATGACTTCGGCAACCCCACGGACCACAACCGCCCCGATTTTCTGTACTCCTTCAACCGACACAACGAAGTGAACATGAATTTCGGATTCATTCAAGCCGACTACGAGACCGACAAGGTCAGGGGTAAATTGGCTCTGATGACGGGCACCTATGCCAATGCCAACTTGGCTGCCGAACCCGGGGTTCTCAAAAACATCTTTGAAGCCAACGCGGGTGTCAAAATCTCCAAAACCAAAAACCTTTGGGTAGATGCCGGGGTATTCGCCTCGCACATCGGTTTTGAGAGCGCCGTGGGTGCCGATTGTTGGAACATGACCCGAAGTATCTTGGCAGAAAACTCCCCCTACTTCCTTTCGGGTGCAAAAATCTCTTATACAAGCGATAATGGGGAGTGGTTTTTAAGTGGCTTGGTTCTGAACGGCTGGCAGCGCATACAGCGCGTGCCCGGAAACCAATTGCCCGGGTTTGGTCACCAAGTTACGTGGACCCCGAATGAAAGGGTGACCCTCAACAGCAGTTCATTTGTAGGAAGCGATACACCCGACAGTCTCAGACTGATGCGCTACTTCCATAACTTTTACGGGCAGTTTCAGTTCAATCCGAAATTCGGATTGATCGCCGGATTCGACATCGGCGCGCAGCAGCAGGCCGAGGGAAGCAGCGATTACGATGTATGGTATTCACCCGTGGTGATTGCTCAATACGCACCTAACGCCAAGCTGTCGTTTGCCGCCAGAGCGGAATACTATTCCGATGCAGGCGAGGTCATTATTTCGACGGGCACGCCGAACGGCTTCGGGACTTTCGGATACTCGGTGAACATGGACATCAGGGTCGCGGAAAATGTGCTTTGGCGGTTGGAAGCAAGGACGTTTAACAGCCGGGAAGATGATATCTTTATCGACAGCAATGAGAACCGGACTGCCAGCAACTATTTCGCGGGAACCTCGCTGAGTATTTTCTTTGAATAGCGGGTTGCGATGCCCGGAGTGATTATCTTAAACCTGAAATTTGGAAGAAACGAGAAGGTCTGCGGAAGAATTTCTGAATCTGATTAAGCAGTCAAGAAGAGGAAAGCTGAAAGTCTACATCGGCATGGTAGCTGGTGTAGGCAAGACCTATCGCATGCTGCAAGAGGCCCATAGTTTGCTCAAAAGCGGCATCGACGTCAAGATCGGGTTTATCGAAACCCACAACCGCGAAGAGACGCATGCCTTGATCGACGGGCTTCCCGTGATCCCGCTGAGGAAGCTGTTCTACAAAGGCAAAGAGTTGGAAGAGATGGATTTGCAAGCCATCATCAACCTCAGGCCCGAAGTGGTCATCGTCGATGAGCTGGCCCACACCAACATTGAAGGCAGCAAAAATGAAAAACGCTGGCAAGATGTGCTCGATATCATCGACGCGGGGATCAATGTGATCACGGCGGTGAATATTCAACACATTGAAAGTCTCAATGAAGAAATAAAAGGCGTAACCGGTGTGGAAGTGAGGGAGCGCATCCCGGACAAGGTGCTCGCCGTAGCCGACGAAGTGGTTAATATTGACCTCACAGCAGATGAACTGATCGCCCGATTGAAAGCGGGAAAAATTTACCGAAAGGAAAGAGCGGAAGCAGCTTTAAAGCATTTTTTCAAGAGTGAAAATATACTGCAGCTGAGGGAGCTGGCCCTGAAGGAAGTTGCATCACAAGTAGAACGAAAAGTTGAGACTGAAGTAACCAAGCTTCAGGGCCTCAAGCACGAGCGGTTTATGGCGTGCATCAGCAGCAATGAAAAAACCGCCAAAACCGTGATCAGGAAGACCGCGCGCTTGGCGAATTACTACCACAGCAAGTGGTACGTTTTGTACGTTCAAACCCCGAAAGAAAGCGCCGACAGAATACCGCTGGACAAGCAACGCCACCTGATCAACAACTTCAAGTTGGCCACCGAACTGGGAGCCGAGATCATCAAGGTTGAAACAAAAACGATCTCAAAGGCCATCATAGAACAAGCTGAGGAGCGTAAAATTACGACGATATGTGTCGGCAAACCGCATTTGAACCTACTCAACATTATCTTGGCGACCAATGTATTCAATGAGCTTTTGAAAAAGCTGAAATCAAGTAAAATTGACTTGGTCATACTGAGTTGATCCGCAGGCAGTGAATCGAATGATTGAAATAAATGTGTAATAAACACGATATGAAGGGTATAAAACCGAAATCATGCGAATAAAGACCAAATTGACCTTGGGCGTCGGACTGTTGTTTCTGTTGATTTTGCTCTTGAGCATAGTCAGTGCAAGGTACATGTACGAATTGAAGGAAGATACCGAAAATGTGCTCGTAGATAACTACCGCACATTGGAGTACTCCCGAAACATGCTCCTGTATCTGGAAAACGACAGCGGTACGGCGATAGAGCAATTCGATGAATACCTGAAAAAGCAGGAAGACAACATTACGGAAATAACTGAAAACGAAGTGACCGGCGCATTGCGGGCTCACTTCAAGCAGTACAGGGAAAACCCCGACGACGGGGCCGTTCGATCGGAAATTCGAAAAGAAATTTTCCGTTTGATGGACATGAATATGCAAGCCATACAGCGCAAGAGCGAAATGGCAAAAACAACCGCGAACAGTGCCGTATTCTGGATCGCGGGCACGGGCACCCTGTGCTTTCTGATTGCGTTCGTTTTGCTGGTGAAGCTTCCGTCAAACATTGCGGACCCGATCAAAGAATTGACGGGAAGCATAAGACAGATTGCGGAAAAGAATTATTCCGAACGTGTTCATTTCGAGGGGCACAGTGAATTCGGCGAGCTGGCTAAGTCATTCAACGCAATGGCGCAAAAACTTCAAGAGTACAACCAGAGCAACTTGGCAAAGCTCATGATGGAGAAAAAGCGCGTTGAAGCATTGATTGACAAGATGCACGATCCGGTGATCGGATTGGATGAAAATATGCGCATCATTTTCGCCAATGAAGAGGCCAACCAGATTTTGGGAATACCGGATGCAGAACTGATCGGTTATCACTCGAAGGATTTGGCATTGAAGTATGATCTCTTGCGGGAATTGGTCAAAAATATTGAGGAAGAACCTGAGATCGGCAACCGAAAGCCGATGAAAATTTTTGCCCACGGAAAAGAAAGCTATTTCGAAAAAGACATTCAGCACATTTCGTTTGTTCCTACCGGCGAAACTGTCGGGCAGGTGGTCGGGCACGTCATTCTTCTCAGGGATGTGACGGAGTACAAGGAGCTCGACTCGGCCAAAACCGATTTTATCGCCACTGTGTCGCACGAATTTAAAACACCGATTTCCTCGATCAAAATGAGTCTTCAACTCTTGGAAAACGAACAGGTCGGTAAACTCAATCCCGAACAAAAGCACCTGATCGAGAGCATTAAAGACGACGCAAGCAGGCTTCTTAAAATCACGGGTGAATTGCTCAACATGACCCAAGTAGAAAGCGGCAACATTCAGCTGTCTCTGCTCCCGGCCGATCCGAGAGAAATTTTGCAATACGCCGTCAACGCCAACAAAGTACAGGCCGATCAAAAGCAAATTCAGTTTGAATTGACCTGTCCCGAGCAGGTTTCCAAAGTGCGGGCCGACAATGAGAAAACGGCCTGGGTGTTGACAAATTTGATTTCGAATGCCATACGGTACTCCTATGACAACTCGACGATCTACCTGACCATTCAAGAGCAGCCCGAAGCCGTTTCAATTTCGGTGAGAGACACCGGACAGGGCATTGCACCGAAATACAAGGACAAAATATTTGATCGTTATTTCCGCGTTCCCGGCACCAAAAAAGAAGGTACGGGTCTCGGACTTGCCATCAGCAAGGAGTTTGTCGAAGCGCAAGGCGGAATAATCACCGTCGACAGTGAATTCGGGTCGGGGAGCACTTTTACCCTGACTTTGAGTAAGCTTTCGTAGGGTGCCGAATCTCAACGAGTAGTTACGCATTAAAGATGTTCGGGTACATTCCGACTCGGTATTTTGATTTACACTGATATGGGATTCGGATGCCCGCTAACCGCCTCCCTCCTACTTCTTAAACCACCCCTTCACCTTTTTGAGCCATTTAGAGGATCCCGACTTCTTCTTTTTCTCACCCGATAT
>PXBH01000144.1 GCA_003565555.1 Cryomorphaceae bacterium | reverse complement strand
GCTCAAAACTTTGGCTGTGGTCGTGGTAGAGGTGGTTGCGCAACACGAGGGTGTAACTACCCGGGAGTTGACGGCCCTGATAGGGCGTTTGGCCCACGCGCTGATCGTTGAGAAAGACTTCAGCCCCGGCGGGTTCGCTTGTGGCGATCACAAATCCGGGGAGTTTCACGGAATTCTCCGGTGCACCCGGCTTGAGTGTGATGTCGAATGCCCGGGGCTCGCTGACCTCGATGTCGAGGACTTCTTCTTGGAATCCCTCTTTGATAAAGGTGAATTGCTGTGTTCCGCGGGGCACGTCGTAGGTGGCATTGCGGCCGGGGGCCATCACGGGGGCGCCGCTTCCGTGGCGCACGTACACCGCTTCTTCGCTGATCCGAAAAGTGACGCGCACCACATCGGCGCTCTGCGCTTTTTGCCCTTTGGAGGCCACGGTCATCTTGTAAACGGTGAGGGCTTTTGCGGGCTCGGGCATTTGCACGTCGAGGGAGAGGAAGCCCGTTGCCATGAGTTTGATGCGCCGTTCGCGCGGGGCTACAAAGAGTTCGTATCCGTCGTCGGTGTGCTCCACATCCACGATGCCGATGTCGGAGTTGAACTGCATGTTCGGGATGTTGGTGGTCACCACCACCACGGCGCAGCGCTCGTCGTTTACGGTGCGTCGGTCGGCCATGCGGGCGCGGAGGTCTTGCGGATCGGCGGCGAAGGAGCGAACGTCGAATTCCTGGGCGAGTACGGGAAAAGCGGTGCCGAAAAGGAGCAGTGCTGTAAGGAGGTTTTTCACGGTAAGCGATTGGTAGGCCGAATATAGGGAGTTTTTTTTACAGGAGGCGCTGCTTCAACGCTAACCGTTCAAGCCGCCTGTCAGTCTGCCGTCCAATGTCAATGGCTCTGCCGATACCACTGAAATATTTGCCATGTCTTTGTGAATCGGATTGATGAGGTAGTTGAACTCCCGGGGCACAAGACTGCTCGGGACCCGCAGCACCGGGGCTTGTTGTTCTTTTGCAAATTGATCTCCCCGTTTTTGGGTTCTAAAGCCGGGTGGGTGGCAGGTCCAATTTTGCGGCAGCGCGCTTGCTTCAACCTGCGCAATGCGCAATTCGTCGGGGATGTCAATTTCAACGTAGTAGAGCTCTTTAGGCGGGCCGTTTCTCAAATCGAGGTGCACAAGCAGTTCAATGAGTGCAAGCGAACGTGCCTGAGCCGAGTAGACCAGAGGCGTGTTGCGGCTATTCCATCTGTTTCGCTCTGCCATGGCTGCGCCAAGCCCGCTGAGGGTTTGATCGAGGTATTTCCGCTTCTCAATTCGAAATACGCGCATCAGGCCATGTTTCCGTATTCAATTCGGTCGAGACAGCCTTTCACCTCTCGAATTCCCGTCAATGAGTCAAATAAGCTTTCGGGAGTTACGCCGCCCAAGGAGAGGTTGGTTTTGCGTATCCAGTACAGGAATTTTTCTTCTTCATCGTCAAACACTTCTATTCCGTAATCAATCAGTTCGTTCAGGTACAATACTGTTTCACTGTCCCGGCGGCCCATCAATTCACCGTCTCTTTTCTTTTTGTTGTAAGTGGTCTGGGCCAACTCAAAAATGGGCAGCAGCGACTTGACAGAAGTGTTCAGCCTCTTGCTGAGTTTGTCAATGGCAGTGTAAGGAAGGCCTTCCCTGATTGTTTTGAATTTTTCGATGGTCGGAGAGACCACGCGCTTTTCGACAGATTCGGGAGAATTTTCAGGAATTGACTTCACGCGCTCTCTGAGCGGAATTATGCCGGCCTTTTCAACTTTTTTTTCGGTGCGTTTTGAAGCCGTCTTCTTTCCGGAATCGCTCTTCTTCGCGCTTTTATCTGAATGATGTTGAGCCGATTTTCGTGAGGATTTGGTGTCTTTTTGCATAGCGGGAAGTGGATGTGCTATAAATATACAACAAAATTGCTGTGTCCGTTTCGTTTGTCAGCGATTTTTTTCAATGTACTGTGGGGGTGGGGCGGTGATAAGGAATTGAAAAATAAGGATTTTAATCCGATCTGGATTTGTGGTCAAGCCGGAGGCTGCATTGGTACACATTCGCGGGACGCCTGCCTGCCATGCCTTCGGCAGGTCAACCGGCAGGCCGGCGAGCTTGGGCGGGGGATTACCTTCACAGGGGTACATAGCTAAGTGTCCTTTCAGGCCGAAAACAAGCGCTTCATCAAATGATGACCGTAATGCTTTCTGAATCCATTTCGACGACCTGTGCATTTGCCGTGAAAAGGCCGAACAAGACCTCAAAGTTGTTTTCAAAAATTCGGATGAGCTCTTTATTTCGGATGTTACCTGTTGTGATCAAAAGGATTTTTTCGGGCTTGCCTTTGACTATTCGAAAATTCACAAAATCATTGTCTTTGGTAATCACCACACGATTCTGCTTGGCGGCGAAATCAATGATGTTCACATCTGACGTGCTGTTTCCTTCCGGTAAATCCAAGGTGTGGACGGCCTCGTGCCCCTTTCCCTGCAACCAAAGGCACAGAGTTCGGGGCAATTGTGCGTCGACGACAAAGCGCATCAGGCGGCTTTCACTTTGGTAACGCTTTTAACCTTAGAAAGCTCTGCGGCAAACTGTAGGCATGCCTGAATATCTTCCACTTCCAAATCCGGGTAATCTTCCAGAATTTCCTCATTGCTCATACCTGCGGCCAATAACTCCAAAATCAAAGAAACCGGATAGCGCATGTTGCGAAT
>PXBH01000170.1 GCA_003565555.1 Cryomorphaceae bacterium | reverse complement strand
TCGGCGTAGAAAATCGTCCCGGTGCCCGCTTGCATGCCGATGGCGTTGAATCCCACCCCGAGCCAGCGGTCGGCGGGGCCGATCATGCGGATGACCGCCTCATCGGGAAAAAGCTGTATTTCCACAAAATAACCGGGGAGCAATTCGGTTTCGCCCGAAGTGCGCATCGGGCCGTCTTGAGCACGGAGGGAGGTAGCAGCTGAGAGGATGAAAAAGAGGGTGAGAAAGGAAAGATATTTCATAAGTGGGGGGGTTAATCGTTTTGATCAAAAAGAATGGTGAGTACTGTATTCTTGTGCACGGCAGCATAATCTGCCGGGGAGAATCCTTTGTGGTTTTTCACCGTCGGATCTGCGCCGTGTTCGGTGAGGAGCCTTGCGGCATCTTCGTGCTGAAACATGGCGGCGAAGGTGAGTGCCGTATTGTTTTCCCGGTCGGTTGCATCGGGGTCGGCACCGTTCTCGAGGAGGATGCGCATGATGTCGGTATGCCCCTTCACGGCGGCGCCCATCAATGCGGTTCCGTAGCTGCTGAGCTGATCGGCTTCGGCGGTGCGCGGAGCGAGAAATGCAACCGCCTCCGCGTGTCCGTAATAAGCGGCGAGAAGCAGCGGAGTGCTGCCCTCCTGCGTGCTGTCGGCAAGCCCGGGGTCGGCTTTAAGGAGGGTCTCGAGCACGGCCGTGTTTCCTTCGCGCGCCGCGTCAAATACGTTGTCGGGATGCTGTGCGAAAGCCCCGTTTCCGGAAAGGAGGAAGAAAAGGAAGCAGAGCGCGATACCCGCCGAGCGCAGGGCGGACATTTCGCGATCAATGAGGTGCGGCGAAAATAAATCCATGTTTAAAAGACATTTCATTCGCCGAAAATGTTTGCCGTCTGCCGAATGAATTCGCGAACATCCCGCTCAAAGGCGTCGAAAGATTCCTCATCCGTGTACATCATGTGTCCGGAGGGGTAGTATTTCATGTAAATATTGTCCCGAATTTCGGGCTTGAGGCCCATGTGGTCGAGGGTGTACTCCACGGCATAGAAGGGGGTTCCGAGGTCGTAAAGACCGTTCAGGATGAGCACCTTCGTATGCGGATTGCGCGTGAGGGTGCGGGCCATGTCCGGGGCTGTGGTGATGGAGGTTACCGTGCCCCAAGACTTGTTGCCTTTGTGTTCCCAGTTCCACTTGAAACCTTCTTTTCCGTAGGCACTTGTGTGGTATTCCACGGTGGGATCGGCTTTGAGCGTGCGGTGGTAATAGTCGAGAAATGCCGCAGTGTAGGGAAGCCCGAGGGAGGTGGTAAAAGGATCGTATTCGCCCGTGCGGCTCATAAGGTCTTGGCTCATGCCGCGGTACCGGCTATCGAGGCGGCCCACGGTTTCGCCCTCATCGCGGAGCAGTTCGGCAAAAAACTCACCTGCCTTGACCCGCAGGTCGGCGCGAAACCAAAAATTTGCCGAAAGGCCCGTGTACAAGGCGAGCCGATCCGCAATTTTCTCCTTCTCGCTCTGCGCGAGGCGGGTGCCTTTGTAGAGGGCGGGAATGTAAACCGTCTCCGTAAATGCGCGCACTTCATCGAGAAACGCGTCGAGGTCGTCCGGGCGGTCGATGAGCTTCTCGTGGTAATGTGCCGTAGCGGCGTAGGTGGGCAAAAACATGGGGTACGAGAGGTCGCTGCCGGCGGAGAAGGTGAGCGTGAGCAAGTCGAACACGGCCGAGACCATGATCACCCCGTTGAATGCGATGCCCTTGCCCTGCATATAGTCCATAATCCCCGCGCTGCGGAAGGTGCCGTAGCTCTCGCCGAGGAGGTATTTCGGGGCGTTCATCAGTCCTTTTTCCAAAAGGTACCGGCGGATGAAGGCGGAGATGCTTTCGATGTCCTCATCCACCCCCCAAAAATCCTTTTCCTTCTTCTCGCCCGCCGCCGTGCTGATGCCGGTGCCCACGGGATCGATCATCACCACATCGGCCATATCGATGAGGCTGCGCTTGTTGTCCTCGAGGGTATAAGGCGCATTGGGCGTGGGGTGCGGATCGTTCACGCGGACGCGCTTCGGGCCGAGGGCGCCCATGTGGAGCCAGATTGACGAGGAGCCCGGGCCGCCGTTGAAGGCAAAAATTACGGGCCGCCCCGGACCGCTTTTTTTCCCGTCGAGGGTGTAAGCCGTATAGCCCATGAGCGCCATCGGCTTGCGGTCGGGACCGGATATTTCCATGCGTCCGGTTTCGGCGCGGTAGGCGATCTTTTTTCCGCCGATTTCGGCCGTCCCGGTGGTGGTGACTTTGATCGGTCGGGGTACGGTATCGGTGTTTTGGGGCAAGGATATTTGTGCCTTTCCGGAAAAAACAAGGGCCGAAAGGAGCAGGAAAAGGAGAGGTATGTGTTTCACGTGGGGTGTGGGATTCGGGATTTCGGCCCGCAAGATAGCCAAAGCCGTCGGGAATGCATCGCGGGCGCGACGCTCCTTCGGGTTGAAACGAGGGCGGCAAAAAGGGGACATCCGCCTCGACCCGCTCGGCACGGTGCCTGCGGGGTTCTGAGATGAGGCATTTTCCTAACGGATTCCGCAGTTCCGAATGAGGGTCAATGCAGCAGGGCGGCGTCTGATTCCCTGTCGTCTGAATGTGTGATCTGATCCCTTCGATTTCCTTCCGGGATTTCCGCTCGGGTGAGCGGCCGAAATCTGCGAACATCGTCCGCGAGCGGGGGGGTGTCGCCTTTTTTTACCCCCCGGTTGAAAC
>PXBH01000040.1 GCA_003565555.1 Cryomorphaceae bacterium | reverse complement strand
TGGACACCCTTTACCACGACTCTACCGGAGTGGTTCTGTGCCGCTCCATATCCAACATCAGTGGTGACACCTTTGCCAACATCACCCCACCGGCCATACCCGATATCCACCTGGTCACCGTTGACCAAACCACCCACACAAACCACATTAACTGGAATGCCGTTCCCGATGGTGATGCCATTGGCTATGTGATCTATACACAGAGCGGCGGAGTGAATACTTTCCTTGATACGATCTGGGGTCGTGAAGACACCACCTACATCGACTGGATCAACGATCCGTGTACCGATGTGTTTACCTATGTTGTGCAGGCCTTTGATAGTTGCGGCAACGCCAGTGCGATGAGTATGCCACACAACAACATCCTGGTGGAGGTTGAACAAACGCCGTGTTTGGAGGAGCATGTGATCACATGGAATGCCTACAACAACATGTCCCCCTCATTGGCGGGTTATGAAGTGTGGGTGATTGATGACCACGACCAGGTGACCACGCTGCTGACCACCACCGCTGCGGGTACGACCACCTACACACACAGCAACCTGGTGATGGGTCGTGAATACTGCTATATGATCAGGGCCGTGGATCCGTCAGGCAACAAGGTGAGCGAACCGTGTGAGGTGTGTAACGTGATATCGATGCCCAACCAGCCCGACTTCCTCTATATCCAGACTGCCACGGTGGAGGACAACAGCCACGTGAAGGTGGTTCTGTATACCGACAATACCGTGAATGTAAGTGAGTACGAGCTATTCCGCAGCACTGACGGGGTGACGTTCAACCAGATTGCCACGCTTCCCCCTTCACCCGATGCTGAGATTCCCTATAACGACTTCAACGCTTCGTTCCGTGCGCAGAGCTACTATTACCGTGCAGTGGTGATCGACAGTTGCGGTTATGCCGCTGACACATCCAATATTGCCCGTACGATCCACCTGTCGATAGAGACGATTCAGCAGCTGAAGAGCAACCAGCTGGCATGGAACGACTATGAAGGGTTCTCCGGAGCTCCCACGGTGTACAACGTATGGCGAACAGTGGATGGAGTATTGGAAGGGCTTCCCACCAGTGTGTATCCTCCTGCCACCGGCAACCATGTGGATGATGTGAGCGGCCTGCCTGAGAGCTATGGTATGTTTACCTACTTTATCGAGGCATTGGAAGGCGCAGGTAACATCTACGGATTATCCGGCGTATCGGCCTTGTCCAATGAAGTGCAGGCGTTGATGGAGCCCAATATCTTTATTCCGTCGGCCTTCACACCGCAGGCGAACCAGAACAATGAGTTCAGACCGATTGCAGTGTATGTTCCCGAGGGGAATTACGAGTTCTCGGTTTACAATCGTTATGGTCAGAAGCTGTTCCATACCACCGACCGTGAACAGGGTTGGAATGGCACCTTTAACGGAGACTTTGTCCCCGAAGGGGTGTATGTATATGTGGTACGCTTTGTCTCTGCCGCCAACCAAGACTTTGAGCGGAGAGGCACTGTAACGGTTATTCGGTAGAAAGTAATTTCTTCGAATTGACCAAAAGATATCGGCTGGATAGCCCTGTGCCCTCAGGGGTGTCCAGCCGTTGTCTTAATTGCGCAAAGCAAGGTGTTTAAGGATGGAGGTTTTTCAGTGACGCTTTTGCTGAATCCCCGAAGTATTGTTGTTCAATTAACAAACCTAACCAACAGGAATAAAACCCATGTCATGATGAAAAAGAGACACACTCTTTGCGCGTTTATCTTCTTGGCTTTCCTCTGCACTGGTTTACGGCAGGAGGTGAGAGCCTGTTATTTTATGGGTGGCGAGATTACCTGGGAATGCACGCCACAGGGAAATTTCCGGTTTATCGTGAAATTGTACCGCACTTGTGCTGCAAGTGCTTCTCCCAACAGCTTGCAGCTTACCACCAATGTTCCGGAACATCTTGCAATCCCAATACACAGGACTGTCTCATCTGATATTTCCCCTGTTTGCAGTTGTCCCGGAGGAGTCAACACCACCTGTGCTACAACAAGTTACGGCAACGTAATGTCAGGAGCAGTGGAGGAAATTGTGTATACCAGTGACCAGACCTTTCCCAACGGAGTGCCTCTGACCGGTGTGCCGCCTTCCTCCGGATGGTATTTCGCTGTAAATCCCTGTTGTCGCAACAGTAGTTCGAATATCGTAAACTCTTCTACTTCATCCGGCTTTATCAGGGCTTATATGTATCCCTATCAGGGTACACCCGTGAACACCTGCTTCGACAACTCCCCCAGGTTTCTGGAAGGCCCTTCAACAGTGATCTGCACAGGATACCCTTTTGCCTATAACTATATGGCTGCCGACCCGGAGCTTGATTCGCTGGTGTATTCCTGGGCTCAACCCCTCAGCAGCAACAATACGCCGTTGACCAATTATTTCACGGGTTATTCGTGGGACTCGCCCCTGCCCGGGCCAAGCCAAAACCCCAGCAATGTTGCGGCCAATCTCGATCCACATACCGGAGAGGTCACTCTGACTTCGCACACCAACGGTGCATTTATCACTGCTACAAAGATTACTGCTTACAAGGCTGGGGTTAAGGTAGCTGAGGTTTTCCGTGACATGTCTTTATTGCTGCGGGATTGTGGCCTTAACGATGCGCCATTCGTAACACCCCCGTTTCAGGACAGCCTGGGGCAATATACGCTGTTTCAGGATACAGTCTATGCCGGGCAGCTGGTGAATTTCCCCCTCTCTGCCAACAACTTACATTATTGTCC
>PXBH01000175.1 GCA_003565555.1 Cryomorphaceae bacterium | reverse complement strand
TGTAAAAGTTAAAAAGAATCCGGACAAAATGGTTTAGATCAGGGTAACACTTTCTCCCGGCACAAATCAGAGGAGTGAGTGTTATGGCGAACAAGTTTTTCGATCAAGAGCAAAAGCTGACCATTCTGGAGAAGGCCAAGACAATCGGAATCAAGGAAGCTGCAAAGATTGCAGATGTTCATTACACCACTGTTTATGACTGGAGAAACAAGCTCCAGGCCTTGGGCCGGGAGGCATTTCTTGAGCATCAGCCAAGTCGTCCTGGACGGGGCGAGAAGGAGATCACGCCGGACCAGGAGGAGGCCATCCTGCACACATGGCAGGACAACCCGGGATTCGGTCCCGGCCAGGTACGCAGCCAGCTACGCAGACAAGGCAAAACCATTTCCATTCGCAGCATCAGGAAGGTGATGCTGGCTAATGGCTACGAGCCCAGTCAGACAAAGAGGGATAAGGCTGAGCCCAGACGTTTTGAAGCCGGTCGACCTCTGGAGTTGGCCCAGATGGACATCCTGGAGCTGCACATAAACAAGGCCAGGGTCTACCTGATTTTGCTCCTTGACGATTATTCGCGCTTCATCCTGGGATACAGGCTTCTGGAACATACCTCTGCAGACGAGGTAACCACTCTGGTCCGGGATGCAGTGTCCAGATACGGCAAGATGGAGGAACTGCTTACGGACCGCGGCTTTGTCTTTTATTCCTGGCGAGGCATCAACCGTTTTGAAAAGTACCTGGAACATGAGGGTGTCGATCACACCCATGCCAGTGCCCACCACCCCCAGACTCTGGGCAAGGTGGAAGCCTTGAACAAGCACATCAGAAACGAGTTGTTCAGGCAGACGCATTTTTCCACCCTGGAGCAGGCGGGTTCCGCTCTTGAGCAGTGGGGGGACCACTATAATTTTAAACGTCCGCATCAAGGAATCGGGGGGCTTTTAGTGCCGGCAGAGCGTTTTCATGGCCAGGCGGACAAGGTCCTTGACCAGATCGCCAGAGATTGCGATGTTACCAGCCAGGTGCAGAGTGTAGAACGTAGTATCGCCAACCTGGTGCTGGCCCCGGATGGAACGATGACTTTATACATCCTGGGACAGCCGGTCATGATCAAAGGAGGATCTTGTGGCTGATTCGCTGACCCCGGAAGAAGTGGCCATCCTGATTCAGGCCCGCCAGATTCAGAGGGAAAAGGGCCTGGACAAGGACTTTGACGTGACAACCGTCTGTCAAAGAGCTGGAGTATCCCGTAAAACCGGATACCAGTGGGTTAAAAAACGTATTCCTGATACAGCCGGGCAAAAAGAGCTCGAAGAGGAACTGGCCAGGCTGCGGGCGGAGTATGAAAAACTCAAAACAGACTTTGACCGGGTCGATTTTGAGAACGAGGGCCGCAAACTGGCCTGGGAGATCCACCATGTTGATGAGTGGCTGGCCTCAAAAAAAAACACTTCCAAACGCAAGAAAAAGAAAAAGCGGTAGTTTTACTGCGAGGCTGTAAAAGGCCGCTTCGTCTTGTTGCCTGGACCCTGGGAGTATCTTTAAGTGCCCTTGATGACTGGAACCAGGAGTTCGATCTGGAGCTTAGACTCTATAAAAAAGTCGATAACCGGGGCAAAACGGCCAAGGTGGATATCAGCACTGTACGCATGGTGGTGGATAAGGCCAGAGAATTCAAAGAGCGGGGCAAGAGCCTGCGCATCAGGCGTTTTGCCCAAAAGATAAAAGAGGAACTAAACCTCAATCTGGGCTGGAAGACAATCCAGGATATCCTGATTGCCAACGACCTGTACAGGCCTAAGACCAGGCAGAAAAGACCCATGTTTTATCAAAGCCTGTGCCGGGGCATACCCAACGGCCAGCTCAGTCTGGATGGCAGCGAACTTGAAATCATCCTGGGCAACCAGGTTTTTAAGTACAATCTTGAACTGTGCGTTGACGTGGACAGCTTCTGCCATACCGGCTTTGAACTCAGTTCCACTGAAACCGGAGATGCGGTCTTAAACGTGCTTGAACAGCATGTCCGGCAATGGGGCCACCCTTTGGCTATAATTTGCGATCATGGCAGTGCCAACTTGAGCGATGATGTCCTGGACTATCTTTTAAAACACGACATTGAAATCCTGCCTGCTGGGCCTGGCAACCCCAAAGGCAACGGGACAGACGAGGGAGCGTTCAGCCAGTTGAAAAAAACTATAGGGTCAATTCGAATTGATACTTCATCCCTGCCAGCTTTGGGTAAGAGCGTTTTGGAAAATATCATTGCCGTATATGTGAGCATGCGCAACCAGATGAGCCTTCGCAGCCCTCGGAAGTCCCCCCTGGAAAACATGCAAAACCAGGTCTGCGACCAGGATAAGGCCCGGCAGCGGCAAAAACATCAGGAGTACAAGGCAAACAAAAACCGGAAAGCTAAGAATTTCCCCAAGCTGGACCATCTGGACTGGATTATCAGTCAGCACGGGATTTCTCTGGAACCTTGCGCTTTGCAAAGAGCAAAGAAATGCATCCAGCATTACGACATGGAAGCGATCATCAAGTCTGAAAAGGCATTTTTAAAAGCGGTCCATCGTGATTCCGGGCACTGCACTCTTCCTTATTTTTTTGGCATCTTAAAAAACATCCAGCAGGAAATGGATGATCAAAGGTATCAGGATTATTGCCGCAGGAAGTACAGTTGCGAACTTATGCTTGAAAATGAAAGACGCAAGTCCAGGCAGCAGGAACAACAGGCTTCGGTGGAAGGCACTCTGA
>PXBH01000172.1 GCA_003565555.1 Cryomorphaceae bacterium | reverse complement strand
TTCAGTTGGGAGGCCCTCACTACGGGCTACGGCTGGATCATGCTTGCTGCGGGCGGTTTTTTGGTGGGCTTCGGCGCACGTTACGGCGGGGGTTGTACTTCCGGCCATGCCATCAGCGGTATTTCTAACATGCAGCTGCCCTCACTGGTGGCGGTGATCGGCTTCTTTATCGGGGGTCTCTTTACCACTTACGTATTGCTCCCCCTATTGCTGGGTTAAGCCGGGCGAGCAGCATTTTTTCGAAAATCTTAAAGCAGAAAAGAACACATGAAAGCACTCAAATATATACTCGCCGGCATCGTATTCGGCATCGTGATGGCCAAGAGTGAAGCCATTTCCTGGTACCGCATTCAGGAGATGTTTCGCTTCCAAAGCTTCCACATGTACGGCATCATCGGCACAGCCGTGGTACTCGGAGCAATAGGCGTGGCGCTGATCAAAAAACTCAAGTTGAAAGACATCACCGGTACGCCCATCTCTTTCAATGACAAATCAAAGCAATGGACCCGCTACATTGTGGGCGGCACCATATTCGGCACCGGTTGGGCCCTCACCGGCGCTTGCCCCGGGCCCATGTTTGTGAACTTCGGGTACGGCTACCTCGTGTTTATCGTGGTGATCGCCGCCGCGGCTTTGGGGACGTATACGTATGGGTATATTTTAAAACGGTTGCCGCATTGATGTGGCTGTCTGAAAATCGACTTGAGAAGGCCCGCACGGAGAGTGTGGGCTTTTTTCATTTTTCATTATGTGAATTAATGTTCCGCCAGTTGCCCAAAACCGCTTAACACCTTTTGCATCCCCTGCGCATCCCGAAAACCTACCTTTGTAAGGTGAACCACAGCGAAAACACTTACTCCGCCAAAGCTCAGGCATTCCTCAAGCGTGCGTTGCCCGCGTTGCGGTGGGGAACTTTTGCAGTGCTGGTTTTTGCCGTCGTGTTGTCTTCCTGCGGGTTGCGAAAGTCGGTGGAGATGTCGGCGGGTTTGGAGGTTTCCAAGCCGTATCAACCCTCCAAGACCACAGTTGCGCAATACAGTGCTTGCCCGGCTTTAGAAATCATCACCAATGCTGTTGAAGCCCCTTCGGTTTTAAAAATCACGCCGGACAATCATTCATTCGGAATGCTTGCCGCAGCTCTCACCGATTGGCTCCACCCGGCCACCGTTCAGCCCGTCGCATTTGCCGAAAGGCGGGAGTTCGGCCCCAAAGTTCAACGCTACATTTTGTACAAGCAGCTCAAAAGAGCGCTGTAAGTCAACCCGTTTTTCGACTTACATCTCCTGTTCCGATCATCGGAGCAGTCAATCCGTGCGCTCTTTGGCGCACCAAAAAAACTTGTACACATGATTTCAAAAACAAATATGCAGCGCGACCAAATCGTGCAGCAATACGACCTTGCCGGACTCTTCACCCTCGCCCATCGACTCGTGGTGGGGTGGACCTATTTTTCCGCATTTTGGCGGCGGCTGGTCCTCGAGAATAAGCCGGATCCCGAATCTGCCGGCTACATCGGCGAAAAGTTTAACCATTTCCTCCCCAACGCCTTGGGGATAAAACCCATGATCGAATACATGGTGAGCAACCCGGAAGTACTGTGGTGGGCCATGGTGATTTTTACGATCGTAGAAGGGGTGGTCGGCCTGCTGTTCATGCTCGGGTACATGACGCGGCTCATGAGCGTGGGTGTGTTCGGCCTGGCGATGGGCATCCTGCTCGGTGCGGGCTGGATCGGCACCACTTGCCTCGACGAGTGGCAGATCGGTGTGCTGGGCGTGGCCGGCGGCTTTGTGATGTTTCTGAGCGGTGGCGGCAAGGTTTCGCTCGACGGGTATCTCTCCGGAAAATCGAACAGCAGCCCCGCTCCATGGCGGCAATGGCTAAGCTCGGGAGTTTTGGACATTTCGCTCCGCTCTTTGAAGAGAATTGCCGTCACCGGAGCAGTGGCCATCCTGGGGCTCACCCTGTTTACCAACCAATATTTTCACGGCGGCGTATGGGGCACCCTGCACAACAAATCGGTGAAGCCGAAAATCGAAATCGCCGATGCGCGGCTGGCTGACGGGCTTTTGGAATTCGAAATTTTCAGGGTGGAGGGTGTCGATGTGTACGGATCTTTTTTGATCGGTATCGATTTGATTGACCCTTCCGGAAATGCGGTCTTATCGCTCAAGGGCGATGATATGGCCGCACTGAGCTTCGATGCAATTTCCAATGCTTACGTGGCCAAAGTGAAGCCCGGTGCCCACAGCCTTGTGGTGCCGCTGGGCGCGCGGGCTTTTATTTCCCTCCCTTTGCCGGAAGGCAATGCCCGCGTTTCGGGAACCCACCACCTCACCCTGACCGACATCAGCGGTGCCACTTGGACGGCAGAGGTGCCGCAACTATAGCTCTAACGGGTTGCTCCCCGGGCAAAGGGCCGGGGGAGCATCCTCTTTTTTAATTTTCATGCATTGTCGGAACCGTGGTGCAGGTGGATATGTGCCCCCTTGCACGCCCGCCATTGATCGGCGATTTTTTCGTCGTGAAGATTGAGCCGACATTCGGTTCCGATCATAATGCCGCCGCAAATTAATTCTTCCTCGTATTGATTGGACACCGAGGCCGGCAAGCCCCAGGCTTTAAAGGCACCCGATATGTTCAAACCGGCCCTGTCGGTTTCGAAGGTTGCATTTCGTTGGGTGATTGGACCGGCGAGCATAATGCCGAGTCCCTGCATGATGCTTGAAGTGCAAATCAGAGCCTTCATGCCGGCGGG
>PXBH01000179.1 GCA_003565555.1 Cryomorphaceae bacterium | reverse complement strand
TAGTGCTGCTGCATCTGGGCGTGAATCAGGTTGACTAGCGCCTGCTGGTGGAACTGGAGGACATTGATTACGTCGTCTTCTTCCGAGAGATATGACCGCAGCCGCGCCACAACCTGCCCGGAGAGTTTGTACAGCAACGCGGCGTGCTCGTCGTAGCTGACATCGTCGAAGTCGATCAGGCCACGAACCAGGTAATCCTCCGGACGCTTCTCCTTGACGATACCCGACCCATCCTGCAAGCGATACCGCTGGTTCTCATGCAAGTGTTGAATCAGGATGTCCTGCGCAACAGGTTGGAGATTGATATTCCCCACGTCTAGGTCGAATTTTTTGTACCCGCAGGTGACTTCGCCTTTGGGAACGACCACGATCTTCGGCACATCGATGGACAGCGTCCGGTACAGTTCCGTGGTTTCGCGAACCACCTGGGCCACGTTTACAACCTCGGAAATACCTTCCAGTACGCCCTGGGCCGGTCGGACAATCTCCTGCACCTTCTGTACGATCTCCTGCTGGACGGCTGTGCCCTGAAGCTGATCGCTGCCTTTGAGTCGCTCGTACTGCTTGATGACCTGATAGGTTGCCTTGGCAACGGCCTGCTCCTCCGGCTTCTCGAAGAGTTTCCTCTGCTCGGCCGCTGGCTGTCCGGCAGCGGCTGGCCGAGCGGGTATCGTGCCGCCGGAGATTGCCTGTTCGAAGGTGCTCTTGACTTCCACGGCTTTGCGCCCGGCCTCGGGAATATCCCGACCGATCACCACACCGGCTCGGATGATGGAGTCCGGATCGTTGGCGTGATCCACGATCTCCTGGAACTTGTCGTGCGAAACAATCGTCAGGCGATCTACCGCCGGAACACCCACACGCTTACCGAAGGGAAGGCGCAATCCGCGACCGATGGATTGTTCAACGAGCGTCCGGGAGTTCGCCGCCCGCAGCGGAACAATCGTGTAAAGGTTGGTCACGTCCCATCCTTCCTTGAGCATGTTGACGTGGATGACGATTTCAACCGGGTTGTCCGCGTGCTCGACGGTCAGGAGTTGCTGGACGACATCGTCCTTTTCCTCGCCCCGGATATTGGAGTGTACCTGGATAACCTTGCCCTTGTACCGCCCCTCGAAAAAGCTATCGCCCTCGATCACTTCTTGCAGGGCATTGGCGTGCGTCGTGTCGGTCGCCACGACCAGCATGAACGGTTTGACGATGGGCTTGTCGCTATTGCGGGCGTACACCTCCAACTCAACCTTCGTGTTCTCATGGATGCGCACGCCATCTTCGAGCTTCACCTTCTCCAGCCCTTCGGCCGAGTAGGCAGTGGGATCGAAGTTCTCGCGGGTTGCCACGGCGGGTTCCTTGACGAACCCATCCGTCATGGCCGATGAAAGCGGGTAGCTGTAGATTACGTTCCTGAACTGCACGGCCCGCCCGCCGGTCTCGACTTGCGCAGTGGCGGTCAACTCCAATCCTAGAATGGGCTTCAGTTCATTGATTGCCCGCACACCCGCCGTGGCCCGGTAGCGATGGCTCTCGTCCATCAGCATGACAAGGTCCTCCAGTCCAGCGAGATAATCGAAGTAACTCTGTCCGATGTACTCGCTGAGCCGCTTGATCCGGGGTGCGCTGCCGCCCCGCACCTCGCTGTTGATCTTGGAGATATTGAAGATGTTGATGTGGACATCCTGTCCCCAGTCCGTACCAGGCAACATGTCGGCACGCCGCACGCCACGCCCGTCCTCGTAGGTACCGCCGGTGACCACAAGTGGTGGATGCACGGCAAATTCGCCGATTCCCTTGAAGACATACTTCGGCGTGTTGGGCGTGAAATCGGCTATGAGCTTGTTGTAGATCGTGAGATTCGGGGCCAGCACGAAGAAATTGCGTATGCCCTCGGACTGATAGAGGTACGCGATGAACGCACCCATGAGTCGCGTCTTGCCGACACCCGTGGCAATGGAGAAGCACAGCGATGGGAACTCCCGCTCGAAGTCCTCGACCGTGGGAAACTCGCTTCGGATCGCCGTCAATGCTGAAACCGGATCGGCATCCTTCGACAGCTCGATGATCTCACAGACCCGGGCCAGGATTTCCAGAGAGTCCCGTTGGGGAGGCCGGAGACTCAGGCGATTGCTAATGGAATTGATGTGTTGAAGACTCATGCAGAACCTCCGGTCATTGCCGATAAACCGTCCATGTATTGCCGATACTTTGCCGATAAGATATAAGAGCGGGCCTTGCGCGATGGGTCCGCCACTTCAATCCATCCCGCCTCAACCCATTCTTTCAGCAGCACGCGGGCCATCCGCTCCGAGAGGGCCAGCGCCTCGGCAACGTCATGTGCGCCGATGCGCTCCGTCTTCGCGAAAAGTGCGAGTGCTGTACGTGCCCGCCGGTCAAGATCTCGCAAGAAAGCCGGTTCCGTCTGAATCCCCGCATCCACAAGCCGACGCGCTTCAACCGCAACTGCTTCATAGGTCTGCGTCAAGATTCCGGTGAAGTACTCCGTCCAGCCGCTCAAATCCGCTTCAGCTCGTCCCATGTAATAGTTGTGGTGTGGATGTACGGCGAGGGCAGCGTAGTAGCCGGCCAAATCGCGCGCATGGAACTCCTCCACGGAAAGAAACCCGTTCAATCCGTATCCTGACCGATGCAGGATGAATGTTGCCAGCAGACGCGCCGTCCGTCCGTTTCCATCGTAATAGGGATGAATCGTAACAAACTGGTAATGGGCAAGACCGGCAACAATGGGAGCGGGAACATCCATGCGCAGAGCCGATT
>PXBH01000200.1 GCA_003565555.1 Cryomorphaceae bacterium | reverse complement strand
TGCTGAAGCAGCACAACATCTGGAAAACAAGGCTATAAGTTTTTGAGATAACTATTTCTGATAGTGGCCAGAGGCCTGAGAAATAGTATTAAATTAAAAAACCACCCTGTTAAGGATGGTTTGGTGACAGATGATTCCCTTACTCTTTAAGGTCTTCCATCATCTGTTTATATTCCTCCCTGCTAATTTCACCTTTGGCGTAACGTTCCTTTACCATGTCCACTGCATTTCCCTGGCGTAAATTTACATTTGCTGAAGAGCCTTGGTTATGCTTTCTGCTATTTAACAGTACGTAAATTGCAACTGCTACAACTCCTATAATTAGAGCCCACAAGATAAACACCCAGAGCCAACCCATACCATATCCCTGCCCCCACATATGAAACATTTAAAAACCTCCTTTATTTATATTTTCCCAAAATGATAGTGCAAAATGTGTCATCTAATAACGCAACTTAATATCTCATAATTTTGCCTCGTGTAATTCCTTCTCTTGTTTCAGTTATTTGAGCTTTCAGTACCATTTGGATATCCAATTCATCATCGTATGGATTTCGTCACGTTGGTTGTTCCTGATATTTATGGCCAGTAACGCGACTTCTTCATGCTCTGCCAATCCCCGAGCGATAAGTTGTTGAGACATCATAACTGCTTCCATATGATGAGGAATCATATCTTCAAGAAAAGCCTGGTCCAGCTCTTTACCCTTGAGACTTTCAAGAGGTCGCATCATGGGATGGTAATCTATGTCATGATCTTTTTCAGGATACCAGGTTGCAAGCCAGGTGGTCATTTGCTCAATTTCTTGACTCTGGGTTCTAATAATATCATCAGCAAATTTTTTCATTTCTTCACGTTCGGTATTTTCTCTCAAGACAACTGCGGCGGAAATTGCTTCCTCGTGGTGTGGAATCATGTGAACCAAAAAATCATATTCGCTATTAACAAAAGCACCCATCGGTCTCATCATGCCTGGGCCCATCATCCCTGGTCCCATTCTACCCCTTGGTGTAAACTGAAGGTTTTGTTGAGCATCGGGTACAAAAGGGCAGGTATGCAAAGCACCGCTACCAAGAGCTAAAAATGTCACGTAAACCGCCAGCCCCAGCAAAACGACCAGGGCCACGGAAAGAAACGCAAGTGTTGTCTTCTTCAAGTTGACACCTCCACCTTTATGCAAGGTCTTTCTTTTTTACTTCGTACTCTCTTTTATCTATCTCGCCCTGAGCATATCTTCTTTTAAGAATATCCATAGGTGAGTCTGACTTGTTAGCAGCATTATGCATTTGCCCTGGCCTGTCAAGGGCCACCATCACCACCCAGATAATAAGCCCGAGAATAACTATCCACAAAATAGGCATAAAGAACAAAGTACCAACCCCCCATCATACCGAAATCACCCCTAATATCCCGGCATTCTAACTTTCTTAAATATAAACAGGATGACTCCCATAAGTCTATAAGCAATATCCCCATTTATTAATGAGTTTGTTCTCATTTTTAGTTTATGTAATCTATGTCACACGCAGATTATATTACAAATTAAACTCAGCGTCCTTTTGGCCACGTGGACCCCATTCGCAGTATTTTTGTTTATAGCCTCTGCCGGACTGCCAGGATGAGTAAGGCAAAAGCTGGCTATATAAGGGGAAGTCTTCTGTCCCGGTGGCAATTATGCGGACGGACCGGCATATGATAGAAGAGTTGATGCTGGGCGATGCTATTGAGCTTTTAAAGGGGTGAGGACTGCTAATAGTTTTACTTTAGTATTAAATTATGTTGGCAAATTACTTCTGTCGTCGTTGGTGGGGGGCAAAAAAGAGGGGAAAAGCAATGAAAAAGAATAGGAAAGAAATCGCCTTTATTTTTTTAAGGAATAATGAGTTTTTACAATAATAGCTGCAGCAATAATGCCAATTAACATATGAGTTGAAATTGTAAGAGTCCATGATGGTGCGTTAAAAATCAATGCACGAGTTTGTTCATCAGTACGCATAAGAGGTATTAAATAAGAGTGGGCAAGGAGACAAAAAAAAGCGCCAAACCCGAGTCCTTTAATGGGCCAAAAATCCTTTCCGGTATACACAAGAATATACGTCAGCAGTACCCCGAATGCAGCTGCCACCACTAGGTGGGTAATTATGGCATTGGCATAGCCCAAGGTAGTTGGGTTTAAGATATCAATTATAACTAATGATGCGGCAATGTGAACGGATGATATAGGCGAAAAGCCTAACAGAAACATAAAATGGCTATATATTATACCGATAATACCACCGACGATGCCAGCAAAAGCACCTACAATAACATTGTCATTCATTGTTTTCTCCTTTGGAGGTTTAAATTAAGTTTTTCCAGTAGATTTTAGGTTATTCAAATGCTGGGAGCAATTCCAGCCTCACGCTTAAGTATGAATCATTTTTTAGGGCCACGAGGGCGTTTTTTAATACCCGTAAAAAGCCGTCAGCGAAGCGTACTTTTTTGGACAGTTGCCTTTCTCCTTGCAAATTTTACTCTAGTGTGCTATTATATTGCTTGCACAAGGCCCGACAAAAAGGCCGTTAGGCACGTAATAACGCACGTTGCCGAAGTGCCAAAAACTAATGGTGGGTGTAGCTCAGTCAGGTTAGAGCGCCAGGTTGTGGCCCTGGAGGCCGTGGGTTCGAGTCCCATCACTCACCCCATATTATGACAGAAAACCCCCTCACAACAGGGGGTTATTTTGTGCTGCTAATCACCGCTCGCGCCAGCGCTTACCCCCAAAAAGGGGTTAAGCAACTGCTATA
>PXBH01000128.1 GCA_003565555.1 Cryomorphaceae bacterium | reverse complement strand
TAAAAAATCAACAATGACCGAATAACTCAAGGCTGTGCATCTTTTTCTCGAAATTTCAGGCTACGCTCGCTATCTCAACCAAACCCCGCAAAAACCGCGGGACAGGCTCGCAAACGCCGTTAGCGGATTTTTCTGAGGAAAAATCCGACGGCTGAGCTCAGAACCTGAGGTCGATTGTTATTGGGGTTTTCATATGTTCATAAAATACCGATATACAAGGCACATTTTCGCAGCTTTAGCGGGCTAAAGCAAGGAAATGGAACGCAGTAGATCGGATTTTATGGACAAGGCTCGGAGAAGTCTTTGCTACAGAATTCCGGTACTTTGGTCAAGTTCCGGCATTTTCTTCATTTCTCTGAACCCCCTTATCAATAGCCGATATGAATCCCGAAGAACAAGCGAACTCAGGTTCAGACATGGTTTCGATTACGCTCACTTAAGCCGAAATTTCTGAGAAAAATCTGCAAGGCCGATCCTCCCAAAGCACCAGAGGTTGTTTTGATCTACATCAGCAAACAAAAGAATATCTCGGAGGTCATATCAGGCCCTGTCACGCCCTTCCGCCACAGCGCCGCCTGGGAAATTTCACCAGCTGATAAAGTCAAAAATATCCCCGCAACGCCGTCCGTCCCGAAAGATCTCCGCCATTCCCCGTGCGCGGCCCGCGAATGCTACAGCGATAGGGCTCCCCCAAAAGGGGACAGGGATTTTCTGACAAAATTATCTCCACTTGTTTCTCTTTTTCATGGAAAAATCGAGCCATTCAGCTTGAAATTCGGTCAGAAAATCATGGCCGATTTGGCCGACGAAAGGTTGATCAGGAAGACCTGAGTACCGCCAAAATTCTTGCCCGAACCGAACTCCATTCGGGGCGGGCCTGCCCGAACCGTTTTGCAAAAACCGGGGCGGGGCCTTTGCATTCGCTTGATTTTTGCTCCACTTTGCATCAAGGCAAAGTGGAAAAAACATACCGTTGAGCGGTATCATTTGAAAATAAACAGGTTCAAATTCAGAATACCTGTATTTCCCAGATTAAACTCGGGTATTTCCTCTCCGATGATCACCCAAAATAGTCAATATCACCAATTTTTAGAACTGGTTTTAAATTAGTTATGTAAACTATCGAAATGCTGTGCGGAAGTCAGGGAAGAAGCGCGGAGTACGGGCCGTAGCATCCCGGATGTATGCACAACCCCTTTTTCAGAGGATGGTACAATCGGTATTCAGCTGAACCATCCCGGGAAGCAGTCGGTTTTTAACCGAACCATTACAAAGGCGTCAAGCCGACAAATGTATCGCGCTGAAAGGGCGGATTTGTGTGTGCCTTGTCAGAATCAGTCTACGTTCAGGAGCAGCAACGGTGATTGCTCCGGGTGAAAGCACCCGAATAGGGCATTTGAGCCGTACTAAACGACCCTTTCAAGAGAACTTTCCAACGAAAAGCACTTCGACTTTGGCGGTGCGAATCACTTTCCGTGAGCGGGAGGGGAGCCGCAGCGCTTCGTCAAGGTCTTTGCCCGTTGATCAAAAAGCTGATGCCGAAGGTAGGGTTGGTCAAACCGAGATCGAAATCGAACCGCGGATTGAAGTCCCGGTCGTCCCCGGTATTTCCCAACATGCTGATGCTGAAAGGCTGCACGGTGACAGCCATAAAGTGAGATATCCAAAAAATGAATCCTGCAGGAATCACCGCTCCCTGAAGAACTGCTGTTTCTGAGTTTTTTTGGGTGGAGCGCAAGTATTCGAGTCCTATATATGGCTGCACGAAGCCGGCGAGTGTATTCGGCAGGAAGCGAATACCTGCTTGGACAACATTGGTTCTGAGTTCGGAGATGCCGAACCCGGTCGCAAAGTCAGTTTTTACATGAGAATAACTCGCCGTAACCACAATAAATTCAGCGAGGGCGATGCCCAAGCCAAAGCCTCCTGAATGCACTCTGCCCTCGATATCGGGGTTATCAAAAGCAGTGGCTTGTATACTGCCGTTGAGAAGAATTGATCCTGCTTGGATGCGGTTGCCGTAAAACTGCTTCTCCGCAAAACGGTCAAAAGCCTCCGGTTGCGCCGTAACCGTCGGCGCATTCAAAACGGCAGATGCCGCAGCCAAAAGTCCGATCCTGAAAAAATTCTTCACTGCATTCATGCTATATCATTTTGACGCGCAATTAAGTGAGAATTTGAATACCGGCCAAATTCATCGCCGGTTTCCGGACCGAAGGGGGGGCGTACGGGATGGACAGACACTAATTCGTTCGCTTGATTTTCTCCGTTTTTCGCCCCTTGGCCAACTCATCAACGAGTTTATCCAAATACCGCACCCGCTGTGTAATCGGAGTGGTGATATCCTCAATCCTGTACCCGCATATCATTCCTTTGATCATGCCCGCGTTGGGGTGGAGGACAGCCTGTTCGAAAAACTCCTTAAAAGTCAACTTTTCGGAAATGCACCGTCGGATGTCGGCCTCGCCGTAGCCCGTAAGCCACGTGATCACTTCGTGCAATTCTTCTTTCGTTCGGCCTTTGCGCTCCACCTTGGTGAGGTAGTGCGGGTACACCGAGGCGAAGGTCATTTCTGCCATGCGTTTGTCGTGTTCGGGAGTTGTTGTCATGCCGTTCGGTTTTTCGGGGTTAGAAATCTCGTGTCGATCCGGCAAAGATATTCAGCCTTGATCAATTCAATCCGACGATCTGACGCTCCGCCTACCACATTTCCGGACAGGGCATGTGCCTCCGTACGTGTATCTGTATGGCCGTCCGCCGGCTCCCGACCGTGCCTGCAAGCTCAGAGCTTGTGCTGTGCGCCGTCACCGGACGCCGTCATCCGCTTCCGATACCAACTCATTCAAGCGCTCGAGGGCCTGCCCCGTGCGCTCATCCTCCGGCCCGTAGGCATGTTGCCGAGCCTCGAAGCTCTTTCGGAGCGCCTCCTGTGCTTCTGCCTTCCTTCCTGCTTCGAGCAGCCAGCCCGCGAGAATGTCGTGGCCCTCGGCTATGTCGGCGTGTTCGTCCGGCAGGAGGAGGGCATACATCTCCATGCATTTTTGCTTCACTGCAATGGCCCTGTCCCGCTGCCCGATTCGGTGATAACGTTCGGCTTTGTCCCAATAATTCCAGGCCACCATCGGATGCTTATTTTCGTAAAACGTATTCATTGCCAAGGTGGCTTCCTCCAGATATTTCTCAGCGCTGTCGATTTGGTCGAGTGCGATGAAGGCATCGGCCAAAGCACTCATCCCGATGGAGGTGTTGACATGCATTTTGCCGTAAAGGCCTTCCGACATTTCAAGGCTTTTTCGGGCGTGGATCAAGGCGAGGTCGTGTTCACCCATTTCGATGTAGGCTTTGGCCAAATCGGCATGGGCGTACTGTGCGGAATAACTGGGCTTCCCGCCGTGAATTCTTTCGTCAACTTCCAGCGCCTTGCGGCTGTAGTACTGCGCCGAGTCGTATCGGCCTTCCGCATAGTAGCTGCGCCCCAGATTATTGTACATGGCTGCTACGTTCTGATTGTACCCGCCTTGGGCCTTGATGATTTGCTTCAATGCCTTAAACCGGAAGGAGCGGGATAGCTCGAGGCTTCCGGATTCGAGGTGCGACACGGCCAAGTCATTGTACACACTGCCCATCGTCACCAATTCTGCTTCTGTGGGGTCTTGCCAATTTTCCGCAAAGGATGCGGCGCGATTGAGCACTTCAAAGGCCGCGCCGTATTCTCCCATTTGATTCTTGCCGCGCCCCTCGTAATTGAGTGCTTTCACATACTCCAAACCGTAGTCGTCCCGGTGCTCCGAAAAGTATGCGGATGCCTGCTCCGCATAGGCGATGGCTGACGCGCTTCGGTTCATAAATGTGTGCAGCGCACTGAGCAGAAGTGCCGTTCGGGCCACTTCGTGATGGTTTTCACCGTACTCGCCCCTAAAGAGTTTCAGCGCGCGCAGGAGGTGTGCATCTGCCGAATCGTAAAGATTTTGCTTTTGGTAAAGTTCCCCGATCACCCGGTACATCTCCGCCTGCAGTGCCGGCTGATCTTCCAGCTCGTGCAACCTTTCCGAACCGAGGTTGAGGAGATTTTCGGAGGTGATCACTTCCCCTTTGGTGCGGTTCGGGTCGCTGTAGTCAAACAGGTCGGTGATGAACTCCGTGACCTGCTTGGCCTTTTTGGCCTCCGCTTGTGCGCGGTTCCGCTCCTCCTGAGCTATGCCGGATTGCCTGAGCACGGCAGCCACCCCCGCGGCGAGGATGAGCACAAGAAGCACGCCCGACACTACGAGGGAGGTGTTGCGTTGGGCGTATTTTTTCAGTCGGTACACCGTGCTGTCGGGGCGCGCCGATACCGGGTAGTTGTTCTTGTACCTGCGGAGGTCTTCCGCCATCTGCTCCGCGCTTCCGTAGCGCTCTTCGGGATTTTCCTTCAGGGCTTTGAGCACGATGTTGTCCAGATCGCCGCGCACCTTTTTTCGCCAGCCCTTCACATCGTCGGTGATGGCGGGATCGATTTTCGCACTCGGCCGCGTGAGCGATCTGTTGTTGCGCAGCCGTTCCGCAAGGGCGATGTTCGACTTCGTACTTCCCGGAAAGGGCTTGTGGCCGCTCACCAATTGGTAGAGCAGCACCCCGAGCGAGTAAATGTCGGAAGCCACCGTAAGCGCGCCGCCCGTGAGCTGCTCCGGACTGGCATAGGCCGGCGTGAGCGGTATGTAGCCCATCACCGTAAGGTCTTCTTCCGAATCTTCTTCTTCGAGAATTTTGGCAATGCCGAAGTCGATCACCTTCACGATTCCGTGGCGGTTCACCAAGATGTTCCCGGGCTTCAGGTCTCGGTGCATCACGAAGTTGCGGTGCGCATAGCCCACGGCCTCGCAGAGGTCTGTGAAGAGTTCGAGCCGGGATTCGAGGGAGAGCTTTTCTTCTGTGACATATTCCGTGACGGGCATCCCCTCCACATATTCCATCACGATGAAGGGTGTGCCCTCTTCCGAGATTCCTCCGTCGTATATGCGGGTGATATGCGGGTGGTTGAGGCGGGAGAGGATCTTGCGCTCCCGGTCAAAGCGCTTTTTGTACACGTCGGTCAGATAGCCCGCGCTGATGATTTTTATCGCCACCTGCTGATGGGCTTCAAGGTCGGTGCGATCCGCGAGGTACACCCGCCCCATTCCGCCGATGCCGATGAGGTAGGTGAGTTTGTACTTGCCGATCTTTCGCCCGATCATGTCCGCGGGCTGTTCATTTTCGCGAATTTTGCTCACGGCGGGGCTGTCCAGGTCGGACGCCGTATCGCCGCCTTCGCGCATCAGATTCGTCAGAATTCGGGCCGCCTCGGGTTCCTCGCGTTCCAGCCGCTCCATGAGCGCGTCCCGCTCCGCTTCCGTCATTTCCGGCAGGCGGGCGTAGTATTTTTTTACGGCGATCCAGATTTCTTTGTCCACGTGGCTCGGTGTTAGTCCTTCCGGAAAAAATTAAAGGCCGCCCAGCTCTGCCTGAAGCCACATCTTGGCCAGTCGCCAATCGCGCTTTACGGTAGAGAGCGAGCAGCCCAGGGCTTCCGCGATTTCTTCGTTTTTCATCCCGCCGAAATAGCGGTATTCGGTGATTTGTGCCAATTTCGGGTCAAATTCGGCCAGCTTCTCCAATGCGCCGTTTACGCTCAGTATCTGATCGGCGTCGCTCTCGGAGATGAGGAAGTGTTCCTGCACGGGCACCTTACGGGCACCGCTTCCGCGCTTTACCGCGTTCCGGTTGCGCACCACTTCGAGGATCACGCGCCGCATGCAGGTGGACACGATGGCGTAGAAGTGCGACCTGTTTTCGTAATCCCGCGAGTTTTGTCCCAATATTTTCAGGTAGGCGTCGTGCACCAATCCGGTCGTGTTCAGCGTGCGGTCGGGGCCTTCGCGCAGGGTGTAGCGGTGGGCCATTTCCTTGAGGCGGTCGTACACCAGTGACATGACCTTGTCCATTGCTCGGTCGTTGCCTTCCTTCCACTGATGAAGGAGTACCGTGATTTGGCGCGTGTGGTCTCGGTGTGATGGAGCGGGATTCATCGGTCGTGAGGTTCAGGTCAGCTTATTTCCGGAAGGCGCGAAGCCGGTCCGGCCGGGTTGTTCAGGTTACTTCAATGAAAATAAAGGAAAAATTGTCGTGAGCTCCGCGCTTCAGCACCAATTTCACCAACTTGTCGCTGATTTCCTTGATGGATTGCTTCCCGCGCATGTGCGCCGCCAGTTCTTCATCACTCACGTGTATGTAGAGCCCGTCGGAGCAGAGGAGTATTCGGTCACCCTTTTGAAGGTTGTTCGGTTCGGAGAATACGTCCGCGCGGCAGGTGCTTGACAATTCAACCCCCATCGCCCTCGTGAGGGCATGGGGATTGAAGAGCAAGGTTTGGTCAGTATGGCGCATCACGCCGGAGTGCGCCATTTCGTTGGCTGCGGTATGGTCGGTTGTTTTTTGCTCAAATTTTCCTCCCGTGAGGGTGTAGGCCCGGCTGTCGCCGATGTGCATGTAGTGGAGCTGATCACTGCACAGGGCGAGGGCCGTGCATGTAGCACCCATTTTCTTGCCTGATATCTGCGCTTCAATGGCCACGGCATTGTTGGCTTTTACCGCCGCCTCTCGGAGCTTTTGTGCAGGGGTGCCTGCTCCGCGAAAATAGTCCCGCCGCAGGGTGTCTACCACCAGCGCCGATGCCTTTTCGCCGCGTTCCAGGCCGCCCATTCCGTCCGATACCGCCGCCAGTGTGCCCAGCGATTGCGCCAACCAAGGCTTGTCGGGCACGGCGTAGAGCACAGCGTCTTCATTGTTGGTTCGGCGCAATCCTGTTTCGCTCACACTTTGGTATCTGAGGTTCATCGGGCAGTTGTCTTCGGGGAGGGTTAGTTTTTATGTTGCGGACCGGGCCGCTTTCTTCGCTTACAAGATAATCATCTGCTGTGAATTAGGATCTGCTGAAAAATCAGGCGGTGCGCAATTGATCAAACGACGGGAGATTCGCACAACCGGACGGTTTTCTGCAACCATCACTCAACAGGCTTGCAGGTTTATTCCGATGGCAGGTTGTAAGTGATTTTTTAATCCACAGCTTCATCGCTTTTCGGCGGACACGAATTATCCCGCGTGGCGGTAGATCCTACTCACCAGGTTGTCCATCACATAGCTCTTGCTCTGCGCGTAGAACACGTCCATCTTTTCCAGGTATTTCTGGTAAAAGTAGTTGAGCACCAAGCCGAGCAGGAGTGCCACCAAGGTGGTGTCAAAGGCCACCGCCAGGTAGGAGGTGAGTACGGAGAGGCCGTGGTCGGTCTTCGCCAAATGGGCATTCCCGATCGCGGACGCCAGCCCGATAATGGTGCCGATAAAGCCTATCGACATCACACTGCTGATCAGGAAACGCACCATGTTCAGGTTCCCGTCCATCTCCTCTTTGGCATTGCCGATCTGCCCGTCGAGGATTTGAATGGTTTCGGGGATCGATTGGTTGTTTCGATACTGGGTACAGGCGTGCTTAATAAAGCGGGTGATCAGGTAGGTCGTGCCGCGCTTCTCGATTTCAATCACGCTCAGTTTGATGTCGGCCACCTCTTCGGGGGTGAGGATGAGCTGGTCTTCCTCGGGCAGGAGTTTCAGGTCGAAGCCTTTGAACTGTTCCTTCATGTGGAGGCTCATCTCGTTGATTTGGATCAGGGCAAATACCGTGATCGAATAGCAGATGAACTGTATGTATCCGAGAGAGGATCCCCCGAGGAGGGTGAGTACCCGATGCGCGGCGGGCTGCCGGGAAAAGAGGTTGGCCAGCACGATGAGGAGGAGCCACAGGAGTGCTGCGACGCCTATGCTGATTCCGATGCGAACCATCGTGTTCTTCGGCAGGGTGCTTTTGGCGGTTATCGTTGTCATATCGTTTGGATTTGTCGGTTATTTGAAAGTTTGAAATTCGAGTTCGCCGTCGGGGCCTATGGTCACTTGGGCCACTTTCGTGCGTTGGGTCGGGTCAAGCGGCAGCTTGAAGTAGTGCTCCTTGCCGCGCTCCGTGCCGTCTTCGTTCTTGGTGTAGACCTGTAAGCGTATCGGCACTTCGTCTTTGGGGTCTGAGGAGTCTTTGTACTGCGCCAGGATATCGTAGGTACCCGGGATGATCTCGTCAAACTGTCTCACCGCTTCCTGATTGGTGCGGAGGTCGCCGCCGAAGAGGCTCGTGCGCGCCTTCCCGCTGTCCCAGTATCCTATGAAGCTTCGGTACCTCCGTCCGCCGAATACGCAGTCGTTGTCCTTGCAAACGAAAAGGTCTACATTGTCCTTTTTGCTGCCCCACTTCATCTCGATGGAAACCATGCAGGGCACATCCGGTTTCGAACCGGTAAATTTGCTCGGCTCCACCGTAGGCGCCGCTTCGGGTTTCGCCTCCTCACGCGGTTCGGGTGCTGCCGGTTTTTGCTCCCGCGGTATTTCGACTTTGGTCGGTTTAGGTCTTTTGCGTTCCTCGGGTGTCACTTTGCGCACCGGCTGCTCCGAAGCGGCTTTTGTCGATACGAACGCGCTGATCACCACCAGTACGCTGTCGCCGGGCTCGGTGCCGAAGAGGGTTTCCGGAAGGTGACCGAAGAGTTTCATCTCCGTGGTGTCTACCGATACACTGACCGTTTCGTCAAAGACCGTGGGCTCACCCTTGGGCACGATGATGAAGAGGAAGATCACCGCTGCCAGCGCCCCCGACAGCAGGTCGAGGAAGGAGAGGTTGAAGAATTCTACATTGCGGTTTTTCATGGCTTTGAAGTATTGATTCCCGGGCGTGCACCCGACGTTTCACCGAGCTGCTTGATCGTGATCGGAAAGTGGCACCGCGCACAGCGCTTTTCGGTGCCGTACTCAGTGGTGCCGCAGTTTCCGCACACTTTCTGCAGGGTTTGCACGCGGTTTTGGGTCATCATCGATTGCTTCCACTCCTGCGTCTTCTCGGGATTGTAGTCCGTGAGTTGATCAGGCATTTTGCATTTCACGCATGCTTTTACATCGTCGCTGTTGATGGTGCGGCAGTTTCTGCAGAGTTTCATTTCGGTCGGTTTTGGGTTTTGGGGGCTTTCGCCCGAATCGGTCGGTGCATCGCCGGTGCATCAGTATTTCACCCCGGCGCTCAGGTCGAAGCGGTACTCGTAGCTGAGCATTACACCGAATTGATTGTTGGGGAGGGTACCCCGCACGTTTCGCTGACCGGTAGGCCGCTCCACTACGAAGTTCTCGTTCACCATATCGGAGCCCCGCTCGATCATCATGCTGAGCCGCAGACTGCTCTTCGGGTTCAGGTCGTAGGATACGTAGGGCAGGATTACAAGGCTGATGTGGTTTCGCTTCAACATGTCGCGCGTGCTGTCACCGAAATCGTAGTTATCCTCATCGGTATTGATGTTCGTATTTTCGAGGTTGTACTCCACCGTCTCGGTGTATTTTCCCAGGCCGAAGTTGAACTGAGGCCCTACGGCGAGTCCTACTTTAAAGGCCTTCCCGAATTGTGCCCGCGCGAGGATGGGCACGGAAAGCCAATTGTGCGTAGTGGTGGCCGTTACCTCACCCACGTCTGTGGTGACGGTGCCGTCTTCGAGTTGCACTCCGAAGGGATTGTTCGGGTCACGGGTCTCTACGGTTACCTTTCCTCCTTTGCGGTTGAAGGCCACACCGGTGAGCAGCCCCCAATTGTCCTGAAACTGCAGGCCTACACCAATGCCGCCTCGGTAGGAGAATATTCCCGAATAGTTTACGCTCATCCCCTGAAAACTCTCGCTGATATCGAGGTCGCCCGTGGGATTGCTCCTCGAGGAGTGAATTCCGATCTCGGGGGTCAGGATTACCGACAGTTGCGCCCGGAGTCCCGAGCCTGCCAAAATAAGCATTGTCATCATCGAAAGAAGTTTGATCTTTTTCATGGTGGTCGTGTTGGTTTTTAATTTTGAGTCGCAAAGGCTGTTTTATCGCCTTCTGTTCAATTACGTGCCGATTCGCCCCGAAAAGGGTCACGCAAGCCGCACTTTTTTTGGATTCCCCTCGACAGAATGTGCCGAAGGAGCTTACAGGCGTCTGTAATTCAGTGGTTAATGAATGCCGTATTTTATTGAAAAAATTATCCGGTCCGCAAACGGACCCGAGAACGGCCGTCAACATTCGCCCCGTCTCCGCTCCGTGACCGAGCGCCGGGCGGTATCCGTTTCCCGCAAAGGGCCGCGCGAAAATTGCAACCGGAGGACTGTACCTTCTTTGCGGTTCCCACCGTACCGCGCGGCTCCGCACCCCCGGCTTTTCATACCTTTGCGCCATGACGGCAAAAAAGAAGAAGAAAACCGAAGAAAGGCCCCTGATCCTCGTGACCAATGACGACGGTATCACCGCGCCGGGTATCCGCAACCTGATCGAAACTGCCCGCGAATTCGGCGATGTATGGGTAGTGGCGCCCGACAGCCCCCAAAGCGGGATGGGCCACGCCATCACGGTCAACAATATTCTTCGCATCACGGAGGTGCGCAATGCCCCCTTGGAGGTCCGCGAATTCGCCTGCTCGGGCACCCCGGTAGACTGCGTGAAGCTCGCGGTGTACCGCGTGCTCAAGCGCCGACCCGACCTCCTCCTCAGCGGAATCAACCACGGGGCCAATAACAGCATCAATGTGATCTACTCGGGCACCATGTCGGCAGCGGTGGAAGGCGCCGTGGAGAATATCCCCTCCATCGGTTTTTCCCTCCTCGATCACGGCGTGGATGCCGACTTTACCGCCGCACGCGGTGTGGCGCGTACCATTATCCGCAATGCTCTCGAACACGGCATCCCCGAACATACCTGCCTGAATGTGAATATACCCAAGGGCAAGCCGGAAGACATCAGGGGCATCAAAGTTTGCCGCCAAGGCCAGGCCTTCTGGGAAGATGACTTCGTGCCGCGCGAAGACCCGGCCGGGAATACTTACTACTGGATCACAGGCGAGCTGAACAACCAAGACAAAGGGGAGGACACCGACATCTGGGCCTTGGAACACAATTACGTATCTGTGGTGCCTGTTCAATTCGACCTCACCGCTTACCATGCTATGGCTACGCTCAACAGCTGGGATTATGAAGGTTAAAAAGTACGACAACCAAAAACTCGGTGTGCTCATCGGTGCATTCAGTCCCGTGATCGGCTTCTTCCTCTACGGTGCAGGCTGGGCTTGGTATTTTGCCAAGCCTTTCAATTATTTCCTCCATGACATTTTTCTCGCCATCCCCACTTGGCGCTCGTCTATCATCACGCTTTCCCTCGTTTTCAACCTTGTCCCTTTCTTTTTCTTTATCCGTACCAATCGGAATAAGACGGCCCGCGGTGTCCTCCTCGCCGTCTTCCTCTACATTCCCTTTGTGGTGTATTTCAGATTTTGGAACTGAGCATGAAGTACTACATCATAGCGGGTGAAGCCTCGGGAGATCTCCACGGTGCCAATCTGGTAAAGCACCTCGTCAAGGGCGACCGCGATGCGGACATCCGTGCCTGGGGCGGGGAACTCATGGAAGGAGCAGGCGCAAGGGGGGTGAAGCATTACCGCGACCTTGCATTTATGGGCTTTGCGGAAGTGATCGCCAATTTGCGCACCATCAAGCGCAACTTTGATTTTTGCAAAAAAGACCTCCTCGCTTTCGCTCCCGATGTGCTCATCCTCATCGACTACCCGGGTTTCAACCTCCGCATGGCGAAGTTTGCCAAAGCGCACGGCATCCGCGTATTCTACTACATTTCTCCGCAGATTTGGGCCTGGAAGCAGGGCCGCGTGAAGCAGGTTCGGGCTTATGTGGATGAAATGTACGTGATCCTTCCTTTCGAGAAAGATTTCTACGCCGAGTTTGACGTGGACGTGCATTACGTAGGCCACCCCCTGGCCGATGCAGTGGAGCAGTACAAGGCCCAAGCACCCGACCGCGGGGAGTTTCTCACCCGCCACGGCTTCGACGACCGGCCCATCGTAGCCCTCCTGCCGGGGAGCCGCAAGCAGGAGATTTCCGCCATGCTTCCCGTGATGCTCCGCGCCTGTGAGGGCATGGGAGGGGTCAATATTGTGGTGGCCGGCGCACCCGCTCTGGAGGAGGATTTCTACAGGAGCCTCATCGGCGACGGCCCCGACCTTTCGGAATCAACAGCGGTGCGCATCCTTTTCGGCGCCACCTATGAGGTGCTCAACTACAGCAGGATTGCCCTTGTGACCAGCGGAACCGCCACCTTGGAGGCGGCCCTGTTTCGCGTGCCGCAGGTGGTGTGCTACAAGGGCGGTCGCATCTCTTACCAAATTGCCCGCCTGCTGATCAAAGTGAAGTTCATCTCCCTGGTCAATCTTATCATGGACCGCGAGGTGGTGCGTGAGCTCATTCAGCACCACATGAACCCCCGTACCCTGCGCAGCGCCGCCGATGAGATATTCGCTGACGGCCCCGCACGAGAAACCATGCTGCACGATTACGATGCCCTCTACCGCAAGCTGGGCGGGGGAGGGGCCTCTGAGAAAACCGCCCGGCTCATGCTCACGGCGCTCGGTGTGCCGCAAGGGGTGTAGCGAGGCCCTTCGTCCCCTTGCGACCGAACAAGGGTTGCCGGGCGATGCACAGATGACGAATCGCACGACTTCGCAGTGTACCGATTCACCCATCCCCGCTGTTGAAAACTCTCCGGCTCCCGAAACGCCGGCAATACCGCCGCATATATCTTCGTTGCAATGACGACTGTGGTCCGCACCTTTTTGCTCCTCCTCTTTTTCGCGCCGATTTGCCGGGCGCAGCAGGCCGATTTTGAGGAAATCAAAATCGGCATCCTCGGCGAGTTTGAGCCCACATCGGCACAAGTTATCATCGAATTCGGGCACTATGCCGTATGGGCCGACGGAAAGAAGATCGCTGCCCGGGACCCGCGTCAACGGATTACTTTCGTAAAGCGAGGTTCGAAGACTGAAGTAAGCCTTCCGGAAAAAGTGCTCGGCACCTTTACAAATGTGGAACTCGTAAGTACCCGCAGCGACGGGGTTTTCAGGCTCTACCTCCTCAAGCCCCTCCGCCGGGAGCGCGTGTATGACGATCACCTCATCATCGCCTCGACGGCAGGCAGTCTGCAATTCATCAACCGGGTGAACCTCGAAAAGTACATCGCCGGGGTGGTGGAAGCCGAGAGCGGGAAGGAAAAAGGTGCCGAGTACTACATGGCCCAGGCCGTGATCTCGCGCACCTATGCTCTGAGCAACCGCCGCCGCTACCTCAAGTACGGGTACAACCTGAATGACCGCACCGATTGCCAGGTGTACCACGGCAAAGCGCGCTGGGAGCCCGCTATCATCGAGGCTGTCAGGTCTACGGAGGGACTCGTGCTCACCGACAGTGAAATGAACCTGATCACTGCCGCATTTCACAGCAACAGCGGCGGACATACCGTGTCCAGCGCGGCTGTGTGGTCGGGTGCATTGCCCTACCTTTCCCCCCGCAGGGACGATTTTTCATTGGAGGGTGATCATTTTGCCTGGGATTCCGCCCGCTCGAGGGAGGAATGGCTCACCTACCTCCGCCGCAGGCACAAGTTGGACACCGACAATGACAGCATCCGTCGGCAAGTGCTCCATTTCGTTCAGCCCCTGCGCACCGAGTGGTTTGCTGACCCTGCCTTCGGCATTGAGCTGAGGGAAATTCGCAAAGATTTCGGCCTGAATTCGACCTGGTTCGACCTCACATCCGATGCGGATTCTGTTTACTTTACCGGACGGGGATTCGGCCACGGTACGGGACTGAGTCAGGAAGGGGCCATGCGCATGGCTGCATTGGGCTTCTCCTACACGGATATCCTTCATTTTTACTACAATGATGTGCACATCATTGACCTGCGGTCCATCGGTTTTTTTCGCGAGGATTGAAGATTGCTCCGTCCCGCATTGAATCTACGGAGGTACTGAGACAGGGGATGAAAGAAACCGAGAGGTACACGGCTTTAAGCAGTTGACCTTTGCCGTGCCCGGAAACAGCTGCGCGAGCGAAGCCGCCTCACCGGTGCCGGGCCGTCCTGTTTTTCAAAACGCAAAAAAAACCGGACATCAAGTGTCCGGTTTTAATTTCGACGACGGAATACTCCTTATTTCTTCTCGGTCTTGACGTATCTGCGCTCGCGGATACGTGCCGCCTTACCTTTGAGGTTGCGGAGGTAGAAGATTCGGGCACGACGAACGCGACCGCGCTTATTGACCTCAATTTTTTCTATGAAAGGAGAGCATACGGGAATGATTCGCTCCACGCCCACGCCGCTCGACATTTTTCGGACGGTAAAGGATTCCGTAGCTCCGCTTCCGCGGCGCTGAATCACAACGCCTTGAAATTGCTGAATACGCTCTTTGGCGCCTTCGCGGATTTTATAGTGTACCGTCACCGTGTCACCTGCTTTGAATTCGGGGTGCTCGGGAGCGGAATTTAGTTGTGCGCTTATTTCTTTTAAAACATCCATGACGCTCAATGATTTGTGTGAAAAGCCTGAAATTTCGGGGTGCAATATTACGAAAGTATTTCCTGAAATGCGCTATACGTCGCTGTTAATCTTTTACGAATCGCCCTGTTGATTAAATTTTTCCCAAAGGTCCGGTCGCCGTATTTTCGTTCTTTCCATGGCTTTTTCCATGCGCCATTCCTCTATGGCGGGTCCGTTTCCGGAAATCAGTACGGGCGGCACCTCCATCCCGCGCCATTCGGCGGGCCGGGTGTACACGGGCGGTGCAAGGAGATCATCCTGAAAAGTATCGGTGAGTGCGGAGGTCTCATCATTGAGCACCCCGGGCAGCAGGCGCACCACGGCATCGGTGATCACGGCGGCGGCCAGTTCTCCTCCGCTGAGGACGTAGTCGCCGATCGATAGCTCTGAGGTGATGTACTTGTCGCGGATGCGTTGGTCTACACCTTTGTAATGCCCGCAGAGGATGATGATGTTTTCTTTTGTACTCAATCGGTTGGCCCGCTTTTGGTCGAAGGTTGCACCGTCAGGGGTGGTATAGATCACGGCGTCATACCGCCTTTTTTCCGAAAGGGCATCTATGCACCGCGCTATGGGCTCGGGACTCATCACCATGCCCGCCCCGCCCCCGAAGGCGTAGTCGTCGATGTTACGGTGCTTGCTGTCACTGTAATCGCGGAGGTCGTGCACCGCAATCGTTACGATGCCTTTGGTTTGCGAGCGTTTTACAATGCTGTCGTTGAGCGGACTTTCCAGAAGCGCGGGAAGTCCCGTGATGATATCGATGCGCATGGGCGGCGGAGGGTTGTTGGGGATGTCGGAAAAATTGCCGAAAATTGGCCCCCTCAGAACAATTAGGTACTATCTTTGATAGCGCAAAGGTAAATCAAACCCATGACAATGAAATACGTCCTCGGATGCGCCGTAATCGGCCTCACGCTGACTTTTCCCGCAATGCTTTCCACCCAGACGGACAAGGATTACGACGACCTTCGGTCCCTTTACATCGATGAGAAATACGACAAGCTCATCTCCAAGAGTGAGCGGTATGTGGGCAAGTCGGATACCAAAAAGGACCCGGCGCCCTACCTCTATTTGGCGAAAGCTTTCTTTGAAATAAGCCGCTCGGAAGAAATGCACGATGAGTGGACCCCGGAGAAAGCCTTTGCAAATGCCCTGAAGTGGGCGGTGAAGTACCGAAAAAAAGACCCCGAAGGCGTCCTTTTTCGCGAGAATGATATCTTTTTTGAAGAGCTGAAGAAGACAGCGCTCGGGGATGCGGCGGGACAGATGAGTGACCGGAAATATTCCCGTGCCAAGCGCTTTTACGACGCCGTTACCAAGTTCGATCCCGAAAATGTCGGGGCATATTATCTCCTCGGACTTTCTCAAGTGGAAATGCGCTCTGTCACGGAGGCCAATATGACCTTCAAGCAAGCCGATGACCTGCTGCGGGAGACCGACGTAGCCGCACTGAATCCTTTGGATAAGAAAACGCTGCGCGACGGAGGGATTGCTTATGCCGAGTACCTGATTGCCGACGGACGGCGCGGCGATGCCGCAGAAATCATGGATCTCCTTGCGCCGGCGCTCGCGGGCGACAGCGAATTTGACATGCTCTACCGCAAGGTGAAGTGATGCCGGCAGAGCGCCAAATCGGTTTCTTGCGCAAGATGAAACAAGCCACGGTCGCAACGGTCGCGGCGCTCATGTGCTTGGCTTTTGCCGACGCAGCCGACCGATTGCCCGGCCGCTTGCGCAAAGCATTCGAGGCGCTTGAGATCTACAATTATTTCGCCGCGAAAGAAGGCTTTTACAAGACCCTTGATAAATATCCCGCCGGCGCGGGCTACGGGCTCAGCGTGATTTACGGCCGCGATGACAATCCTTTTACGGACCTCGACTCTGCGCTGAAGTACATGCGCAAAGCAGATGCCGCATATGCGGAGGCTGCGGATAAGTTGCGCCGCGACTATGCCGAGGTCGGGGTAGACTCAATCGCCCTGTCGCGGCAAAGACAGCATGTGGATTCTCTGGCTTTGCTTCGCGCCCTCCACGACGGAAGCATCGCGGCGCTCGAGGCCTTTATCGAAGCGCACGATACGGAGCGGTTTCGCGACAGGGCTGCAGCTGAGCGTGATGCGCTCGCATTTGAGAAAGCGGAGCAGAAGGGCACCGCTGCCGCCATGAAAGCTTTTTTGGACCTGTATCCCGAGGCAGACCAAGCCGGAAAGGCCCGGGATATCTATGACCGACTGCTTTTTCAAGAGCAGACCGCGAGCGGCACCCCTGAGGATTACCGCGACTTCGTAAGGCGCTACCCGGAGAGCCCGTTTCGGTCCGAGGCGGAAAGCGAAGCCTACCGTCTGTCCGTTCTTGAAGGCACCCCGTCCGCATACCGCAACTTTATTACCGACCATCCTGACAACCGCTACACCGATGATGCCTGGCGTAAACTCTACATCCTCGAATCCGGTGACAACTCACCCCGGGCCATAGCGGCCTTCAGCCTCAAGTACCCCGATTATCCTTTCTTCGATGAGTTGCGTTCAGACTTCGATCTGGCTGTGACGGCTTTCTACCCTGTGCGAAACGACGGCAAGTGGGGCTTTTGCGATGCGGAAGGCAGGGTTCGCGTGCCTTATACCTTCGAATGGACAGAGAATTACAGCGAAGAGCTGGCGCTGGCCGGCCTCGACGATGAGGCCGTTTACATTGACAAGCGTGGACGCTTGCTCACCGAGTTGCGCTTTGATGACGGATTGCCCTTCAGCGGCGGATTTGCCGTGGTGGATGTGGACGGAAAGCAGGGGGTGATCAACCGCCTCGGGCAGTGGCACATCCCGCCCGGACATACGGTGCTCGGCCCCTATTCCGAAGGGTTTTTCTATGTGGAAACTGAGGGGCGCTTCGGCTATCTGGACAGAAACGGGGATATGGCCATTCCGCCCCGTTTCGAAGCAGCCACCGATTTCTACCGTGGGCGGGCTCAGGTTCGTTTGGAGGGCAAGTGCGGTTTCATCGATACCCTCGGTCAGGCCGTCACGGCTTTGGCCTATGATTTTTGTGAGCCTTTCGGCGAAAACGGTTTGAGCCGGGTGCGCGCGGGAGGGAAGTGGGGACTGGTTTCCCTCACCGGAGATACGGTGGCGCCCTTCGTCTTTGACGCCCTCGGCGAATTCAGTGAGGGGCGCTGCCTCGCTGCCGCAGACGGAAACTACGGCTTCATCGGCACCCGCGGAGACACCCTGATTCCCTTCAAGTACGCCTACACCGATGAGGCTGCCGCGCAGTCGATTTTCAGCAACGGCCGGGCTCGGGTCTTTCAGAAGATAGGCCGCGAAGTGAAGGCAGGGGTCATTGATACAACCGACAGCAAGGTGATGCCGGCAATTTTCAGCGGTATCGGTATACCTGACACCTTGCTCACGGCTGTCAGAAAAAAAGACCTTTGGGGCTATGCAGATTCGGCGGTGAATTTGGCTATACCTTATATATACGATTTTGCCGGGCCTTTTCGCGATAGCTTGGCCGTGGTGTCTAAGGGCGGGAAGTACGGAATTATCAATACCGCAAACGATGCTGTCACTGAATTCAAATATGCCGCGCTGGAGCGTCTCGACACCTTGTTTATTGCGACGGATACCCTTTCCGGAATTATTGACGGCAGGGGGCAGGAGTTGCTTCCCATGCTTTATGCTGATATTGAGAGAATCGATGATCAGGTAGTACGCATTACCGACCCGGAAGGCCTGCTCGCCTACTTCGACTACCGCCGGAGTCGCCTCATTTGGCGAGAAGCCGAAGATTAAGTCAGAAAAGAATCTTAACTTTGCCGCCCGATAAATCGGGGTTTCCCGACGCGCCCTATGGAGCAACCATCCTCAAGAAAAGCAGTTCTTTCCGAAATCCTCGATCGCGTAGACGCGTGGCTTGAAGACTCCCTCACCGGTGCTGAGCCTGTGATTGATTTTCAACGACCCGAAGTACTCAAAGCCAAACTTGACCTCCGTCTGGACGGAAAGGGCGGCGGGACGGATGCACTGATCGCCGAAACTGAAAAATATCTGCGCCATGCGGTGCGCACCGCCCACCCGGCATACCTAAACCAGCTTTTCGGCGGATTCAACCTTGCAGCCTTTGCAGGTGAAATTGTCACCGCTGCTACCAATACTTCCATGTACACCTACGAGGTGGCTCCCGTGGCTACCCTGATGGAAATGGCCGTGGTGGAGAAAATGCGCTCCTACACCGGCTGGACCACCGGTACCGGCAGCATGATGACGGGAGGAAGTAACACCAACCTCGTGGCCATGCTCCTGGCGCGAAACAGCATTTTTAAAGGTGCAAAAGAGGAAGGAATTACCGGCTTGCCCAAGCTGGCGGTATTTGTCTCCGAGCGGGCACATTTTTCTATGCTGAAAGCCGCCAATACCACCGGTATCGGTGCGGCGGCAGTGGTCAAAGTTCCCGTAGATGAAAACGGCCGTATGCGCGGCGCGGCGCTTGAACAGGCGATGAAAGAAACCATTGCCCGCGGAAGGATGCCCTTTATGGTGTGCTCTACCGCAGGCACTACCGAAACAGGATCCTTTGATGCGATCGATGAGGTATCTGATTTTGCCGAAAGGCACAAGCTTTGGCACCATGTGGACGGCTCGTGGTGTGCGGGCCTCATTCTCAGTCCGCGATACCGACCCCTCTTCAAGGGACTCGATCGGGCCGACAGCTTTTCGTGGAATCCCCACAAGCTCATGAACATCCCGCTGGTGTGCTCGGTACTGCTTGTGAAAGACCCGAATATCATGCGCCGAGAGATCCAATCGCATGATGCAGATTACATCTACCACGAAAACGATACTTCCCACTACGATATGGGGCCGGCTTCTCTCCAATGCGGACGAAGGGTGGATGTACTCAAGCTCTGGATGGCTTGGAAGTACTACGGTGATGACGGGTATGCCGCACGGATAGAACGCCTCGGTGAGCTGGCAGCCTATGCTACCCGACGCGCCGAAACAGACCCGCAGTTCGAGCTCACTTTCCCTACTCAGACCCTCAATGTCAATTTCAGATGTGCAGTTCCCGAGGGTGTCGATGCAGATCGCTTCAACGAAAATCTCCGCTACCGACTCATCAGAGAAGGCAGTGCCATGGTCAACTACTGCCGTCTCGATTCCGGGCTCAGTATTCGGCTTGTCCTGCTAAATCCGGACCTTACCGAAGCCGATTTGGACCGTTTCTTTGACGCTGTGGCAGATGCCGCCGAAGCCGAGCGCACGGCACTTCAGGCGGCCGCCGAACACTAAACCGCTTTCCCTTTCTCTTTTCCCGGCATACATGTCGGTCGGAGATTGACATGCAGCGGTGGGAAGATCGGGCCGCGGCCGGTTGCAACAGGTGTGGTCTTTTTGTCACAGCTTATTTCATGCAACCCGGCGCGACAGAACTACTGCCAAAGTGTCCGTGACCTGAATCACTGCTGTAAATGAGTATGATAACTATGGTTACCGAGAGCGCGCAGCCTCCGAGGACCTCGGATGCCCCCATTCAACTTTTCGGATTGGTTATTGTTAAAAATTAGGTAAACAGATAAAAACCTACAACACATGGATATCAAAACTGCAGAAACGAAACTGGCAAATCCCCAAATGGATAAAGAAGAATCATTGGACCTCATCGTGAGCCTGAATAAATTGCTCGCCAATTACAGTGTGGTTTATCAAAAGCTCAGAAATTTCCACTGGAACGTTGTCGGCGGAGATTTCTATGACGTACACGAAAAGCTCGAAGAGGAGTACCTCGCCGGAGCCGAGAACATCGACGAAATTGCCGAACGCGTGCGTGTACTCGGCTTTAAACCGTTGAGCACCATGGCTGAATTCATTGAGAAGGCGGGTATCAAAGAGACCAATGCAGACCACACAGCCGAGGAAATGATATCGGCGATTGTACAAGACTACAAGACAATGATCAAGTCCATGACCGAGGTGGTTAAACAGGCCTTGAAGCTTGACGATTACGGAACTGATTTTATGGTGCGCAATATGATCATCCGCACGGAGGAGAAAATCTGGATGTTCCAGTCTTTCCTCAAATGATTCATAGCCCTCCCCTGAACGCAAGCCGAACCGCGAGGTTCGGCTTTTTTTAAACTGCTTTTATTCACAGGGTACAGAGGATATCTAAAAAATAAACGCTTCGAGGTAGGGTTATCGGCACGTATATTGTATCCTAATTAGTAAGCATCTTAATGTATCGGGGAGTGGTTACCCCGAATGGTTAAATGATTGGTTAATTGAGAAGTGACCCGCCTAACGAGGCGGGTCATTTTTTTTGGCCCGTCTCGACATCCACCTTCAAAGGTTTTTCTGCGGTCTTAGTAGGATATAGATCAAGTCACGGCAACTTTCACCGCCAAAATTAAAAACCAAAAGCGGTAACCTTTCTCGGTAATTCACGTTGCAGTGGCTAAGCATCTTATTTCAAAGGGGGTGGTTTCCCCGTTTTTTTGAAATGATTGGTTAAAAAAAGGACCTGCCTCTCGGGGCAGGTCTTTTCATTTTCCGCAAAACCATTGTAAGTACTGAACGTATAGTTTGCTGAACCCTTCGGTCTTTGGCTTGCGTAGCATATTTGAGCCTGTTTCGGATAAAAACTGCGGCCGATCTGCAGTTAATTATATTTTTGACCCTGAATTAACGCGAAGCTTTGTCCCCTGAACTCATTACCATAGCCGTGATCATCGGCGCAGTCGTACTCTTTGTGACGGACAGGGTGTCTGTGGACGTGGTGGGCCTGCTCATTATTTCTGTTCTGGTATTCACGGGAGTAGTCACACCCGAGCAAGGGGTGATGGGGTTTAGCAACAAGGCCACGATCACCGTGGTTTTCATGTTTATTCTCAGTGCAGCGCTCTTGAAGACCGGCGCCCTTCAAATGCTCACGCATAAACTCGCACCGATATTTCGGGACAATTTTAACAAGGGCATGCTCCTCATGATGGTCCTCATCGCGGCGATGTCGGCCTTTGTCAACAACACACCCGTGGTGGCGGTATTCATTCCCGTTGTCATTCAGATCGGCCATGCCTCCGGTCGGAGTCCCGCGAAGATGCTGATTCCGCTTTCATTTGCATCCATTTTCGGGGGAACCTGTACACTCATCGGAACATCCACAAACATTCTGGTCAGCGGTATTGCCGAGAAAGAAGGCCTGCCGCCGATCGATATCTTTCAACCCCTGAAATACGGCATTTTTGTGTTCTTCATCGGGGTGGTGTACATGCTGTTCTTCGGTATACGCTTGCTTCCGAAACGCCCTACCGATGAGGACCTGGGCAGTAAGTTCGGGATACGCGACTACCTCTCGGAGATTGAGCTACTCGACCGATCGGAGGATGTGGGTAAAACCATTATGGAAAGCGATTTGGTTCGCGAGTTTTCCATGGATATTCTTGAGGTGCGCCGAAACGGCATACGCTACACCTTTCCCCCCGGCGACTTTTGTCTTCAGGCAGGGGATGTATTGAAGGTGAATTGCAGCATGGACAAAATGAAGCGTCTGAAAAGTAAGGCCCGTGTTAATGTTCAGGAGTCCATGCGAATCGGTGGTGAAGATGTGAAAGGAAAGAATTCGGCGCTTCTGGAGATGGTTATCACCGCCGACTCTGAATTTGAGGGAAAAAACCTGCGCACGGTCGATTTCCGCAGAAGGTTTCGGGCCGTACCTCTGGCGATTCGCACACGCGAAGTGGTGAAGCATTCGGAGCTTTATGACATTCCGATGCAGGCGGGAGACGTAATTCTCATTGAAGTGAAGAAGCACTTTATTCAAGAGATGAAAAAATTGGAGGCCGGAGCGGATGCTCCCTTTGTTCTGCTCTCTGAAGATCCCATGGTGGATTTCAAACGAAAGAAATTTGTGGTCGTGATGGCCGTCATTGCAAGCGTTGTGGGGCTTGCCGCCTTCAATATCGTAGATATTATGGCCGGAGCCATCGGCGGGGTAACTCTTTTGATCCTCACACGGGTCATTACCATGTCTGAGGCATACGGTGCGGTAAGTTGGCGCATTGTATTTCTTCTGGCGGGGGCACTATGTCTCGGCACAGCCATGAAGAACACCGGACTGGACCTCAGGTTGGCCGGAGAAATCATCGGTGTATTGGGCCCTTGGGGCCCTGTGGCCGTTCTTTCGGGTATCTACTTCGCCACCTCCTTACTCACGGAAATGATGTCGAACAACGCTACGGCTGCCCTGATGGCACCCATTGCCATAGCCGCCGCAGAAGCCCTCGGTGTGAGTCCGCTTCCCCTGATTATGGCAGTGATGTTTGCTGCTTCCTCAAGCTTTATGACTCCTGTGGGCTATCAGACCAATACGATGGTGTTCAGCGCCGGCGGGTACAAATTTCTCGATTTCATCAAAGTGGGTACGGCCCTGAATATCGGCTTTTGGATATTGGCCACCATTCTGCTTCCCCTCCTTTTTCCGTTCTGATTTCTCCACCTTTTTTCATTGTACTACCTTCGCCGGAAAGGTCAAATTCGGGCGAATTTATTTAGGTGCACGGGCATCATTTCCTGCAGACCGCCCAAACGGATATGCACACCGTCGACGTCGTCATATTTCTGGTCTACATTATTGCCATGCTGGGTGTGGGAGTATATTTTCTTCGCCGCAACAAGAGCAAGGCGGATTACTACATTGCAAGCGGTGATGTGGGGCCTTGGCATATCGGTCTTTCGGTGGTGGCAACCGATGTGGGCGGAGGCTTCTCCATCGGCTTGGGCGGCCTCGGATTTACCATGGGACTCAGCGGTTCCTGGATGCTTTTTACGGGGCTCATCGGAGCTTGGCTGGCAGCGGCTTTTCTGATTCCCAAGGTATTTAAGCTGGGGCGCGAGATCAGCCTTTTCACCTTTCCCGAAGTCTTCGGCGCCGTATACGGTGCCAAAACTGCCCTCGCTGCAGCGGTGATTTCCGCGGTGGGCTACTTGGGCTTTACCGCCTCGCAAATGCTGGCGGGCGCCAAGCTTGCTTCCGCAACCTTCGACGGTGTCTCACTCAACGGTGCCCTGATCGCCATGGGGGCCATCGCAGTAATTTACACGGTGATGGGCGGGCTGAAAGCGGTGATTTACACCGATACTGTGCAGTGGATCATCCTCTTGGCAGGACTTATTTTCATCGGTTTGCCCCTGGGTTATACCGCCGTGGGCGGGTGGGAAGGCATCTCCGCAGTTGTGGGCCCTGAGATGCTGCGCTTGGACAATATCACTTGGCAAACGATGCTGAATTGGTCCTTCACCATCATACCCGTGTGGTTTATCGGCATGACCCTCTATCAGCGCATTTACGCCTCCCGCAGCGAGCGCGAAGCCCGAAAGGCTTGGTATATCGCAGGACTTTTTGAGTGGCCTTTGATGGCATTTATGGGGGTAATGCTCGGACTGTTTGCGCGCGTGGGGGCCGAGGGAGGCATGTTTGCCGACTTGGGCTACGTCGCCGCGGAGGGACTCGATCCGGAGCTGGGCCTTCCCCTTCTTTTGCGAACCGTCTTGCCCGCGGGACTCACGGGCCTCATGATGGCAGCCTATTTCAGCGCCATCCTTTCCACGGCCGACAGCTGCCTCATGGCATGCAGCGGGAATGTCCTTTCAGACCTGCTCACCAAGTTTTTTACCTTTTCGGAAAAAATCGAGATGCGCCTTGGCTATCTGGTCACCTTTGTGCTCGGAGTTTTGGCCATTTTTTTGGCGCTCAGCTTGGAGGCGGTGCTCGAACTGATGCTCCATTCTTATGCCTTCATGGTGGCAGGACTGTTTGTACCCGTGCTTTTCGGCCTTTATACGCGCAGGCCTTCTGCTGCGGCTGCGCTCTCGGCCATGGCGGGAGGGGGCGGTTTTACCCTCATAACCATTGTTGCAGATGTGCCTATGCCACTTGGTTTGGATCCCATCGGTTACGGTATCGCTGCGGCATTGGTGCTCTATGTGGCCGTAGCTCGCGCGGAGAAGGTTCGCAATGGACTTTAATGAAACTATTTATCGGATCTGCTGAAGATGTCTTTGATCTTTTCACCCAAGCCGGCGGCGCGGTCTTGATCGATGCGTACCACGGTTCTCGTCGCACCTTCGAGGAGCGCATCCGTCCATTGTCCGGTAAATCCTTTCCGCGAATCCCGTTCCGTATGAAAAGTCACGGTCTCCAAGCCGTCGCCTGCCTCGTGCGACTTTCGGTACAGCAGCTTTCCCAGTGTCTCGCTGAAAAAATGTCCCGCCCTCGAGGAGTTGTTCTCATTTTTTGATGCGATGTCAAAGACCAAGTTTTCGTACATGAAGTCAATGCGGCCCTCGGTTTTCTCCCCGTTTCCGTCCAGTTTCAAGTCGAGAGATTTCATCTCTCCGGATTGAATTTCTACACGTACGGCAGCCTCGAGAAGGGGCGTGAGACGAACGAGGTTGAGTTCATTCGCCGTAAATCGAAGTTTCCAAGGATGTTCAGCGCCGTAGCGGTATTCTGTGTAAAGGGCTGTTTCAGTCTGATCTTCAAAAACTCCATAGGCCCTTGCGGTAAATGCCGGAGCGCTCCGGTCGATATTGCCTACACCTGTTACTTCGGCATTGACCTGCCGAAAACGGAGCGAGGCGGGCAGTTTTCGATGGGTGTCTGAAATCTGTATATCGAGGGCCCCGCGCACCAATAAAATGCTGTCCGCCTGAAAATGAATCCCGAGATCGGCAAGGGCTTCCTGAGGCATCGGCATGGTGCGGTCGGGGAGGGGGAGGCTGTTGTCTCTTTCAATGCTCCATACGGGACGGTCAATTTTCACCGTGCCGATCATCAGACTGTCCTTGAGGTTTCCGCGCAGGCCGAATACGCTCACACGCCCGGTCTCTCCGCTGATCATAGATTTCCGGAAGGGAAAACGCTCCTTGAAGCTTTCGGCGTCGATGGCCGGTCCTGTTTTAATTCCGATCAGCTCCACTTCGGGCGCTTTATGGCGTATGATGGCTGAGCGAACCTCGGTGCGGTACACACCCTCAGCATCCGTGTATGCGAGGTCTGTCAACCTGAAGTTATAGCTTTCGGCACTGAGGTCGCCCTTGCGCAGCCGGGCTTCGGAAGCTGTGGCAGAATAGCGGACGCTGATGCCTCCCGGACGTCCTTTGAGATAGTGCAATTGCCCGGAGTGAACAGAGAGTCGGTCTATCTTGATTTCGGTGTTTTCCGCTGCTTTTTGTGCTTTCTCACCCGCGCTGCGAAAAACGTTGAAGTCGGGATTTTCCCGCCGAATATCTACACGCGGCATGGTGAGGTCAAGGTGTCGAATGGTGAAACTGTGCTCATCTTTTGATGTAAAAAGCAGGGGCTTCAGTCTCAGTTCGACTTCGGATGCGGTAACCGACCAGAGCGTGTCGTCGCCGCTCTTGCGCATCAATGCAAATTCACCTAAGCGGATTTTACCGCGCAGTACGCCCGCTTCCGTGCTGCTGAAGTTGATTTCGGCATCATCAATCAGTGCTTCCGAGGCCCATCCGAGGAGCCTGTTTTCCACATAGCGGTTCACCGCCGCCGATAAACCGAAGTAGGCTGCAAGGACAACGGCAACAATGGCCAAACCGATCAGAACGTTTTTTCTTTTCACGCCGAAAAATACGTAAAACGGAGGTGCGAAAAATAAAAAACCGGACCCCTCGATAAGGGTCCGGTCTCGAAAAGTGCGAAGGCTGCGCGCTTAGGGCTGAACGACGAGTTTCAGGGCCCGATCTATACCGTTGCCCAGTACTTTTACGGTGTACATTCCGGCACCGAGGCTGCCTGTGTTGATGCGGAGGGTGTTTTTTCCGCCGGGCAGCATTTGCGATTGAATTTGCTGCACCTGCTTTCCGGTGATGTCGAAGATGCGGACACCTACCTCCGAGGGAGCATTGAGGTTCAGGTCGAGCTGAGCAAAGTCCTTCGCCGGGTTGGGGAAGAGATTCACCTCACCCAGCGGACTCTCGTCATCCGTAGATACCGTACTCGTACCGATCGTAATATTATCGATGAAGAAGTTATTGGCACCGAAGTCGCCGATCACCTCGAATTCAAATTGGATGCCGTCTACACTGAACTCGTTGATGGGAATCACTACCGTCTTCCACAGGGAGGGGTCACCGTCCGGCTCGAAGGGAATGCCTCCGAAGTTACCCCCGGTCACGAGCTCTGTTTGGTTGGTGCGGGAAAAGCGCAGGCTTCGCGATGCACCGCAGTTGGCCGTAATGTACACCCTGAACTGCACGTCAGTGAGTCCGAGGTTGGCTTGGGTGGCATAGGCATATTTAAACGACATGGTAGAGCCTTCGGGCATATCACTTAGGTCGTACCGCGGGGTCATAAAGCTGTAGCGCTCCGGGGTGGGTGTATCAAAAAGGTTGAGCTTGATACTTCCCTGGTCCAGGCATCCCACGGGAGAATGCGCCCAGTTCACCCCCGATACCAGTGAATTTTCATTGGCCGGTGCAATGGTAAAGCCGTCACCGATATGGGTGAAATCCCAGAAGCTTTCCTTGATCAGGAATTGACCGCCGATGTCTTCACCTGAGAGGTTTTCGGCAGGCTGGATGTACACTGCAAACTCTTCGGTTTTGGTGTCACTCCCCGATTCATTGGCGGCTGTGAGGGTTACGGTTTTCCACCCGGCCTCTGCGTAAGTCACTACGGGCGATTCTTCTTCCGAACTGCTCGGCTCACCGCCGGGAAATGACCACTGGTAGGTATCGGCGGTAGCGCGGCCGATGTTGGGTGTAAAGCGGATATTTGATCCGATGCATGAGCTGTAACGGTTTGCAAAAAAGTCGGTTTGCGGCGCGCAGATTTCCGGATCATCGCTATCGATACCCGCCAGTTGATGCGCGGCGTCCGTCACGAGAAATGACCGACCGGCCACGGGTGACGCCAGCGTAGCGCGCATGAGCGATGCTTGATCTTCTGTAAACATGAAGGTACAGCTGCTGTAATCCATGTAGTTTTGGTAATTTTCTACCACACCTTCATTGCATATTGTAGCCTGGGCAGGGGTAGGACAGCCGAACCGGCCCGGTGTTTCGGGCGTATCTGCCAAGCCGTCGTTTCCGCAGGCGGTGGCCACCACGCCGGGTCCCCAAGTGTGAATCAGGTTCAAAAAGTGCCCTGCTTCGTGTGTGAGCGTTGTCGTATAATTGAGGTTGGCTGTTCCGATATCGCCCATGGCGGTGCTCAGGATGACAATTCCGTCAAAAAACGCCAAAAACGGTTCATCAACGCCCGGGGGCAAGGTGGCATATCCGAGGGTAGTACCTACACCGGTGGGGTCCGCACCGATGTTGCGAACCACCCATACATTCATGTAGACGTGGCGCGGCCAACCTTCGAATTTGGTTCGCCCGCTTCGGTCATCATCTGTAAATGCTGTGGCTATGCGGTTGATACCGTTGGTGCACTCACCGTTGGGGGTCTTATTTGCCAAGACAAACTCCACTCCCACGTCCGCGTGGATGTCTTTGAATTCCGGAATTACTTCAGTGGTGTCGGGAGCGATTTTACGAAAGTGCTCGTTCATCAGCTGGATGGCACGGTACACTTGCGCATCCGAAATGTTCTCCGGACCGCGCTCGTGGAGCACGTGAACCACGGTAGGAATGCGCAGAACTTCGCCTTCTTCGCGCGGAGTATTGCGGATTATTTCCGCCAATTGTTTCATGTAGGCACGCTCGGTCTCCTCGATGGAAGGGTATTTGTCCTTTAATTTTTGGTGTTCTTTGTCTGCTGCGCACCACGGTCCGTGAACGTGCGCCTCTTGTGCAGAGAGCGTAAACGAAAACAAAAGAGCCAAAGCTCCGATCAGTAAACCTTTGTTCATTTTTTGTTTTTTCAGTCTGTGAACGGGATGTAAACCCGAAATTAAGTTGACAACCACCAAATGTAAAAATTATTTAAAAAAGCGGGCAGGAATGCCTGTTTAAACTTCCGTTTTTCTTGTATTCCCAATTGTTAATAACCCCCGAATTTTCTTCGTTATTCCGTTGTGATGAGCGGACATATTACGCTCCTGACACGGAATGTAAACAGCGCGCGTCTGCGCACGGATTCCGGTCAATTTATTGATTAAAATGTATTTAGAAATTCGTGAAATACTGAATCTCCCTCAGTCAGTGATAACAACCAAGTACTTTGTACTCGACCAAAAACGCTCAATATCAGTGATGCGCAAGGTTTTGCTGTCATCCCCGTCAATGGTATAAGAGTTGCTGGGGTGGTTGGTCACGATTTCGACCTTTTTGGCGCGGAGCGGAATACTCCGGGTCTCCATGGTATTGATTGCTTCAAAATAATCTTTGTTGAAATCTTCTTTGAGTTGTTTACTCCCGGCAATGCCCGCAATGCTCCCCGCTTTGGTCAAAACATCATTGCGTTCAAGTTCTTTGTAAGATCCTAAAGCATAATACCCCGTGTAAAGTTCGTCAGTAGTAATTTTGAGCAGGCTCGATTGTACCTCGTTTCTGAATTCTGCCGAGTCCAGCATTTCATTCAAAATCTCGATGGTGAAGTTGGCAGCGGTCAGATTTTCTTTCATAAAGCTGATATGCTCCTCTTTGGAGCGAATATCCGATTGAAGCTGATCAACGAGTTTTTCAAAGCCTGAAACCTCCGTTCCGTAATCCGAAACCTTCTTGCTCAGGTGGCTGATCGTCTTTTTGTTTTCCTCGAGCAAGTTGTTAATGGCTTGAATGTCTTTGGTGATTTCATCTCTGGCGTCATCGCTCATTTGGAGCTCACCGGATTTTAACTGAATGGCCACTTCGCGTTCAGAAATCAGCGCGAGATTGCGTTGGATGGCCGTAAAGCTCTCCTCAAAGACAGTGAGTGCAGAATCCTTATTGCTCAATTCGGTTTTCAGCTGCTCATTTTCTGAGGACAGCGCATCCAGACGGTTGCGCGTTTCGTCGTCTGTGCATGAAGCAGCCAGCATGGCCGCCGCTGCAAGCAAGGGGATAAGGGGTTTCAATTTCGTTTTCATGCCGGTCGGAAAGAGGAGAGATATGTTTGGGTTCGGGGTCAAAGGTAGTATTTAAACGATTTTTTTCGGCACGCAAAGTTACCGATGGGTTGCGGCCTCACTGGAGTAGTATAATAACGCAACCTTGCAATGCGATGCGCGGATTTTCTGCTTATCGATGCTGATTAAGCTGTTTTCTGTTCATCAGAGACGGCTTTGTCCACGATATTTTTGATAACTTCATCCAGCTCTTGCGCCGAAGTGCCGACATTTCCCAGCATTATTTCTAAGTCGGGATCTTCCTTATCGGTGCTCAGCAAAACATTGACCAATCCCATGAGCCGTGAAAGGGGAGCACGTACGATGTGGGATTGGGTAAAGGCGATTTCTTTGAGGCGTTTGTTTTGCCGTTTCAGAAGGTTTAAATATTCCCTTCGCTCGGTGATATCCCGCATGATAATAAGCCGGTGGGTATACTCCCCGTCCGAGTTGGGCACCGGGACCATCGAAAAACTCATCCAGTAATCTTCTCCCGAACGCCGTACAGTGGAAAACTCAAGGGCGAGCGGTTTGAGGCTCTTGTTGGCGTTTCGGTATTTTTCCAAGGCAAGCGCATCTTCATCTCCCGTGAAGAGAATCTCGGAACTCCTTCCCAAGATGTCTTCCGGCATGTAACCCGTAATCTCGGAGAATGCGTTGTTGACGAAAACCGCACGGTCCTGTGCGGGCTCATAGGCATTGCATTCTGTGATCATTACAGCCTCCTTCATGTTGGCGATCACCGACTCTCTCAGCAGGAGTTTGAGTTCGTCGGCTTTTCGGTCGGTGATGTCTTGGATGATCCCTTCGATACGCACCGCTTTTCCGTCGGCAGTTTTTACGGCGTTTCCCTTTTGTCGCACGAATTTGGTCCTGCCGTCGGGACAAGAAATGCGGTGCTCGATATCCATGGTGTGCAGCCCCGTGCGCAGCGATCGGTACCCGGAAATGAAGGTCGCCATGTCCTCATTGTGAATCAATCGGAGAAAGGCCTCAAAATCCGGCGGTTCGGCTGTCTTTTCGATGCCTGTTATTTGGTAAAATTCGTCAGACCAGAACAACTTATCTGTTTCCAAATCCCTTTCCCAATAGCCCAGCATACCGATGCTTTCGGCTTTTTTGAGTCTGCTGAAGGCCCGTTCCAGTGCACGTTCATTTCGCTTTTTCTCCGTAATGTCTATGGCGTGGATCAACTCAGCCTTTTTCCCGTTATAGACAAAGGATGAACCTTCGACAAGGACTTCAATGACTTCACCGTTTTTCTTGCGGTGGAGGTACTCCGATCTGCCCTGCCAACTGTCTTTTGTTTTCAGACGCTCTGTCACCTTTTCGAGCCGCGGAATTTCGGATTCGGGGCGAATGTCGCGCAGGGTCATTTTCAAAAATTCCGATTCGCTGAATCCGTAATGGTCCGCCGCCGCGCGGTTCACCCTGAGAAAAGCCAAAGTCTCCAGGTCATACACCCACATGGGAATAGGGCTGAGGTCGAAAAGAAGCCGATATTCACGCTCTGATTCTTCGAGCCGTGATACAATTTTTTTTCGCTCCAGGGTATAGGTGATGGTCTTTAGCAGGAACGGGGCAGAGATTTCAGATTTTTCGATGTAATCGGTTGCACCGAGCCCTATGGCCTTCGGTCCGAAATTTTTGTCGCTCAGCCCGGTGAGTACCACCACGGGAGTTTTGCCTGCCATGGTGATGATATCGCGCACCAGGGATTTCCCTTCGCGATCGGGCAGTGCAAGATCCAGAAAGATGAGGTCAAATTTGTGATTAGCGATTGCTTCTTCCGCTTCCCGGTAAGTCAACGCGCGACGGAGCTCCGCCCCGGGAACTGCTTCTGAAAGATGGTCGGCGATCAGGAAAAAATCTCCGTCGTTGTCTTCAACGACGAGTATAGCCGAGGGCAGTTTTTGCGCTTGAGTCATTCCATGGCTTCATTTTGCCCCCGGGGCGGCAATTTCACGATAGAAACCCAAAAATTCTCGATGCCTGCCACTGTCGATATAAAGTCATCCACTTCTACAGGCTTGGTAATATAGCAGTTGGCGTGATTCTTATAAGCCTTGAGTATATCTGAAGCCGCTGATGATGTGGTCAGCATAATGACGGGTATCGTCTTCAGCGCAGGGTCGTCCTTGATGCTTTGCAATACCTCATGCCCGTCTTTTTTCGGCAGGTTTACATCGAGCAAAATCAAGTCCGGGGTTTTCGACCTTGCGTATTCTCCCTTTTTTCTCAGAAAATCCAGTGCGGCTCCTCCGTCCTTCACCACATCCACCTCGTTTACAATTCTTCCTTCTGTCAGGGCTTCGATGGTGAGAAGAATATCCCCCTCATTGTCTTCGATAAGTAAGATGCGTATAGGATTCATAATCTGATTGATATTGTCAGGCGGGAGCTGCCGGGTGAAAACAATTTTAACGGTTGCCTCTGCGGTTCAAAGATTGCGAAAAAAAATCATAATTTTCTAATCTTAAGTGCGTACCTCGTATTCCGGAAATATTTTTCCCGCAGGTCCTCAAAGGTTTTTGCTGACGGTAAAACAAAATGTGCTTCCGCTGCCTTCTCCGGATTGCACGTAGATCCTGCCCCCGTGTTTTTCCGCTATTCTTTTACAAATGGCCAGCCCGATGCCCGTTCCGGAGTATTCAGACTGAAGGTGAAGCCTTTGAAAAACTGAAAAGATCTTGTCAAAATAAATCGGGTCAATTCCGATTCCGTTGTCCTTCACGGAAATTTCAAAATGATCACTCAGTTCTTTCGCGCCGATTTCGATCCTCGGCTCTTCACCTTCTTTGCTGTATTTGATGGCGTTGTCCAGCAGGTTTTGAAACATTTGCCGGATCTCTCCCGGTACGGCTTTGATATAGGGCAAGTCGGCCGATGTGATCAGGGCTCCCGATTCGCGGATACTGCCCGCGAGGATTTTTTCAGCCTCCTCGAGGCACGCGTTCATGTCTGTGTCTTGCGCCGCGGCTTCAGTCCTGCCCACCCGGGAATACTCGAGCAAGTCGAGAATTATTTGACGCATCCGCGCTGCCCCGTCCGTCGCAAAATTGATATACTGCCTTCCTCGGTCGTCCAGCAAGGGAGCGTATTTCTTTTCGATTTGGGTCAGAAAACCGGTGATCATGCGCAGAGGCTCCTGAAGATCATGTGATGCCACGTAAGCAAATTGTTCAAGGTCGGCATTGGAGACGGCGAGTTCTTCGGCGTGCTTCTGCAATTCGCTGTTCAGTCTCTGCAGGTTTCGCTTGTAGACCTTTTCTGCGGTGAAGTCTTGAACGGCGCCGACCACCCGAATGGCATGCCCCTCATGATCGCGCAGGATATAGCCCCGATCTCTCACCTCGGCGTAGCTTCCGTCACTCTTGACCATGCGGTAATCTCCTGCCCAGCGCTGTGACTTGCCGTCCGAAACAGCTTTTTTAAAATCGGAAACCGCTTTATCTCTGTCTGCGGGATGTACCAGGTCCGCCCAATCCTCAACACTTGAAGCAGCATCGTTAAACCGGTGTCCGAAATTTGATTCCATTCCCGCCCCCCAATAAATCAATCCCGTCCTTACGTCATAGTCCCATGTGGTTTCAAAGCTTGATTTCATCAGCAGCTCATAGCGGTCGTTGGTTTCTTTCAGTACACGGTTTGAAGTGTACTCGTCCGTAACATCCAAAACCGTGGAAATCATTAATCCCTGCTCAGGCAGGGGAATGTTTTGCGCATTGATGTACCGCTGTTCTCCGGAGGAGGTGGTGATTTTCACCCCCCGCCACACCATGCGTTTGATGTCGCCCGAGGCGATGTCGGCAAGTACGCGGGTTTTTATTTCTTTTCTTCGGGCTTCGTCGGGATATACGTTCTTGAAAAATCGATCCACACCGCTCAGCGCCTCCCGTGACCATCCGTATATGTCGGTAAAACGCTCATTCATAAGTGTAGTGACCCCGCTCCCCGTCTCGTTTACGGCAATACCGATCGGCAAATTGTTGACGGTAGTCTCGATAAACTCGGTTCGCTCCTTCAGCAGCTTTTCTCTGCGTTTGCGCTCACTTACATCGTGTGCGTAGCACGCTACCCCCACCACGGCTTCTCCGTGTTTGATAGGCGTGAGCACGGCGTCGTATACCACGGCAGATCCTTTATCCCCGTCCATCCCGGAGGTGTTTACCTTTACGGTCTCCCCGGATAAACTTCTGTCGTAGATCGCGCGCCAATAAGTGCGCTGATCCTCCGTAAATATTGCTTCATCTAAGAGGTCATCACCTGTTCTCAATTCTTTACCCGTCACTACTTGCATGGTTGCTTTCATGGCGTCGTTGGCGGCGACCAGGCAGTAATTCTTGTCAATACTCCAGATGAGATCCTCGGTATTGTTGATGAGGGCCTCTCGGTTTCTTCTTTCAAATGCGGTTTCCCCGGAAGCCTCTACAATTTCGGTTACATCCCTGAAGTTGTCCACAATCCCTCTTACATCAGGGTCGTGGAGCATATTGGTGATTTTGGCATCAAAATATCTGTAGCTACCTGATTTTACACGTATTCGGAGTACGCCGCCCTTCAGTGTTACCCCCGGATTCGCAAGGGCCTCCTCAATCACTTTCTTTGCCTTTTCGGTATCTTCCGGGTGCAGCGCTTCGAAGAGCTCTAATCGCAGCGCTTCCTCAACGGTGTAGCCCAATACTTGCTTCACGGATTCTGAAACAAATCGGGGCCTGCCGTCGGGGCCCAAAACTGCTGCAGCCTCCCCTCCGTTCTCAAAAAGTTTTCTGTACAGTCTCTCCCCGCGTCCGGGCGCAGTTTCCGATCCCTTGCCGCCGGCCGTCTCAGTCATCGTTACCGCGGCACCGCAGCAGCGGCCCTCCCCGTCATACACGGGCTTGTAGTGCATGGTGTAAGCGGGGCCCTTGCCCTGCGCTGCATCTTGACGGATTTTCTCGGTGTGCTCCTTTCCGGAAAAAACAAAGTCATAGCGCTGCTTTGTCGCTTCGCGCAACCCACCCTCTTCATTCGGAAGAATGCTGTCTCCTTTGCGCAGTTCGGTTCCGATTTCCGAAAGGTGGTGCTGCGCAAATTTCTCATTGCGCCATACCACACGGTACTCCCGGTCCGTGAGCATTATGCCGGGCCCGTCGCATTTTTCAAGGATCTCCTGCAGCGGAAACGGGTCATCGCCGTGATCTTCGGCATTTTCGCTCAGCACAATTGAGGAGCCGCGCATACTGAGACGCTTGCCCTGAGGTGCTGTGTATATTTTTCCCGGAAGGGGGAGCTCTCCGTGCGCGGCGATCACGACATCAGCTGTGTCGGCTGCTTCATCATGTTCGGGGCTCCCGATTATCACCGCAGCCGCTTCGCCGTCCAGTTTTTTAAGCAAATCGCGGACTTCAGCCACCGCTCCCGCGCGCGCCTCACGTACCAATAACGGTACATCCTTCACAGAGTTTGCAAGAGACTTTTTCATGCTTGCCCGTATTTAGTTTTCAGCCAAATTAATACATGTCGCATTACCGCCTCCCGCGCAGGACGGAATATTTTCGACGCTCCTTGTTGAAAAACCCGGGTGAAACTCCCTTCCCGCATGTGCACCACTCACCTCGGCCGTGCTATCTTTGCGCCATGCAGGAAACCGTATTGATTCTCGACTTCGGCTCCCAATACACGCAGCTTATAGCGAGGCGCGTGCGGGAGCTCAACGTATATTGCGAAATTCACCCCTACAATGCCGTGCCCGAAATCGGACCGCAAATCAAAGGCGTCATTCTTTCGGGCAGTCCTTTTTCTGTCCATGACCCTGAGGCGCCGCGACCTGATTTATCACTTTTTCGAAAAAAAATGCCGCTGCTCGGTGTCTGCTACGGTGCCCAGTATATGGCCCACGTTAGCACGGGCGGTGAAGTGCGCAGAAGTGACAAGCGCGAATACGGCCGCGCCAACCTCCGGAGCGCAGACGCTTCCTGCAGGCTGATGAAAGACATTCCCGTGGGCTCTCAAGTGTGGATGAGCCACGGCGATACCATCTACAGCCTTCCCGAGGGCACCCGCATTACCGCCTCTACATCCGATGTGGACGTGGCGGGTTACGCCTTTGAAGGAGAGGAGACCTACGGCATTCAATTTCATCCGGAAGTGTACCACAGTACAGACGGCATGCAACTCTTGCAGAATTTCGTGACCGATATCTGCGGATGTTCGGGTACATGGACTCCCGAGAGCTTCGTGGAAATGACCGTGGAAGAACTGCGTGCGCAAATCGGCACAGACCGCGTGATTCTCGGACTGAGCGGCGGCGTAGATTCCAGTGTAGCCGCCGTGCTTTTACACAAAGCGATCGGCAGGCAGCTTTACTGCATTTTTGTGGACAACGGCCTTTTGCGCAAGCACGAATATGATGAGGTGCTCCACAGCTACAAGGATATGGGGCTCAATGTTCGCGGTGTTGACGCGAAGCAACGGTTTTACGACGCCCTGACAGGGATCACCGATCCCGAGGCCAAGCGAAAAGCCATAGGCCGCGTATTTATCGAGGTCTTCGATGATGCCGCCCATGAGGTGAGCGATGTGAAGTGGCTGGCGCAGGGCACCATCTACCCCGATGTGATCGAATCGGTTTCCGTTAAGGGACCTTCAGCCACCATCAAGAGCCACCACAATGTGGGCGGGTTGCCCGATTTTATGAAACTCAAGGTGGTCGAACCTCTTCGCGCCCTCTTCAAAGATGAGGTGCGCAGGGTGGGCGCCGAACTGGAAATCGACCCGACCATTCTGGGGCGTCACCCCTTTCCCGGGCCGGGGCTCGCCATCAGGATCCTGGGCGATGTGACGGAGGAAAAGGTACGGTTGTTGCAAGAAGTGGACCGCATATTTATAGACCATTTGAGGGAATCCGGCGAATATGAAAATGTATGGCAGGCGGGAGCCATCCTGCTGCCCGTGCAGAGCGTGGGAGTGATGGGTGACGAACGTACCTATGAAAAAGCAGTGGCCCTGCGCGCCGTGACCAGCACCGACGGTATGACCGCTGACTGGTGCCACCTGCCTTACGCGCTGCTTGCCAAAATATCCAATACCATTATCAATCGGGTGAAAGGAGTGAACCGCGTGGTCTATGACATCAGCTCCAAACCGCCGGCAACCATCGAATGGGAATGAAAAAACTGCGCTGCATATTGCCCCTCCTGCTTCTGGCGGCTGTTTTGCCGAAAGGGCTCTGCGCACAAGAGCTGCCCGTCCGCGTCGAGGACGGCAAGGAATACATGGTGTACACCGTGGAGCCCGGCAATACGCTCTTCGGCATAAGCCGCGCCTACTCCGTCAGTATCGAATCGCTGAAAGAAGCCAATGAAAATCTCGGTGAAGGCCTCGAAATAGGCCGGGAGATCTTGATCCCGAAAGCGGCCGTAAATCGACGCGCCGCCAGAAAAAGCGATGTGAAGACCGATGGCAAGTACCTCCTTCATACGGTGCAGCGCAAGGAAACACTCTTCGGCATTGCCAAGTCATACGGTGTCACCGTCAATGATCTTGCGGAACTCAACCCGGAGGAAGTCCTTGTGCTGAGCACAGGCTCGGTATTGCGTGTGCCGGTGCAGCGGAGCCTCTCCGTGGCGCAAGCCTATCTGGAGCCCGCGCGTAACGACACATTTACGGTGCATCGGGCAGCCAAAGGGGAGACGCCCTACAGCATTGCCAAACAGTACGGAATATCTACAGATTCTTTGGCCGAAGCCAACCCCGGCATACTCGAAAATATGGCAGAAGGCGCTTGGATTACGGTTCCCGTGTACAACGAGTCCTTCCTTGCCGAACGGGCGGGAGCCGAAGTTGGCCGGGCTGTCACGGAAACGGAGGCCCGAAAACAAAAGTACCGGATTGCCCTTATGCTGCCCTTCGAGCTGCACCACAATGACAGTATTGCCGAATCGATCGAAGCGGGAGAGGATCTCTACATTCTCACGGAGATTGCATTAGAATTCTACCGCGGGGTGAGGGTGGCGGCTGATTCACTGGAGCGGCTCGGGCTCCAAGCTGAAATCACGGTTTACGATGTGGGTGAAGATGTAGTGGCAGTGAAAGAACTTCTGAAAGCCATTGACTTCTCGGAACTTGATTTGGTCATCGGACCCATGCACAAAAACAGTTTGGCGCTGGTCAGCGAAGCCTCGCAGCAGCACGGTTTTCGCTTGGTTTCGCCCAATGCTTTTTCAAAAGAAATATTTAGTGACAATCCCTTCCTCTTCCGTGCCACAGCCACAAGGGAGACCATGCTGCGCTACTTGGCCCATTATCTGGCCCTGAACCATGCGAAGGACAACGTGCTTATGGTCAACAGCGAAAGCCCCCGAGATTGGCCTGCCCGCAAAATGCTCAAAAAGACCTATAATGAAGCGACGGCGTCATTTCCCAATGCTTTGCGCGATTCGCTGGCTTCGGTGACCAAAGCACTCCTGAACGGAAACGGTGCAAGTCGGCTGCTGAAAAAAGATACCCTGAATGTCTTGGTGGTACCCTCAAACGAATTGGCTTTTGTGAGCGATATGTTCACCGTATTCACCGCACTGGAGCGCGAGGGCTATCCGCTGCAAGTCTACGGCCTGGACCGCTGGATTAATTACGACAATATCGACACGGATTACAAAAACCGCCTTAACTTGCGCCTCGTTGTGCCCAATTATGTGGATTACAGTGCGGAGCCCGTCATTGCCTTTCTGGAGGAATTCAGGGATCGCTACAACAGCGAACCGTCGAAGCATGCATACGGGTTTCAAGGCTATGACCTCGCCATGGTTTTCGGACAATACCTCATGCAATACGGCCTTAACTTCACCGAGCCGGCAGGTGCACGTGATACCGAAGGCGTGATGGGCGCATACCGCTTCGGACACACCCCTGACGGCCGTGACCATGAAAACAAAAGTGTGCTGATAATCGGGTATGACGACTATAAAATCAAACGCATCAACTGAGGTTCCCGGCAGGGACGAGATCGCCGCGGCTTTCCGCGGCATTCAGGAAGAAATTTGTACAAGGATTGAAACCGCTGACGGCGCGGGGAAATTCACCCGCGAGGCCTGGGAGCACAAGGGCGGGGGCGGAGGTCTGACCCGCATTATGCGAAACGGGGACGTCCTCGAGAAAGCAGGCGTCAATTTCTCCGGGGTAGAGGGTACACTCACCGAGGAAATGGCCGCGGGCATAGGTGCCGAAGTCTCTCCGTTTTTTGCCACCGGTGTGAGCATCGTTATGCACCCGCACAGTCCGCATGTGCCCATCATCCACATGAACATCCGCTATTTCGAGACCACGGGAGGTACCTATTGGTTCGGCGGCGGTATTGACCTCACTCCGCATTACGTGAATCCCGCGCAGGCAAGATTTTTTCACGAAAAGGTAAAGGCGGTCTGTGACCGTTTTGACCCTGCGTACTACCCGCGATTCAAGCAGTGGGCAGATGATTACTTCTTCATTCCTCACCGAGGAGAAACACGCGGCGTCGGAGGCATATTTTACGACCGACTGGTGGCGGATGAGACCCATACCAAGCCTGATCTTTTGGCTTTTTGTCTCGCTGTCGGCCGGCTTTTTCACGACGTGTACACGGAGCTTATCCGTGAGAACAGGCACCTGCCCTTTACGGAAAATGAGAAAAAATGGCAGCTCATTCGCCGCGGACGCTACGTGGAGTTTAACCTGGTGTATGACCGCGGCACGCGTTTCGGCCTGTTCGGAAACGGGCGTACGGAGAGCATCCTTATGAGCCTGCCCGCACTCGCTTCCTGGGAGTACGACCATACTCCCGCCCCGGGAAGCCCCGAAGCCGATACACTCGCCATGCTCAGGAAGGGCAGGGATTGGACCGCAGGACAGAAGTGAGGGCGCTCAAGTACCGATAAAGATGCGCGCACTCACGGCGTGGTGGTCGCTCGTTTCTTCGGGATGGGTGGTGTACTCCGCCGAGTCGAGGTCATTGTCGTGGAAAATGTAATCGATTCGGAAGGAAGGAAACTTTCCTATGTAAGTATTGCCGATGCCGAATCCGCTTTTGCGAAAGCTGTCGGTAAGCGATC
>PXBH01000103.1 GCA_003565555.1 Cryomorphaceae bacterium | reverse complement strand
TGCTTCACCCGGCGGCCGAGGAGCGTGTAGACGGAATACGAATGTGCCGAAGTGAGCTCGGCGGAGCGGATGTTCAGCACCGACGCAGTCGGGTTGGGGAAGAGGGCGGGCGCTGCGGCGTAAGACGATACCCCGAGCTCCGCAGTCCATACCGTGGTGACGGTGTTCGTAATGATGGGCGCGTTGAAATCGAAAAAGATGTAAGCCGTATTGGCGATGGTATCGCCCTCGGCAAATCCGGGCTTTGGCTTGATGCGGAAGCGGAGGTAGCCCTGACTCCCCTCCGGATCGGAGGCGCTGTCCGGGAGAAAGATATTGTCGAAGACGAAGTCGATCATCCGCCCGGTATTGGAAAGCTCCACCGCGTGTGAAGTGCCGAGCAGCTCAAAGGTGCTGAAGTCGAGCAGGGGGTCGATGGTATCGGAGACTACGACGCGCTCGGCGTAGAAGGTGCCCGTGTTTTGAAAGCGGACGTGGTAGGTGAGGTATTCCGAATCATCGAGAAAGTCGGCGTCGATTTCCTCCCGACTCACCTGCTTGTCATTGGGGTCGTAGGCGCCCACCACGACGGTGGTCAACTCAGAAGTATTTTGGTCGGGGCGCGCATCTCCCTCCATGGGGAGCAAGGTCGCGACGGATTGCAGCTCTGTGCCGAGCAGCGTCTCGTCTTCAGGGAGAGAATGCAGGATTTCAATGATCACAGTTTCCGTGGGGCAGAGGGTGCCGAGCTCCGCGGTGACCGAATTTTCCGTAAAGGAAGCCGAGGCCCCCGTCACGGAGATGATGCCGAGCAGGGCGTCGAGCTCCGCCTCCAGCGTCACATCGTCCACGCAGGTATTGCCTTGGTTGGTGCAGGCCGCGTAATACACATTGGAGAATCCGGGCCGGTCGAAGCCCGAGGTGTAGAAGTCGACGCTCAAATCCGCTACCGAGCCTTCGGGTGTCAGCGCAAAATTCAGGTCTTCCTCATATTGGCCTTGAGCCAAATCAACATCGTGGACGGCGGGCGTACTCGAAAAGTAGGGCGGCACCTCGGCGAGCGACAAGGACACGGGGCCGGGCTCGCTGCAGCGCACATAATCGCCCGCGGCGTTGGTAAAGAAGAAAGTCGAGTCGGTGTTGTTTTGCACCAGGACGTGGGCGAAGGCGGGCTCGCCGCTGTTTTGCTCACCGTCTGCATTCAGGTCGTACCAAGCCTTTCCGGAAAAACCCGTTTCGCAGACTGTGGTGGCCATATTGAAGCATCCGCCGAAGAGGTACCCGTCATCCATCGACATATTGTCAGTGACCGAAACTACCCAGGTGCCGTTGGCCACTTCTCCGTTAAAAGCCGAAAGCGGCTCCGTCGGAGCGACCGTACCTACGGGTCCGTCAACGGGGCCCGCGCCATCGCTGAAATACATGCTCAAGCCCGTGGTGTTAAACAAATTGTTGGGAAACCCCAACAACTGCACCGTGGTGCCCGAGGGGCTCGTGAGGGCCATGGAGAGGTCTCCGTTGAAGGAGTGTCCGATGTCGATCAGGATGCTCATCTCATCCACCTGAAAGGCCGGCTCACCGGCACCGACCTCAATATCAAAATTCATGGAAAAACCCGCCCCGTCGGGCAAGTACCCGATCGAGGTAAAAGGCTGTACGCATTCAAACGACGGATCATTGCGCAGCGAGAGGGGGCTCACGTAAAAACGCTGCGCTTCCGACCATACCCCCTCGCCGCATTCCGCCTTGAGAAGCACTTCGTAGAAATAATTTTCGGCATCCATCCACTCGGGAACGAGAGAGGTCGGGTCAAAGTAGAAGGCCTGGACGCCGGTGGCGGCCGTCCCGCCAAAGGTCAAGCTGTCGCCTTCCCAAAACTCACTAAGATCATTGTACAGCGCGACAAAATGTATTTCATAAGCCGAAGTCCCTTCCGGAAAATCGGCCACAATCTCCACTTCATCCGCCTCGGCAAAATGCCAATTCAGCACCTCGGGCGCGTCACATTGGGCACGGGCGGCGGTAAACGTCAACAAGACAAACAGCGAAAGGACAAAAGACTTCATGGCTAGCAGATTGGGTGAGGCTACAATATACAAAGACCGGCGGGACATGGAAGAATTTGCGGGCGGGATTGGCGGAAACTGAAGCTTTGCGGTGAACGTGCCGGACCCCGGCCGACCATTGCCATTTTTGAAAACCGAAATTCCCCTATCTTCACCGCCATGATCTCCGCCCTCTTTAACCTGCGAAGGGACAGGAATAAGGCGCCGCATAAGCCGGTGTTGCTGCTCTCCCTGATCCATGAGGTTGAAGAGGGGCGCATCACCGACAATAAAGTCTTCATCACGCCCGAATTGCTGGCGACATTCAAGGAAATTTGGTCGCGGTTGGCGGAGGGGAATTGGCAGTGTAAGTTCTTCCTGCCTTTTTACCACATGCAGAACGACGTGCCGAAGTTTTGGTTTCTCGAAACCGAGCCCGGAGCTTCCGTCGTGCTCACTTCCTCCTACTCGCCCAAACCTGCCTGCCGGCAGGCAGGAGCGTTTCGAGCTTGATCGATGCGGTGAAGTACGCCCGCTTTGCAGATTGGCTGTGGGAACTCCTCACTGATCGCGTACACCGCGAAAAGCTGCGTAGGGAATTGCTCGAATACTACTTCCCGAACAAAGTGCTGAGCTTGGACGATGTCCACCGTTCTACACAAACCTATCTGGAACAGCTCGAACTGGATTTCAACTCAAACGTAGCCGCCGACAGAATGCCTCCGGCGTATCGGATCATTGATCGAGAATCCCGCTGTGCGCTGTTCAAATCCCGTATT
>PXBH01000186.1 GCA_003565555.1 Cryomorphaceae bacterium | reverse complement strand
CACGGCCTGCGCCGAAGATACGATCAGCGTGACCTTGCAATACAGCGGTACCTCCGCGACGGAGTCCTGCTTCCTCTTCAACGCGCTCGGCGATACCCTCGTCCCGAACGGCGACTGCGCGTGGACGCTTTTGCCGGAAGGCCTGCAAAGCCCCTACACCATGGCGGTGACCGATACCAACGCCTGCGCCAATGTGCAAACTGTAGACATCGACATTCAAGAGCAGCCCTTCACCTTCGACTGCACCCCGATCGACTCGAGCTACTGCGACAATTCGCCCGAGGTGATATTGCTCGCGGACTTGCTCTCCTCGGCACCGCAAAACGGAACATTGACGTGGTTTTTGAACGGTGAAGCGTACGGCACTCCCGATATCGCCATAGAATCGCTGCCCCCGGGCGACTACACACTCGACTACACCTACGTGCACGGAGATGTGCCGAATTGCACATTTGCGGACGGCTGCTCCTTTGAAGTTACTCCCCTTACCGTGCCCGAAATTGTAGGAGAGGTGGGCTTCTGCGCGGGCGAAACGGTAGAACTCGAGGCACTGAACAACGGCGGGTACAACGGCTCATGGACCAATACCGATTGTCCGCAGCCGCCTTGCATCACCGAGTCGGGAACGCCGGACGCCTTTGAATGGAGCAGTGTCGGCGCAGCGCTCGGCACCTATACCATGACCTACGGCGGCGAATGCCTGCAGACGGTCACCCACACGTTCACGCTTCTCGACGGGCCCGTGGTTTCGTGGATTCCCGAAGACGACACGCCCTGCCTCAACGAGTGCTTTCCCTTCGCGCCCGAGGTGGTGGAGAATTACAGCAGCTTCGGCTGGCTCTATGAAGCGGACGGCGGGGGAGGTGCCCTTTCGGGAAATGAGGTGTGCTTCGAGAACATCGGCAATCCCGAGGTGCTCGACATATGCCTTTGGGCTGAACTCGACCATGTGGTGGAGGGGCAGCCCTACACTTGCCGCGCGGAAGCCTGCCACACGATTGAACCCGTGTTTTCGCCCGGCAATTACCCCGACCTGCCTGCCTTTGCCTGCCCGGGCGAAACGATCGACCTCGATGTGGATGCCGCCCTCTACGACGGCTGCCTATTTTCACTTCACGGTGTGGCAGATTATCCCGATTGCGGCAATATCACCATCCCCGACAGCCTCTACGGGGAGTTTACCTATGAGGTGTTTCTCTACTACCAGGGCTGCACGGATACCCTTTCGGGAAATCTCTTTGTGCCGCAGCCTCCGTCGGCTGATTTGGCATTGGACTACGACCCTTGCGTAGCCGATGTGCGGGCCGACTTGCTGAACCTGTCCGGAGACCTGCTCGAATTTGAATGGAGCATTTACGACAACCCGGGAAACGATTTCAGCTACCTCCTTGAGGCCACTGACGGAGATGAACCCGTGCCGAACCCCGTCCCGCTGAGTTCGCTTTTCCTGCCCACCGACACCACTTTTTATGTGGAGGTAGTTGTCGCCAATGTATGTGACACACTCGTGCTGACCGATACGGTCAATTTCATTGCGCCTCCCTCCATCGGGATCGACATTTCCGGGGAACCGGGCGGCGTGTTTTGTCTGCCGCAAGATCTGCAGTTTGAAATCGGGCAGTTTGCCACGCAGTACATCGACTCGGTGGCGTGGAGCTTCACTTCGCTCTACGATTACGGCAACATCACCGACACCGTGTTCTACAATTTGGAGTATCCGCCGCCCTTTTCTTTTCAGAACAACGGGGTGTCGGACACGGTGTATGTGGAGGCCACGGCCTACAACATTTGCGGAAGCGGGAGCGACTCGCTGAGCTTTGTACTGGTGCCGCCGTCGGTATACCTTGAGATGCCCGATTGGGCAGAGGGCCTCTGTCCCGGCGATGAGGTGACCATCCCGACCCTGCAGGTGGAGGGCAACCCGACCTCGTGCTCGGTGAGCAGCGATCCGCTGATTCCCGGTCTGGCAAACGTGTGCCATGCGGATTTTGACTCGGTGACCGTGGCCGTGCCGCCGAGTACCCCGGCGGGGGTTTACACCATCGAGACCACGGTAGAGGGCTGCGGATCGTGGTCGGACTTTACTTTTCTCGAAGTTTTTGCCGTTCCCGATGTGGACTTCGCCATGCCCGAGAACGCCTGCACCGAAGAAGAAATAGACTTCGTGAACCTCACCGAGGGTGCTGAGCACTTCGTGTGGAGTTTCGGCAGCGACTCCGTGCAATGGACTGAATCGGAGCTTTCATTTCCGAGCCACAGCTTCGGCTATCCGGGCGTATACGGGGTGCAGCTGATTGCCGTATCGGCTGAGGGATGCACGGATTCTACCTTTCAATGGATCGACATTTTCGGCCCCGATCCCGAGGTGATTTTGGCGGATGACGCCCTGTGCAGCGGAGACAGCACCACCGCAACTTTTCCCGATCAGGAGGACTTGGTTTCAATTTACTGGGAATTTCTCCTGCCCGGAAAAGACACCTTGATATTCACGGCAGCGCAATCAGTTACCGCCGGCTTCACCAATACTTCCTTTGACGAGATCGACAAATGGGAAGTGACCCTGGAGTTGGAAGACCGTTTCGGTTGCAGTGCCTCGGGTGAAGGATCGGTTTTCGTGTACCCGATTCCCGAAGCACACTTCACCCACGGTGATTTGGAAGGATGTGCGCAGGCCGTCGAAATTCAGTTTACCAACCTCAGCACGGCGAACACCTCAAGTCTTTGGAATTTTGACGATCCGCAAACAGGGACAAATAACGTGTCCTTTCAAAGAAATCCTACCCACGTGTTCAGCCGTGCGGGAAATTACAACGTGATGCTGACCGTAGAAAACAGCTTCGGGTGCAGTGCGAATTTTTCGCGCCTCCTCGCCTGCGATCATTTGGCCATTTATGTGCCCAATGCTTTCAGTCCCGACGGCAACAACATCAATGAGGTTTTCAAACCCGTCATTCACGGCGTGGAATACTTTGACAACGGTGACGGCGATTTCTATCTCTTCGAAATACACAACCGTTGGGGCAGGCGAATCTTCCATACCAACGACCCCGATAAAGGCTGGAACGGAAGTACACCGAACGGAAGGCACTACGCCGAGCCCGAAGTGTATCAGTGGCAGCTGATGTTGGTAACGCCTTACGGCACGGAGCGCCGAAACGGTCACGTGGTATTGCTGCGGTAAGGTGCCGCACAATCGGCCGATCATCTCAGACCGAGCCTTCGAAAATCCATAGCCCCGATTGCCGGTTCAATTACCCGAATGAGCGTGTGCAGTTTCACTCCGAACGGGAGTGGCGGTTGTACTTGCTTCGGTAAATGCTCACTGCTTCCCGCCCGGAACCGTTCGACCTGTATTTGCGAAGCTGCCTTTACCTCTTCGGCACCGCCGCCGCAAGCCGTCTCGGCAGTGCCTTCCGATTTCGAAATATGCCCCAACCCCCTTTCGGGAAATTCCTTCACCCTCAAGCTACCGACAGAAGACATCGACAAGTACACCGAAATCACCCTCACCGACATACAAGGCCGGCCCTGCTTGCGGCAAAATCTCAGCAGCCCCTTCGAAAGCAAGCGCATTGAAACAGATGCCGGCCCGGCCGACGGGGTGTGCATCGTCGAGCTGCAAGGCGCGGGCAGAAGTACGGCCAAAAAACTTGTGATCAAATGGTAAGCGCCCTCCTCTGCGGCCCCGCCGGGCTCCGGGGAATCGGCCCGAGCATCGCCCGCAAAGGCGCAGGAGACTGTGCTCAGCGAACGCGAGCGCCGCACGCAAAAACTGAGGTAATTATACCCCTCATGCGGGACAATGCCCTTTGATGCCCACGAACGAGACTGACCGAATCACTCTGCAGAATCAATCATTTCCCGAAAGGGAATACTCCCGAAGACGCGGGAAATCCACCGCAACAGCGGACGCGGAGAAATTCGGATTGCCCGCTTTATGCCGCACTTCTTGTGCCGGTCCCCGTGCACGTGGCTGAGCCCGGATAAAAATATCTTTCGGTTAAGAAAAGGTAAAACTGTCCCTGACAGCCTGCCTTTCCGAAGGCTTTCGGCGGAAATATGTACTTTCGCCGAATCGACCTACTTGAACAAAACCGGACCTCAACCATGGAAATGCAGACTGCATTCGATGATATCCGCCCGTACCGAGACGAAGAAGTCCCCCGAATTACCGACAGACTCGCCGCAAATCCCGGATTTACGGAAGTGATGCAATTTGTATTTCCCGAGCGCTCGGAAGAGGACATCAGGCAGCACTTAAGCAAGATCAAAACCGTTGATCAATTTCAGGCCGAAATCGCGCACCCTGCCATTCGCAAACTGGTGGACGCGACCTCTGCGGGGATTGAAGTGTCCGGACTGGAAAACATCCGCCCCGGCGAGACCTACCTCTTTATATCCAACCACCGGGACATCATCCTCGACTCGGCACTGCTCAACGTATTTTTGCTCGAAAACGGGCACCAAACCACGGAAACAGCGATTGGAAATAACCTCCTGTCCAGCGAGTTGATCACCGATCTCACCAAGTTGAACAAAAACTTTGTGGTGATCCGAAATACGGGGGCGCGCGAACTTTACGAAAATTCGCTCCGCCTCTCGAACTATATCCGCCACCAGATCACCGGGGGGCACTCCGGCGTGTGGATTGCCCAGCGCGAAGGACGCACCAAGGACGGCCTCGACAAAACACAGCCCGGCCTGCTCAAAATGCTGAGCATAGGCTGTGATACACCGCTCGCGACCTGTTTCAAGAACCTTCGCGTTACTCCCGTGGCCATCTCCTACGAACTGGACCCCTGCGATGTACTGAAAATTCCCGAGCTGAAAGCCGTATCGCGTGATGAGAAATACGAGAAACAGCCGGGAGAAGATTTCCGAAGCATCATCACGGGCCTTAAGGGATTCAAAGGCCGAATCCACGTCAGCATCGGAAAAACCATCGACACGGAGAAAGCGGCGGAAAGCAATACCGTCAATACCAACGACAAGCTCCGCGAAATCGGCGAAGCCATCGACCGACAAATTTTCGAAATCTACAAGCTTTGGCCCACCAACCTGATGGCCTATGACATCCTCACGGGAGAGGATGCCCATGCCTCGGAATACACCGCCGAAGCACGCAAAAAGTTTACGGAAGCTGCCAAGCAGCGGCTCACGGAGGCGGGCCTCGACGCCGAAGAAGACTACAGGTGGCTGCTCAAGATGTACGCCAACCCCGTGAAGAACCACATGAGCGTGGTCTCCGCGTGATTTTTAGGCTTGACCGCTCCGACGTTCGTGAATCTGTCCGGAAATCGAAACGGTAGCCGCAGGGCATGCGGCGGACGCGCAGCCGTGCATCATCCGGCCTTTTCTTTCGCTGCGTGCACCAGCGAAAATTGAAAACTGAAAGGATCTAAGGCTTCGGTAAGCCCGGCTATAAAGTCGGGACCGTAGGGCAAGTAGAATTCCGCCATATTCAAGGTGCGCTCCTGAAGGGCTCCGCCCGGAAACAGGCGTTCACGCCAACGCGCAAAGCGGTCGAGCAGAACCTCCTGCCTCTTGCGCTCGGCACGGAGCATTTTCTTTTCCAAGTTTTTCACCACGCGTTCGGTACGTGCATGGGCACTCCCCACGGAGCGCTCCAAGGTGAAATCTATGTCTCCCAAGTGCTTGCGAATGTCTTCAAAAACGGCATCGAGCCGGTCGCGCTCGTCATCCAGATTGAGCACCGCACTGCTCTCACGCCGCAGGAGTCGGGTTTCGGTCAGGTCTGCTTCCGCAAAAACGGCTGCATCATCGAGTCCGAGTTTCCCGGCGAGGTCGCGGGTCTCCGCGTCCACAATGAGCACAGAATTCCGAAGCATCAAGATGGGAAAGGGAATGTCAAAAGCGCCGAATACGCCTTTGAGCTGAAACCAGTAGGCCAGCTCCCCTCCCCCGCCCACGTAAGCCAGGTTGGGCAAGATGATTTCCTGATAGAGCGGGCGCAAAATCACATTGGGGCTGAAGCGCTCGGGATGGTCGCGGAGGAGGCTTTCGATCTCTTCCGGTGCGAAGTCGAGGTCGGTATTCAGCACGCGAAAGCGCCCGTCCTCCCCGCGCACGATGCGTTCGCGCAAGCCCTCATTCAGGTAGAAGAGGTTGATCTCTCGGGCGTGGGCCTGAGTACCGTAGTGTCGGGCCAGAGCGGGATCCGTTTCGTTCACGGCTTTTTCCGCAAGGCCTTCAAAGAGTTCCCTCCGAAATGCCGGCGCTGCGAGCGCCTTGAGCGCGGGGTCATCCCCGTCTGCGCAAATCACCCCGTATTTCCCGAAAAGGGAATGCACCAAATACCGCGTGGCGGCGGCAACGGTATCATGGCCGAGATATGCCTGGCGGAAGAGCCTGACCAGGGCACCCGCATTGTAGCCCGTACCCAAGGTTTGCTCCAGGCTGAGGGCGAGCTCCTCCATACCCTCCGGACGCATGCGCCCCACGGCGCCGCCCTGTCCGCTCTCCCACTCGAAGCGGCCCGAGCGCATCGCGAAGTGGTTGGCTTCCTCAAAATCATGGTCTTCGGTGGCCATCCAAAAAACGGGGACAAAACGCGCGGAAGGGTACGTCTCGGACAAAACGCGGCAGGTCTTCACCGCGGTGATAATCTTGTAGATGAAATACACGGGGCCCGTGAAGAGGCATACCTGATGTCCGGTGGTCACCGTGAAGGCTTTCGCTTCTTGCAAGATATCGAGGCCGGGGCATTTGAGTCCCGCAGCGGCATACTGCGCACCCAGGGCCGCAGTGAGCGCCTTCCGATGCGGGTAGTGCCTCCCCTTCTCTTCCGACTGTGCTCCGAACTGATCGGGCGCGGGAAAACGGCCGTAAAAAGGCCTCAGTTTTTCATCCCGACGGAGGTAATCCCTGACAATGCGCGAAAACTGTCCCGTATCCGCATAAGGTATTTCGGTCAGCACAAAAGAGGTTTTCTCGGCGGTATGAGGTTCCATTTCGGCAAAAGTACGCATTTGGGCCATGTCAGAATTCGGGAGCGGCAACGGTTACAGACGGGCTTTGTTCAAAGTTTGCTTAATTTGCGCTGCTCAAAATCATCCGAACTGATATGAACCTGTTGAAGTACATCACCCTTGCCGCAGCCGCACTGACGGCCGCCCACCTCACCGCCCAAGACGGCGAAACCATCAAACTCAAAGAAGGGAGCAAATACGAATTTACGGTAATCAAAGACCTCGAAGCCACGCCCGTTCAAAACCAATTCCGCACGGGAACCTGCTGGAGTTTCTCCGCGCTGGCTTACTTCGAGAGCGAGCTCATCCGCACCGGAAAGGGCGAACACAACCTCAGCGAGATGTACGTGGTGAACCACACCTACCGCGAAAAAGCCGATCGGTACGTGCGGATGCACGGACATACCAATTTCGGTGCGGGCGGGGCATTTGCAGACATTCCCCATGTGTGGAAGCGCTACGGAATCGTACCCGAAGAGGTGTACTCCGGGCTCAATTACGGCTCCGAAACACACAACCACGCCGAACTCGATGCCGTGCTCAAAGCCTACGTGGATGCCGTGATCGAGAACAAACAAAAAAGCCTCACACCCCGGTGGAAGGACGGCTACAATGCCGTAGTGGATGCCTACCTCGGCGCCCTTCCGGAAAAATTTGAATACCGCGGTGAGCAGTACACCCCGAAGAGCTACGCCGAATCCCTCGGGCTCGATATGGACGACTACATCAGCATTACGAGCTATACCCACCATCCTTTTTATGAAACCTTTATGCTCGAAATCCCCGACAATTGGCTCCATGTGCACAGCTACAACCTCCCGATTGATGAATTGACAGAAGTCATGGAGCACGCCCTGATGAACGGGCATACCTTTGCCTGGGGAGCCGATGTATCAGAGAAGGGATTTGCCTTCAGGGAGGGCCTGGCCATACTCCCCGAGGACGAGAGCACCATTCAGGTCAAAGGACGGGACAACGTGCACTTCAGCGATGCGGGCGCGGAAAAGGTGAGCAATGCCTTTGAAGAACCCGTCAAGCAACGTACGGTAACCCAATCCATGCGGCAGGAGCAGTTTGACAATTGGCAGACCACCGACGACCACGGCATGCAAATCACCGGCCTGGTCAAAGACCAAAACGGAGACAAGTACTTTACCGTAAAAAATTCCTGGGGCACCGGCCACAACGATCTGGGCGGCTACTTCCTGGCGAGCGAAGCCTACGTGCGCCTCAAAACCATGAACATCTTCATCCACAAGGACGCACTCCCTAAAGGCATTGCGAAAAAGCTGCGCCTCTGATCGCGGGGCGAGCCTTGCACCGGGCTGTGAAGAAAACTTAAAGCGCATCCGAAAAACGGTGAACACGGCAGTTTTGCGTATTTTCGCGAAACTTGAAAATTCTTTCCGCCATAGCGATTTTTCCCGTAAGGGTGTACCAATACCTGATCTCTCCCCTGCTCGGGAGCAACTGTCGGCACACGCCGACCTGCTCGAACTACGCCGTGGAGAGCATCCGCGAATGGGGGGCCTTCCGGGGGGTGTGGCTGGCGGTAAAGCGCATTTCATCCTGTCACCCTTGGGGCAGTTCCGGCTATGACCCCGTGCCCCGAAAAGCAAAACAAAAATCAACAGAAAAACAAAACTCATGAGACTGAGAATGATCGCTGCCGCTGCCGTAATGTGTGCAGCATTTGTCGCTTGCGACGGAAAGGCGGGCAACCGACAGCTCCGCGAAGCCGCCGCCGTGCACGAAGAAATTCTTGCGACCCACGACAGCATTTACCACCGCCTTGTCGACAAGCGCGAGGAAATCAACGCCCGCATCGACGGGTTGCCGCCCGACAAGAAATCCGCCAATGAATCCATGCTGCGCAGCATCAAAAAGAGCATGGACATCCTCAATACATGGGAAGAATCCCTTGTAGGTGTGCCCGGATATGAGTTTGAGCACCATCACCACCACGACCACGACCACGGGGATGACCACCACCATCACCACCACGGGCGTGAAAATGACAGAATGCTCCGCGGCATGAGCGATAAAGAAATCCTCGAACTTCAAAAAGCCCTGCGCAGCCGACTCAATGAAGTGAAGGCAGAAATAGATAACCTGATGGACACCATCGAAATGTACGAGCGACGTGATTGAACGCCCGAGAAGAAACCGAAAATCACCGGCCGTACGCGCTTGGGCGAGGGAAACCTCCCTCGGCGTTGAGCACCTTATTTCTCCCCTTTTTGTGACGGATAAGGCGTCCTTGAAAGAGGAGATTCCCTCCCTCCCCGGTCGGTTCAGGCTCGGACTCGATGATCTCCTGCGCCAAACGGAAGCCTCCATGGAGCTGGGCATCCGCAGCTTCGTTCTTTTTCCCGCGGTGGACGAGGCGCTGAAAGACAAGACCGCTACCTACAGCCATGACCGCGATAACTTCTACCTGCGGTACATCCGTGCGGTGAAAGAGCGCTTCCCCGAGTGTGTGCTCATGAGCGATGTGGCCATGGATCCCTACAGCAGCGACGGCCACGACGGCTATGTGGAAGACGGAAAGATCCTCAACGATCCCACCCTGGAGATCCTCGCGGAAATGAGCGTGGCACAGGCGAAAGCCGGGATCGACGTGATCGGGCCCTCAGACATGATGGACGGCAGGGTAGAAAAAATCCGCACCGCCCTCGACCGGGAGGGCCACAGCGAAGTCAGCATTATGTCGTATACGGCGAAATACGCCAGTGCCTTTTACGGCCCCTTCCGCGAGGCCCTCGACTCGGCTCCCAAAGGGGGCGACAAAAAAACCTATCAAATGGACCCCGCCAACAGGGCTGAGGCGCTCCGCGAAGCTGCGCTCGACGAAGCGGAGGGGGCAGACATCCTTATGGTCAAGCCCGCCCTCAGCTACATGGATGTGATCGCCGCCCTCGCCGAAAATACCGCCCTGCCCGTGGCGGCCTATAATGTGAGCGGGGAGTATGCCATGCTGAAAGCCGCCGCAGAGCGCGGCTGGCTCAATGAGGATGCCGCCGTTTGTGAGATGCTCCTCAGTCTGCGCCGCGCGGGAGCTAAAGTCATTCTCACCTACTGGGCGGAGCACTTCGCGCAATTAATGAAAGACGGTTATGTTTACCATTGACATCCACACCCACATCCTTCCGGAAAACATCCCCAACTTCAGGCAGCGTTTCGGCTACGGCGGCTTTATCAGCCTCGATCACCACAAGCCTTGCTGCGCGCGGATGATGATGGACAACAAGTTTTTTCGGGAAGTGGAAGACAATTGTTGGGATGCCGAAACCCGGATGAAAGAGTGCAACACGCACCACGTGGATGTGCAGGTGCTCAGCACCGTACCGGTGATGTTCAGCTACTGGGCCAAGCCGACAGACTGCCTCGAGGTGGCAAAATTTCTCAACGACCATATTGCAGGCATTGTTGATCGGTATCCGAAACGCTTTATCGGACTCGGGACCCTGCCCATGCAAGATCCCGAGCTGGCCGTTGCAGAGCTTGAGCGCTGCAAATCCATCGGCATGGCGGGCATCGAAATCGGCTCGCATGTGAACGATAAAAACCTCAACGACCCCGAGCTCTTTTCCGTTTTCGAAGCATGCCAAGACCTGGAGATGGCGGTATTCGTCCATCCCTGGGACATGATGGGCAAGTCCAAAATGGAGCGCTATTGGCTCCCTTGGCTCGTAGGGATGCCCGCCGAGACCTCGCTGGCCATCTGCTCCATGATATTCGGGGGCGTATTCGAGCGCCTCCCACGGCTTAAGGTGGCATTCGCGCACGGCGGAGGCTCCTTCCCCGCTACCATAGGCCGCATCGAGCACGGCTTCAATGTGCGTCCCGACCTCTGCGCGATCGACAATAACGTGAATCCGCGCGACTACCTCGGGAAGTTTTGGATCGACTCTCTGGTCCACGATCCCGCCATGCTCGATTATGTGGTGGGCCTTTTCGGCGAAAACCGTGTAGCCCTCGGCACGGATTACCCCTTTCCGCTCGGAGAACTTGCGCCCGGCACCCTCATCCGCGGGTCTTCCTTACCGGAAAAAACCAAAGAAGCCCTCCTCGCCGGGGCCGCCCTCGAGTGGCTGCAGTTACCCCGAGCAAGCTTCTCCTGAACCGGGCCGCCGATTAAGTAAACGGGAATTGCGATCAACGAACGTAATTCACCGACGACTATGGATATTTTTTCGCGAACTCCCTTCGCCGTGTGCTTCAGAATGGTTTACTTTATACGGACAAGCCGACAATAAAACCAATTTCTGAACCCATGAAATCCCTCTTCATCCTTTTTTCTTCCCTGATATTTTGTGCTGCCGCTCAGGGGCAGGCCAAAACCGCCGTCCTTCACGATGACGGTCGCTTAGAAATTCCCGAAGGGGAACCCGTCGCTGACAGCTACGAATTTGATATTTCCGACATGGCCTTTCAGAACGAAGGTGAAGCCGTAGAATTTTTTCGTGTACAGGCGGCTGAGGCCCACTTTATCCGCCCTGTGCTCAGTCAAAACAAAGCCGTGCTCTTTCCCGACAAGAAAGCCTATCCCGACCGCACGGCGCAGCAATGGAACGCCTATTTCTCGGAGCACCCCATCACGGACCCGTCCTCCCTCGAAGATTAATTCTGACCACACCAAAACCGATTTATGAAACCAATCACAACCGCAGCCGCCGCACTTTGCGCAGTTTTCACATTGAATGATGCCTGCGCCCAGCTCGATGTTTCCCTTGAAGGTATCACAGCCGAAGCCTTTGCTCAAAACATTGTGGGAGAAGGAGTAACCATTATTTCGGCCGAGCTGGTATGCCCGGAGGGTGCCGCGGGATTTTTCTCGCAGGGAGAGACCACCAATATCGGCCTCACCGAAGGCATTCTTCTCACCACCGGGCAGGCCGCAGACGCCGTAGGTCCGAACACCTCCGGAAGCACCTCCACAAACTGGGGGGCACCGGGAGATGCCGACCTTGCAGCCCTCGTCGCGCCCTTCCCCACCTTCGATGCCTGCTATCTCGAATTCACCTTCATCCCCGACGGAGAATCTGTGAGTTTCACCTACGTATTTGCCTCGGAAGAGTACAACCAATATGTGTGCTCTGCCTTCAATGATGTTTTTGCCTTTTTTGCCAACGGTCCCGAACTTGACAACGACAACCTCGCCCTGCTTCCCGGCACGGATATTCCCGTGACCATTAATACGGTGAACAACGGCGCGCCCGGCTCAAACGGAAATCCCGACAACTGCTCCAAAGAAGACCTCGGGAACAGCGAATTTTTTGTAGAAAACATCGGGGGAGCAAGTATTGAGTACGACGGATTTACCGTGCCGCTCAGCGCTACTCTGGATGTAACCCCGGGAGCGACCTATACCTTCAAGTTCGCCATTGCCGATGTGGGCGACGGGAGTTTCGATTCCGGTGTCTTCATACAATCCGGAAGCCTGATCTCCGAAACATGCCAGGCCGAGGGAGGCACCTTGCTGATCGATCCGGCCGAAGGACTCTGTAATTTCGGTACGGGAGGCAGCACTGTGGTGGAGGCCGAAGTGGAGGGTGCCGCGGGAGAATTCGGTTTGTTCCTTGTGACCGATACGGCAGGTACCATCTTGCTTACCGCGGAATCGGGACCGATCGATTTGGCCGATTTGCCGGAAGGTGCAGATACCTTGAGCACCTACCTCTTGTGGCACCTAAGCTACGACGGAGAAGCGGAAGGGGCCGTTCCGGGTGCTGATGCCGGCGCAATCACCGGCGATTGCTACGCCCTGTCCGCCCCCCTTGCCCTCGAAAAATTTGCCGCTGCAGCAGGTGAGATCTCCCATGAAGGCCCCGCAGAGGTATGCATCGAAGAGGATGCAGGCGTACAGGTCAACCTCACGGGGGAAACAGCGGGTACGGCATTCGCCTGGCTCATCACCGATGCGGACCTCAACATTATCGACAACGGCTCGGCTCCGCCTTTCTTTTTCGAAACCGCAGGCGATTATCTGATCTGGCACCTCGCCTACGCGGGGAGCATTGCCGGTGCAGAGCCCGGGCAAAATGCGGGCGACATCACGGGCGCCTGTTTCGACCTCACCGGCCCTGTAGAAGTCACCGCTGAGAGCTGCGCACCTCCCCCCTGTGAAGCGGACGGCGGGAGCATCTCGACGGCTTCGCCCCTCTCCTTTTGCAAGAGCGACGAAGACGCCGACAATACTTTCGTGATTGACCTCGAAGGGGCTTCCGGGGAGCACAGCCTCTACTTGGCTACCTGGGCCAACGGAAACATTTTCATGACGAGCGAAGAAAATGTATTCGACCTGGCCGGCGTGCCGGGCAACGGGGTGTGTGCCTTTTGGCACCTGAGCTATTCCGGAGAAATCAGCGGTGTGGCCGTCGGGCAAAATGTAAACGACATCGAAGGTGAATGCTTCGCACTCTCCAACCCCATCGAAACAGAAGAATTCTTTGCCAATGCGGGTATCATTTCGGCAGTGCTGCCCGAAGTACTCTGCGCGGAAGACCTCACGCCCGTCTCCGTTCAGGTCTCGGGAACCGGAGGTGCCAACGGACAAACCACCGGCTGGATTGTCACGGATACCGCTTTGGTCATTACGGCGCTTTCGGCCTCATCTTCCTTCGTATTTGACACCCCGGGAACAAGATTGATATGGCGTATCGGCTTTGTGGGAGAGATAGACGGCATCGCAACGGGGGCGAATGCCGCCGATATCTCGGGAACGTGCTTCGACCTTTCCGGGCCCGTCGAGGTAACTGCGGAAGCATGCGCACAGCAGTCATGCACAGCCGACGGAGGAACCCTTCTGTACGACGGTTTGAGCTCCTTTTGCGTAACTGACCAAGTAAGCGTAGACATTGATGCCGTGAGCAACCCCGATGCCGAAGGACAAGACGTGACTTGGCTCATCACGGACGCAGCCGGGAATATTCTCGAAACCGAGACCGCTCCGCCTTTTATCTTCGGACAATCGGGAAATTACCAAATCTACAGATTGGGCAGTTTCGGCGAGGTGACCGGCGTGATGCCCGGCGCCCATGCAGAAGACATTTCCGGCGACTGCTTCGCGCTCTCGGAGCCCGTTTCCGTAACCGCTGCCACATGTCAGGGCGGATCGCCCGGCGTGGTGTGCTTTGAATACAGCCTTTACTACACGGGCTATCCGGAAAACGGCGCGGCCAATAAACTCTACATGGCGGAGATCGCCGGTGAAAATGTGACAATGACAGAGATTCCGGGATTTTCAGAAGCCGACAATCGGATCGCACTCACCAAAGAAAGTCTCATCTACGCCGTTCGCGGAAGTTTTATTGACATTTTCGACCCTATTTCGGGCATTTACATTCAAGAAAATATCCCCGTGGTGAATGAGGCAGGACAGTCTCTCGCCCATTTTGCAGCCGCTGCAACCGACAGCAATGACGACCTTTGGTTGGGCAGATCTGCTGACAACACCATATATAAGGTATCCTTTACCGACTCCTCGGCCGTTGTTGTTCCGCAATTTACGGACGTGCCCGTAAGCGGAGGAGATCTGGCCCTGATCCCGACGGATTGGTCCGGTGACCGCGTTCTTTTGGTCAACCGAACGGACAGCACCCTCTACGACCTCTCCCAAGGCACGGAAACCCACCTGCCGCTCGGAGCGGTGCACGGGATGAGTGCCGGTCCGGACGGCAGCCTTATTTTTGCGGAAGCGGGAGTGGCCGGCGGACTCTATCAATACATGCCCGAAACCGGTGAACTCAACCTGCTCGCCGCATCGGGCGGACCCGAGACCTACTTCAACGGCAATCTCGCGGGCGGCTGTGTAAACACCCCCTACACACCGGCACTCGGCGACTGCTATGCTACGGAAATCATCAATTACACGGAAGGAACAACCCTGAACGGCGGCATGATCGACGCGGAACGCACGGATCCCCAAAATGCACTCGGTGCCCCCGCGAGAACAGATGCGCTCGTTTTCGTCACACTCGGTTACGGGGGCTCACTGACGGTCGCCTTTGACGGAGTGGTGTGGAACGGACCCGGTTATGACCTCGAAATTGTGGAAACGAGCTTTAATACAACCGGTTGTACCGCCTATCCCGAGTATGCTGACGTCTACGTATCTGCCGACGGGGAGACCTGGCTTTCAGCGGGTACCGTATGTAAATCCGAACCTTTTGCGGATATCAGCGATGCCTCTGAGGGACTGAGCTACATCACGCATGTCAAGCTCGTGAACAATGATGCTTTGAGTACGACCCACGACGCATTTGATGTGGACGGAATAGTGGCACTGCACAATTGTCCCGAAGAGGAGACTTCTCCCCTGCCTCCGGGAGAACAGGCTACGGCGCAGTGGACAGGGCGCAGCGGAGTCCTTGAGGGATACCCCAACCCCACCGACGGCGCCGCTCGTGTTGAATTCAAGATTCCCCGTTCCGGGAGAGCCGTTTTGGAAGTATTTGATACAAGCGGACGCTCTGTCGCAGCTCTTTTCAGCGGCGAAGCGGAAGCCGACAAGACGTATTTCCGCAATTTTGACGGAAGCCGGCTTCCGGCGGGCATCTACCTGTACAGGCTGACCACAGAAAACGCAACGTTTACACGCAAATTCATGATCACCAGATAGATTTTTGAAATGCCTGAAATTGTGCCGAAGCTGCGGATTTGATCCGCAGCTTTTTTTTTTACAACAATCAATTCCTCCCCTTTCGGGTGAGATAAGGAGGTATTTAAGATATTTTGGTGAAACTTTTTTAAACTTTCAAAGACATTTGAAAAACAACACCTTACCGAATATTAATGCCTGAATTAACCTTCGATTAAAAGTTTATTTGCCCGTAAACTTGCGTTTTCGTCGTTCATTTTCGTAAATTGGACGAAATTTTGAATCGCTTGAACGTGTTCAAATGAAAACCATTTTTCAAACCAAATTTCAACATTATGAAGATGTCTTTTACTAAAGCGGTTGGTGTCTGTTGCACCCTCGCGCTGTTATTTCTAACCACAGGCACGACGAATGCGCAGTGTCTGACCGCGGGCAACGGTCAGTGGCCGGGTTCGGCTTACACTCCGCCTACTTGTGACGGCACATTGTACAATATCAGCACTGCCGCATGGACAGATGAGTACAGTGTCGTTAACGTTGAAGAGGGGGAAACTTACACTTTTTCTTCAAGTGAGGCTTCACACTACATTACCATCAGTACTGATGGGGGCGCTACGGCTGCCGCTTTCGGTACAGGTTCCGTTGAATGGACTTCCACCCTCACGGGTGAGGTGCGTTTCTACACCCACCTGAGCGATGCCTGCGACGGTGATCAAACATTGCACGCGCGACAAGTTCGTTGCGGAGAGGTTGACTGCCCTGATCTGAATGCCAACATCGGCGATTCTTGTGACGACGGTGATCCCGGTACTTTTGACTCAGTTGTAGACGAAAACTGCGACTGCGTAGGTACGCCGTTCGACTGCCCCGCACTGGAAGGCAACATCGGCGATTTTTGTGACGCCGGCGGAGGAGATGCCGGAAACATCGACGAAAATTGCGACTGCGTTCCGGCCGTTTTCGAAGGTTGTAATACCGGTGGCTCATTCGGAACGCAGAACGTAGAATGCCAAGGAAATGACGACGGATTCGCCCAAACTACCGGTGCTTGGGTGCAAGAATACAGCACTCTTACCAATGTCGGTGACGGTCAGGATTTCACCTTTTCGGTGACAGGCCATACCGGAGGTATCAGCATCTTTTTTATAACAATTACGGATGTGAATAACGAAATCCTGGCTTTCGGAACTTCTCCGCTGGAGTATACAGCAACCGAAGCAGGAAACCTTCGCTTCTACACCCACGGTTCTCCGACATGCGATGGGGACATCACAGGCAGTGCTTCCGCACACACCCGCCGTGTAGATTGGGGATGCAGTAACATTGTATTTGACTGCCCCGCCCTCGCTGCGAACATCGGCGATCCTTGTGATGACGGTGACCCCAACACCGCGAATGACGTGATTACAGAGGACTGTGTATGTGCAGGTGTAAGCCTCGGCGCGGGTTCTCAGTGTTCTGATCCCATTCTTGTGGGCAGCTTGCCCTTCACAGACAGCGGCAACACGGCTGATTTCGGCAACTTCACTGCCACCATGCCGACTACGACGACTTACCCCGCTCCTGTTTCCAACGGTACAGGTTCTGCTTCATACATCTCAGGACCGGAGGCGGTTTATGAGTACACTGTTGATTTTGACGGGGCCTTGGAAATCTCTCTGGAAAACGTAAGCGGTTGGGCCAGTTTGATTGCGTTCAAAGGTTGTCCCTTTGATGAGCGCCTGGCATTCAGCACCTCCACAACCGGTGATACCAGAAATATTTCTCAAATGCCTGTTTCAACGGGAGAGACCATCTATATTGTGGTTTCTACCTGGGAGGCGCAAACAGCCTCGACAACCTATGACCTCACCATTGAGGAGTTTGCTTTCGACTGTCCCGAGCTGGAGGCCATGATCGGCGATCCCTGTGATGACGGAGATATCCTTACAATAGATACCACTGTTGACGAAGAATGCGGATGCAGCGGCGGAACTCCTGTTCCCGCGGGCGGCGCTTGCTTCAATCCCATTATGGTATCTTCTCTCCCCTTCACAGATACCGACAATACGGCAAACTTCTTGGACGTTTACTCAAGTACTGACATGCCGGCCGGTGTGACTTTCCCCGACCTTTCGACCGGGTTCCAATCCGGATCATACCTCAACGGTGATGACGCCGTGTACAGCTATATTCCCTCTGCCAACGGTGCCGTTGACATTACCCTTTCCGACCACGGAACATGGGTGGGTCTTTGGGTACTCAAAGGGTGCCCCGAGTTCACCGAGACTGTGGCTTACCACATCGGCAGCGACGCAAACGGACGCGCTATTGAAGGACTGCCCGTTCAGGCGGGAGAACTTTACTATGTCGTGATCTCGACATTCCCGGCTCCTCAGTCTACGGCCTACACCCTTACCATAGAAGAGTCACTCTTTGACTGTCCTCAGTTGGAAGCCAACATCGGCGATAGCTGTGATGACGGTGATCCCGGAACATTCGACGAAGTGATCAATGAAGACTGCGTTTGTGTAGGTACGCCCTATGACTGCCCCGAAGCACAAGCCAATATCGGTGACAGCTGTGATGATGTGCCCTTCGGTGTAATCAACGAAAACTGCGAGTGCATTGCTCCCGTTTTTGAAGGATGTACTACAGGAGGTTCATTCGGCAATGCGGATCCGGAGTGCAACAGCTCTGCTGATGTGACCGGCGCTTGGACAAATGAATATGCCTCAATTACCGTTGCAGACGGTGATGACTACATCTTCTCGGTATCAAACCCCGATTACTTTGTGACCATCACTGACGCTGACCTGAACATCTTGGCATTCGGTCAAGAGACTGCTTCTTGGACGAGCACGCTTGACGGCACCGTTCGTTTCTACAGCCATGCGGGCCCCGACTGCCCGACCACTTCAGGAGGCGCGACTGCTCACACCAAGACCATCGAAAGGATTTGTGATCTCAGCGGATTTGACTGCCCCGAACTCGAGGCAAACATCGGAGACCCCTGTGATGACGGAGATCCTTTCACTACAGGAACCGAACTGGACGAAAACTGTGAATGTGCCGGCGGAGAGACTGTTGTATTTGAAGGATGTACCACAGGTACTTTCTTCGGTACACGTACTCCGGAGTGCGACGGTGACGAAGAGAATATTACCAGTTCTTGGACTAACGAGTACTCCAACATCAACGTGAGCAACAACATCACTTACACGTTCACGCTTTCCAACCCCGATTACTTCGTGACCATCACGGATGCAGACCAGAATATTCTGGCCTTCGGACAGGAAACGGTGACTTGGACTGCAGACTTCGACGGAGTTGTAAGGTACTACAGCCACGCAGGTCCTGACTGCCCCGAAACCAGCGGCGGTGCGACTTCGCACACACGATCTGTACAAGCGGGCGAGTGCGTATTTGACTGTGCCGAGCTCGAAGCCAACATCGGTGATCCTTGTACCCTCGAAGGATTCTTTGACACCACCGTCGATGAAAACTGTGAGTGTACGGGAACTCCTTTCGACTGTGATGAAAACGGGTCTTTTGCCAACATCGGTGACCCTTGCACCATTGACGGTGAAGGAGACTCATTCAGCACTTCCCTTTCTGTAGAGGCTGTAGGTAACCCCACAACCTTTGAGGCCAACGACACCTACACTTTCGAAGTACCTCAAGGGTTTGTAGGCGCTTACGACCTCACCATGACAGCTGAAGGTGAAACTTTCAACGGAAGCTGGAGAAGTGAATTCCGCGTACGTGTGACCGCTCCCGACGGAACGGTAATCACCAATGACGCGTCGCCGACATTCGCTGATGACTGGCAACCGACAACTACATCAGGAGTTGGTGAATTTACAGGTACCACTACCTTGGAAAACCTCAACGTAATCCTCGAAGGTACGTGGACTGTAGAAGTTCGCTTGACCTTTAACGAAGGCGAAACAATCAATGCCCTCGTAGACCTTGATTTCGACTTTGTGCCGGCGGCTACCGACGGTGTGATCGACGAGAACTGCGAATGTATTGTACCTTGCCTCTCTGAAGGAGGAACGCTTACTGTAGAAGGTTCTAACCGTGTGTGCGTAGGAACAGGTGCTGAAGTTACATTTGACAATGCTGTGCTCACAGGTGCGGCGGGTGACAACTCCATTTGGGTGCTCACCTTGGGTAATACCAATGTCATTGCCACTTCAGAGACAGGTCCCGACTTTGACCTCGACGGTCTTACTCCGGGCGGCAACTACCGCATCCGTCACATCAGCTACAGAGATGATGTGAACATTAACCTGGTACTTGCAGCTCCGAATGTAGAGGGATGCTGGGAGCGCTCAAACAGCATCGGAATCAACCTCGTTGCTGCACCTGAAGCGCCTTCAATCAGCACCAACAGCTTGACAACGGTATGCTCCGGTGAAGGAACGCCTAAGTTCATCATCGCAGCAGCTACCGGCGGAAGCGGTGCAGAAGGTTCTGCATGGGTACTCACCGACGATGCTGACAATGTAGTTAGCTTCCGTTTCGCAAATTCCAACTTCAACTTGGATACACGGCCTGCAGGTGATTACAAACTGTACAATGTAAACTGGGCAGACGGATTCACGCCGTCGTCTTCAACGTCGAATCTCAACGACTTGGGTGCTTGTACAGGTACTTCCAATGCAATCGAGATCACGGTGCTTGACTGCTCTCCCGGAGCGGCCATCACCTCTGACCCGAACCCGACTGCAGGTCCTTCTTGGGTAACATTCTCTGTGGATGAGCCCCAGCAAGTACAGGTAGAAGTGTTCGATATGGCAGGACGCCACATCAAAACGGTATTCAACCAGAATGCTGCGGGGGGTCAAGACTACCGCATGCAGTTTGACGGAACAAGCCTCCCCAACGGAGTGTACATGTACCGTATGACTACCGAGAATGAAGTGATTACGGACAAATTTATGATTGCCCGATAACCACATCTGAGTACAATCTCAACCTCAAACCCTCCGCGCCCCGCGCGGAGGGTTTTTTTTATCCCTGCGGGAGACCCGGCATTCCCGCCTGCCGAGGTCGTTAAGCCGGCCGATTCAGCAAAGAAATGCTTAACTTCCGTCAATATCTCCCGGATTCAAACGTTCATTATATCAAGAAACCGCATCGCATGAAAAGTATTATTCCCGCACTCCTCTTATTGCTCTCCGGAGTTTACCTCCTCAACTTCACCGTCGGCGTCTTTGAACTTCCCGACTACCTGCCCGTGGTAGGAAATCTGGACGAGGCCGCTGCCTCACTGGTATTTATCACTGCACTGAAGCACTTCGGTGTGGACCTCACGGAGTACCTCCCCTTGGGGCGAAGAAAAAAAGCCATGAAAACCGGACGCGCTCAAACGACATGAGCGCAAAAAACAACCCGAGCGAGAACTGCGCCGCTTTTGAGAATTTTAAAAAACTCGATATCCGCGTCGGAACGGTATTAGAAGCCGTCCCCGCCCGAGACCTTCACCGACCGGCGCACCGGCTGAGGATTGATTTCGGTTCTGTGGGCGTGAAAAAATCGAGCGCACAGATCACCGACCGCTATTCAGCTGAGGACCTTGTGGGAATGCAGGTGGTTGCTGTAGTCAACTTCCCGCCGAAACAAATCGGAAAATTTATGAGCGAATGTCTCGTACTCGGCATTCCCGAGGCAGGCGGTGTGATCCTGCTCACTGCGGAGCGGACTGTAACTAACGGTGAAAAAGTGAGCTGATCAGGAGTTGAGCATCACGGGCATGATGAGCATAAGCACATCTTCGTCGCCGCTGCCGTCCTCTCCCGCAGGCATAATTATCCCCGCCCGGTTGGGTGCGCTGAGCGAAAGTTGTACATCCTCGCTCTGCAAATTTGAAAGCATTTCGATCAGGAACCTCGAGTTGAATCCGATTTCCATGTCTTCGCCTTCATAGCTGCAGGTGAGGCGTTCATTCGCTTCATTGCTGTAATCCAAATCCTCGGCCGAAACAGAGAGTTCTGTGCCGCTGATCCTGAGGCGCACTTGGTGCGTGGTCTTGTTGCTGAAGATAGAAACGCGCTTCACGGAACCCAAGAGTGCTGTGCGGCTTACGAGCATTTTATTCGGATTGTCTTTCGGAATGACCGCTTCGTAGTTCGGGTACTTTCCGTCGATCAAACGTGCAATGACGGTATTCTCGTCGAAGCTCATACGCACATTGGTATCGTCAAATTCCACCTTCACATCAGCATCGGTCGAGGCCAAGGTACCCTTGAGGAGGTTGAGGGGCTTTTTCGGAAAAATAAAAGTCCCGTTGCGGTCAGCCTTCACGTCAGAGCGGGAATAACGCACCAGTTTGTGCGCATCTGTCCCGACAAAACGTATCCCTTCGGTGCCGAGTTCAAAGAAAATGCCCGACATCACCGGGCGAAGGTCGTCATTGCCCGTGGCGAAGATGGTCTTCTGTATCCCTTCCGAAAGCACTTCGGCAGGCACAGATATCTCAGCGGGATCCTCAAGTACGGGATTTTTGGGAAATTCATCTGCGCTGTAACCGGCCATCCTACTCTTCCCGAAACTGCTGGCAATCTCGATTCCCATAGACTCGGGGTCAATGGTGAAGGTCAGGGGCTGCTCGGGGAGGGTCTTGAGGTAATCCATCAGGATACGCGCGGGAACAGCTATAGCCCCGGTCTCTTCTGACTTCACCTCAAGGGTTGTAATCATTGTGGTTTCCAAGTCACTTGCAGAGACAGTCAGGTTACTTTTCTCGACCTCGAAGAGAAAATTATCCAGGATAGGGAGTGTATTGTTACTGCCCAGCACGCCGCTGATGGTCTGGAGGTGCTTGAGCAGATCGGTGCCGGTTACGATAAATTTCATGGCTTTGTCAGGGTTTAGACGTCCGTATTTACGGGCACAAATATAAGCCAATAAGCCGAGACGAAGGGAGAACTTTTAAACAGCGCTCAGGGCTGATCTTCAGAAACAAAAGCCTGAAGCGGTGCACGAAAAGGGTCCCATACCAAGCGCTGTGCGAGCGCGAGCTGATTGTCGTCAGTGGCTGCGAATACACGCTCACGGTCTACAGCGGAGGGCCTTTCGCCGTCCATTTCGTACTGACCGGGAGGCGGTGCCTTGGCCCAAAGCCGCACCGTGCGCTCCCCTTTGGGATCCCTGATTCGGATCACCTGATAGGGCATACCCGTCATTACCGAGTCCTCCTGTTCCCGGGTGAGACCCGTCTTGAAGTTTTCGAAAGAAGCCAGCTTGAAATTCAACATGTAGTCCTTGACCAGCGCGGTGTCAAACTGCGGAAACGCACGATCACTGTCTTCGGCATAAAGCGAAATGTCATTTCCTCCCGCATAGGCAATGCGAAATGAAGCCTCGGGGTCCGTAGGATAGGTCACCTCAATCTCCGAAAGGTTCATGTCAGCGTATTCGAGCACACGCACGCTGCGCCACTCGTCAAGGTTGGTGAAAAAGCGCGTGTCGAGCACCCCCAGAAAGCCCTTTTTGTCCATCACAAAGGGTGCGTCCGACTTTCCGTACTCGGGGGTTTCCAGGAGCATGTATGTTCCCTTTTTATCCATGGTTCCGTGGCCGATATACCATGTCTTCAGCCATTTCCCGTCAAGGTCATAAATTTCGGCTTTCTTGGCGCTTCCGGCCATTACCCGGTTTACCTGCTCTCGGCCTTCCTTCGGTACGGGACGCTGCACATACACATTGCGGAAGGTGATGAGTAAAATTCGAACCGCATCGGGTCTTGCACGGTAGGTATCGTTCACCATCCATACCCCGGCCTCCTTTCGCTCCAGGGTTACGGTGCGGCCTTTTTGGTCGGCAATGAATATTTTCCCGACAGACGCGGTATCCTTCACGGCAAAATCAGTCTGATCGATCCGGGATGTAGTGCCCGTATCGGTCAAGGAAAAATAGACGGCTGCGGACACCGCGATGAGCACAAGAACAGCAAAAGGCAAGAGTTTTTTCATGGCGAAGGAATGTCAGTTTTTTCGCACCGCGTATCTCCTGCGGCGTATGTACCACACCGCAGTACCGAAGAGGATGACCGCAACGGCGGGAAGGCCGATATTGGCCGCTTGAATCAAGAGCCGTTGCGACGTAATGACTTCGTCATCGAGCTTTCTGAGTGCAATGCTTCGTGAGCGCACATTGATCAGCCGCGCATCGCCCATGAGGTAGTTCATCGCATTGATGAGAAATTCCCTGTTCCCGTACATGATGCGCCGGAGATGCGGGTCGTAGCCCAGTTCGCGGAAGCGCGTACTGTCCGGGCTCACAATATTTCGGGCCACATCGCCGTCAGAGATCACCAATTGCCGGGTGAAGGCGCCCTCTTCGCGAAAATCCAACACGGATTCCTCATAAAATTCGGGCGGAAGCCTGTGGGCAAAGTTGGACTTAAACTGCCCCTCGAGCAGCACTCCTACCGGTTGTTTGGGCCGGTTTGAAGCACCGAAATCGGGGTCAATACCGACAATATTGAAACTCACCCGAACGGGAGACTTCATGATTCGGGTATAGGGAGAAGTGCGCAAAATTAAGCGCTTGTTTATTCCTTCCGCCGCCACCGTGTCCATACTTCCTATAAAATCAGTGAGAACGGGATCTACATTGGCCGTGATCGGGTGCGGATCTTCCGGAATCAGAATGGGGGCAAAATACCACGGCAGGAGTTCGGTGCGCTCATTGCCGCGGGGGCCCGTATTCAGCGCAATCGGAGCACAGGTGCGGTCGATGAGGAGGTCGCGGTTCAGGCGCACGCCATAGTTGAAGAGCATGTCGTCCAGGTTGATCCGGAGCGGTGTGGCCATGGTCGTCTCATTTTTCCGCAGGCTGTCCAAGTCTATTTGCATGGCATCCAAGAGCCAGAGTGCCTTCCCGCCGTGCATGATAAATTGATCGAGGATGTATTTATCCTTTTCGGAAAAAGGTCGGGTGGGCTTGGCAATCACCACGGCATCATAACGGTTCTCGCGCTTACCGCGCCCGGCTACATTCCTGCTGAGCACATCCACCAAGCCGTCGAGTTCCACATATTCCACATCGTAATAGCGGAGCATCTCGTTTTGAAAAGACCGCAGAGCGATGGGCGGCAGCTCACCGTGGCCCTGAATCACGGCTACCTTTCGGCGCTCAGGGCTTTTAAGCAAATAAAAGGCATTTACAAATTCGTATTCGAGGCTGTTGATGGTCCGGTTCACCAGCTCTGCATCGGTAGCGCGCTGACGATTGCGGAGAATCTGCAGAGGAATCTCGCGGTCCTTATAGGTAATCAGGGCGCCGGGAAAGATAATTTTCTCCTCAGTGCCGTCTTTCTTTTTGATGCGCAACGAGGTGTAGTCCAGCCCGCGCTCCGTGAGCTCCCCGTACATGGCCTCACGCGCCTTTCGGTCGGGATCCTCGCTGGGATTGATGAATTCGTATTGAATATTGTCACCCGCATAGGCCCGCATTTCGTCGAGTTTCTCTCTCACTGCGCGTTGCAGCCTTCGGTAATCGGCGGGAAAATCGCCCTCCAGGAATACCTTGACATAAACCACATCGTCGAGCTCCTTCACCATGTCTATGGTGGTAGAAGTCAAGGTGTGCCTTTTCTCTTCGGTGAGGTCGAAGCGCACGAAGAAAAATCCGCTCAGGTAAGACAATGCAGCAAAGAAGGCCACCCCGAGCAGGAGTTCTGTAAATACGCGTACCTTTTCGCTCAGCTGCTTATTCATGAAAGTTTACGGCTTTGCAAAACAGTTTTCGTGAAGAGAACAAAAATCCCCGAAAGGCTGATGAAATAGACCACATCACGCGTGTCAATCACGCCGCGGCTCATGGAATCGTAGTGCTCTGCGATGCTCAACCGACGGATAAAGAGGTCTAAGCCTCCGAACCACTCAAAAGAGGCAATCTGATTGAGGCCGCTGTAGCAGAAAAAACAGAGAAAAAGCGCGAGGATAAAAGCCACAACCTGATTTTCACTAATGGCTGAGGCAAAGACGCCGATGGAGGCAAATCCCGCAGCCAGAAAAAACAAGCCGAGGTAGGAACCTACAGTGCCGCCGACGTCCAGATTTCCGGCAGGATTGCCGAGAACGTAGATGTAAGCGACGTAGATCAAGGTAGGAATGAGAGAAAGCAAAATCAATACCACCGCGCCCGCGTATTTTGCACCGATAATTTGCAAATCGGTAAGCGGACGGGTGAAGAGGAGTTCAATGGTACCCGTTCGTTTTTCCTCCGAAAAGGAGCGCATGGTCACGGCGGGCACGAGAAACATAAAAACCCAGGGCGCCACGTAAAACAGGGTGTCCAAATTGGCATAGCCCTGATCCAAGACATTTAACGAACCTTCAAATCCCCACATAAACAACCCGGTGAGAAGCAAGAAGACGATGATGGCCACGTAGCCGATCACGGAACTCAAAAAACTGTTTATCTCTTTACGGACCAGTGCCCACATAGGCCATTTACATTTTCAGTCGGCAAAGATACAATTTTACCATGCCTGTGAAGGACGGATTCGGCGCAAACGGGGAATGCCGGGAACCTGCCGTTCCACCCTTCCGCTCAGGGAAGAAAAATCGCGCGCTTCATCGACCAAGCCTCGGCAGGCCGAAGAAAGAGCGGTTTGATCTCTGCCCAGAACTCCTTGAACACCTCGGAATGCCGATACTTTTCCAAATGCGCCTCGCTCTCCCAGTGGCTGTAGGTGATCACTTTTCCGCCGTCGCGAATGTCGAAGAGAATTTCCAGATGGAGACAGCCTTCGAAGTTGCGGACTTCGGGGGCAATTTTTTCAAAAAGGGGTGTAATGACCGCCGCGTGTTTGGGAGCAAACCGCAACTTGACAAATCTGTGTACCATGCTGCGAAAGTACGCTTTCGGCGGCACAGGCCGAAACAGGACCGGAGAGGAATGGTCAGTGCGGGTAGTGAAGCGGCCCGAAAGGACCGTGATGCACCGCAGCGCGCCCGGCGCGGCGTGCTTTTGGGGTTTTTACCGCATCAATGCGCGCACGATGAGCACAACAATGCAAAAAAGGAACATGAAAATCGAAATCTTATTGATCCCGTGCATCATGCGGAGATTGAAGTTGCCCTTATCCTTTTTAAACAGGTTGGCAGGATTCAGGTAATGCAAAATTTTCTGTAGGAACATAAGGCAGTGCGGTGCGTTTTTGTCTTTGTAAAGGGGAGCAAACCCTTCATTATATTTGACGAATCTATGAAATTCAAACTCACTTCGGAATTTGAACCGACAGGTGATCAACCCGCGGCAATAGAACAGCTCGTACAGGGAATTGTTGCCGGCGACAGGGCCCAAACCCTGCTCGGGGTGACCGGCTCGGGTAAAACCTTCACGGTGGCCAATGTGGTGGCGCAGCTCAACCGTCCCACCCTCGTACTTTCGCACAACAAAACCCTTGCTGCCCAGCTCTACAGCGAATTCAAGCAGTTTTTTCCCGAAAATCTCGTCGAATACTTTGTATCCTACTACGATTACTACCAGCCCGAAGCCTTTATTCCTTCGAGCAATACCTACATCGAAAAAGATCTGAGCATCAACGAAGACATTGAAAAGCTTCGCCTCAGTGCCACTTCTGCCCTTTTGAGCGGCCGCAGGGATGTGATTGTGGTAGCGAGCGTGTCCTGCATTTACGGAATCGGCAATCCTACAGAATTTCACAAAAGTGTAATTCCGGTATCCCGCGGGCAAATCGTCTCGCGCAACAGTTTTCTGCACCTTCTCGTCGCGAGTCTCTATTCGAGAAATGACCACGAACTGAGCCGCGGAAAGTTTCGTGTGAAGGGCGATGTGGTAGACATTTACCTGGCATACGCCGACCACTGCATCCGCGTGGAGTTTTTCGGAGATGAAATTGACAGTCTGACGAGTTTTGATCCGGAATCCGGAAAGACCATCGCAGAATTTGAACACTTGAATATTTACCCGGCCAACCTTTTTGTGACCTCGAAAGACACGCTCAATGCCGCCATTTGGGAAATTCAGCAAGACATGAAAGCCCGGGTAGACCAATTTGCCGCTGAGGGCAGGCACCTGGAGGCCAAACGCCTGGAGGAGCGAACCACCTATGATCTGGAGATGATGCGCGAGCTGGGCTACTGTTCGGGCATTGAGAACTACTCGCGCTACTTCGACCGTCGGGAGCCGGGGCAGCGTCCTTTTTGTCTTTTCGATTACTTCCCCGAAGATTTCCTCTTCGTGGTGGATGAGAGCCATGTGACGGTGCCTCAGGTCCGTGCCATGTATGCCGGCGACCGCTCCCGCAAGGTGAACCTCGTGGAATACGGGTTCCGATTGCCCGCCGCTCTGGACAACCGCCCGCTGAAATTTGAAGAATTTGAAACCCTGATCAATCAAGCGGTTTACGTAAGTGCCACCCCCGCAGATTATGAACTGGCCCTTTCCGAAGGGGTGGTCGTGGAGCAGGTGATCCGGCCCACGGGATTGCTTGACCCCGAGATTGAGGTGCGCCCCAGTCAGAACCAAATTGATGACCTCCTGGACGAGATCAATATCCGCACGGCGCGCAACGAACGCACCCTCGTGACCACGCTGACCAAGCGCATGGCGGAGGAATTGCAAAATTTCTTCGAAAAGGCCGGGGTGAAATGCAGATACATCCACAGCGATGTGGATACCCTGGACCGCGTGGACATCATCGCCGATCTGCGCGCGGGTATCTTCGATGTGCTGATCGGGGTAAACCTGCTCCGTGAAGGATTGGACCTCCCGGAAGTATCGCTTGTGGCCATCCTCGACGCCGACAAAGAAGGATTTCTCCGCAGTGAACGCTCCCTGGTACAAACGGTAGGGCGCGCGGCGCGAAACGTAAACGGCCGGGTGATCATGTACGCCGACACGGTGACCGAAAGCATGCGGGACACCATCGAAGAAACCGAGCGCCGACGGGTGAAACAGCAGGCCTACAACGACAAGCACGGCATCGTACCCCGACAGATCAAGCGGGGTATGGCTGTAGAGATGGGGCAGGCCCGCAGAGAAAAGAAAGCACCCGAGAAAGCATATGCGGGCCCCGACGAGCTCAATGTGGCCGCCGATCCCGTGACTGCCTACATGCCCAAGGAGGATCTGCAAAAGAGCATTGAAGTGACGCGAAAAAAAATGCAAAAAGCCGCGCGGGAACAGGACTTCATGGAAGCGGCCCGCCTGCGCGACGAGCTTTTCGGATTGCAGAAGCTCGTCGAAGGCAAGGATTAAGCGATGCATACGATATCCGTTGAGAAGTCTTCGCCTTCAGAAACAGCCCGGATCAAATGTTAAATTCTGGTCTGCAGGGTTGGGATGGGGAAAATTGCCTTACTTTGTGAAGTAATGTTAAGCCCGTCAAACCTCTTCAAGAGCAAGTGGATGCTAAACATGCTCTTGTGCGCTGCGGCCGGAGCGGTTTTGTTCTCTTGTGCGCGCCCGCTGTACACCATCCCGCTCACCCGACAGGAACCGTTTCATAAGGCCCATCCCGTCAATTTCAGTTTTGACCTCCGCGATGTGCCCGAAGGAAGTGAAGCCGTGGCAAATTTGCGCACGTACACTTACAACAATTCCCTATACTGCAGCTTCGAAGAGCTTCTGGAACTGACCCGAGCGGAGGCAAGGAAGCTCGGCGGAGATTTCATCTTCATCGAGAAGCACAATCCTCCGGACCAAAATAATTCCTGCCACAGCTTCACCGCCACCCTCTACCGCACACCCCAACAGGGTGACCCCATCATAAAAGATCCGCCCACCCACATTTTGGCACCCAAACCCCTGCCCAAAACAGAAGAAAAAATCACCGAAGAAGCGCCCGAAGAGACCGCCCGAGAACATCCCGCGGCAGATACAACGGCCGTAAGCGAAACGCAGGAAGCCCTGCCTTCGGAAAGTCCTGAGGAATCCGCAGCGGCGCCCGAAGTAAGCGAAGATGTCGCGGTTGCCGCACAGGACGAAGCAGCACAGGCCGAACCCGCAGAAAACCCGGAAGAGGATAAAGATTCCGCAAAAAACAGGGCTGCGAATCCGACAACTGTTAACGAACCGCCGAAAAAACCCAAGCAGTCGAAGGCTGTGGTATGGGACGACGCGCGCGAATCCGCTTACTTCGCGGAAAGGGAACAGCGCCGTAACAACACGCCCGACTCCCCTCCCCGCGCGGCGGATGAACAAGGGAAGAAATCTGCGGAACCCCGGCCCGGAGCGTCCCCGGACGAATCACAGAAATCCGACAAGCAAACCGACCCCGCAGAAGAAGAGCGCGAGAAAACGTCAGGACCGCCGCAGGGCGGAGGATACTTCGGCTACAGCCCTGCGCCGCAAACCGAAAGGCATGCCGTGCGGGAGAAAGAGGCCAAAGAAATCACAGATCAAATGGCACTCGGTCCGATTGGCGTTATGTCCCTTTACGGAGGCTTCGCCAGACGCCTCTCCCCGTTGCCTGACGGACTGCCGCCCGGCTTGGAGACTTTTCTCGACGAAACCCGTAAGGGCCATGTGTTCGGCGCGGAGCTGGTATTCAAGGTCGCTCCCCGAAACTACCTCGGCATTCAATTTGACCGCTTTTCAAGCAACCACTCCGATATATTTATGGTGAACAACGGAACCTCTTTCGCACGGGGCACTTGGGAGGAGACCACGGGCATATCCTTCGTCGGGCTCACATACACCGTCACCACCGTACCGGGGCCCACAGGCACCCACCTTTTCATGGGCGTAGCTGCGGGTGCGGCGCTCTACAGAAACACCGGAAGTATGCCTTACGAAATAGATGACATACCGGTATTTGTTCCCTTTTCCTTCAGCGGAAGTGCCGTGAGCCTGGGTCTGAACGGAGGTGTAAACATTGCCATGGCCGACAATTTATTCCTCCGCATCGGGGCAAACCTCTTTACGGGGGTCCTGACGGAAATGGATGGAGAGATCAACGGCAACACCACCAAACTTGAATTCGAGTCAGGTGAAGGTGAGGGCCTTATACGCGGTTCACTCTCGGCAGGTATCAGCTTGGCGTTCTGACATAAACGAAATCAGTCTTCCGAGGCCCGTTTTGTGCGCTATCTCTATTTTTGCAAAAAAACACAGACCGTGACCTTCCGACATGCCATCCTGCTGCCCCTGTTCCTGCTCCTCTTCACTCCGTCCCTGCTCGCTTGGGGGCCGACGGGTCACCGCGTCACGGGGCTGATCGCCGAAAAGTACATGAGCGAGAATGCTCTGAAAAACGTACAGAAAATTCTCGGCGGTGAAAGTATTGCGATGGTCAGCACCTTCATGGATGAAATCAAGTCCGATAAAAAATACGACCACCTTCGGCCTTGGCATTACTGCACCATCCCCGACGGAATGACCTACGACGAAGCGGGAACTCCCGAGGAGGGCGACGCGGTATATGCCATCGAAAAACTCACGGAAGAACTCCGAACCAAAGAATTCACACAGGGCGATGAGGCCTTTACCCTCAAACTGCTCATCCACCTCATCGGCGATATCCACCAGCCCCTGCATGTGGGGAACGGAACCGACCGCGGAGGAAATGATGTGTCGGTGCGCTACTTTTCGAGAAATTCCAACCTGCACCGCGTATGGGATTCCGGAATGATCAACGGAACCCGACTGAGCTACACGGAATACGCGGAATGGATCAACCGGCCTGACGGCGATGAGGTTCGCAAATGGCAAAACAGCACCGTGCGTGATTGGGCGCACGAATCCATGACCTTTCGCCCCGCAATCTACGACCTGCCTGCCAACAAGAAACTCTCCTTCCGCTACGATTACGACCACAAGGAGACCCTCAACCTCCGTCTTCTTCAGGCAGGTGTGCGCATTGCCGGCGTGCTCAACGCGCTTTACGGATAAGGCCGGCCCCCGAGGACCTGTTTTTCGCTGAAAAGAATTTTATGCAACATTGTTGCATTAAGGCGGAAATTCATACCTTTGTTTCAAAATAATGCACCATGAAACACCTTTTCCTTTCAGCTGCCTTGGCAGCCCTCGCGCTTCATTCCGGCGCCCAAGATACCCACGTTCTTCAGCACATCCCGCCTGAAGAGGCCACAGCTACGCCCAACTTCTGGGGACAAACATCGCAGGGGACACCACTTTGGGGTTATTACCTCGGGCACAATATTTTCGGAGACGAAGAGTTCGGAGAAAAATTTGACATTGACGGGCCCGGTCAGGTAGTCGGCATCATTGCCCATATCCAAGGCACGGCCGTCTCTTCGGGCGGCAATGCCATTCCCGCTTCTTTGCGGCTTTATGAGACCGCATCAAACGGGTTGCCGGGCAGCGAGCTTGCATCCGAATCTATGCCGATGGCTGAAATAAACACCACCGGCCCTACCACGGTGATGTTCGACGCGCCTGTAGATGTAGAGAACAATTTTTTTGTCACGCTTGACGTAGGTGACTACAGCCATGCGCCGCACAACGATACCATTGTGCTCATGTCAGGTCCCGACGGAAGCCGCCCGGCCTCAGATGATGTCTTCGGAAGAAATGTAATCCGCTGGCACGGGCACGGCGCACCGAACTGGAAGGATTATCTCACCCAGAATTTCACCGACATCAGCACCTACTTCGCCATCTATCCCATCATGAGCGGCTCAGGCACGGTGAGCAGTGAAAGCGGCCTTCTCGCCGGAAGTGAGCCGTCTTTCTACCCGGTGCCCTGCCCGGACGTTCTCAACATTCGTTTCGACGCTGTGGAGTCGCGAGAGATGGTGGTACGCCTCTTCGACCTTACGGGAAAAATGTTGGAGAGCAGGATAGCAAGGACCGTTGCCGGCGAAAACATTCTTCAGATCAACATGAACGAACATCCTTCGGGGGCATATGTTGTAGCGCTGGAATCAGCGGAATACCGTTATGCCCGTACCGTTGTAAAAAAATAAATGTATTCAATTGATTGACCGAGTAAGCATGGACAACCGCATCGCCCGTCCGAGGATCAGTTTCGGGTTTTGGGTTATAGCTCTGGCCTCCGGACTGCTGGTCTCGGGGTGTGATAAAGACCGTGATGACGATCTGACTCCTCCCGAGATTCACTTTGTGAAAACAGTCCCGGAAATTACATCAGCGGAAATTTGTGAAGCGCCGAGCGATCTCGTACTGAGAATCGCGGCGGGCGGAGCGGTTGAACTTACCGTGCGTTTTACCGACGACACGGAACTCGGAAGTGCCAAATTCGATTTGCACAACAATTTTGATTGCCACGGTCATAAGAACACCATTTGGAATGTGATCGAGATCATTGACCTTTCAGGTACCGAACAAACGGTGACAAAGACTTTCCAATCTCCCGATGATGTGCGTCCGGGCCTCTATCATCTCGGCGTACAAGTGCTGGACGCCGCAGGGCAGGAAGCCCCGGAGCGTTTTTTTGACCTCTTAGTGGTCGACTCGGCAGACACTGTTCCGCCTGTCATCTCGCTGCACAGCCCCTCCGAAGGCGGGACCTACAGCAAGGGTGAAACATTGACCATCGAAGGCCTCCTCACCGATGAAACTTCACTCGCCACGGGCGGGTATGAAATTCAACTGATCGAGCCGGGAGGCATCGAACTCAGTGTGGCACGCGTCGACTTTCCCGATGACTTCGGCGATACAGCCGAAATTTCACACACGTACAATATTCCCGGGTTCGTGCAAACGGGACTTTGCTCCCTGCGCATTGAGGCCTTTGATTGGAGAAACAATACTGCGATTTATTACCGCACTTTCGAATTGACAGATTGATAACCGGAAGTCACACCCGCTTAAAGATACTCGCCCTTTGGGCGGGTTTTCTTTTTTTCAGCATTGCCGCTTCCGCGCAGCAGATCCCCGCTTTCAACCATGTTTTGTACGCCAAGGTCATCGATGCAGAATCGGGGGAGGCTGTCGCAGGTGCCGAGGTCATCGTGGAGGAGACGGGAAACCGCAGCTATCCGGATGAACAAGGCGAATTCCATTTCCACCTGGATCCGGGAACTTACCATATCAGAACCAACCGCATGGGCTACGCTGAAAATGTAATTCACCTCGACCTCTACGCGGATACCCTGATCACTATCCGTATGGAGCCGCGCGCCTTTGAGATGGAAGAGGTCATCGTGCGCAGTACATTCATCGAAGGCGATCTGCGCCGCACTCCCGCGAATACTCGGGTCTTGGGCAGGGAATTTCTGGAGCGCAACTACAACAGCACCTTCAGCGAGGGCCTCGAAAAAATCCCCGGGCTGAACAGCATCAACACCGGGGTGGGCATTGCCAAGCCGGTGGTACGCGGCCTTCAGGGCAATCGGATCACGGTAAACGACCACGGAATACGGCAAGAAGGGCAGCAATGGGGCAGCGACCACGGCCTCGAAATAGATCCTTACAATGTAGACCGCGCGGAAGTAATTCGCGGGGCCGCCTCGTTGATGTACGGATCGGATGCCATGGGCGGAGTCATTAACGTACTCGAGCCGCGCACCGAGCCGCGCGGCACTTTCAAGTCAAGTGTGCTCGGGGTATTCCGCGGCAACAATGACCACATCGGCACCTCCGTAGCCGTGTCCGGCCGCCCCTCGGATTTCTTTTTCGACGCGCGGGCTACCTGGCAGGAGTACGGTGATTATCGGGTACCTGCGGATGAGTTTGTCTACAACGGCTTTGTGCTCCCCATCGAAGGTCGGCGCCTGAAAAACACCGCAGGTCGCGAGCGGCATTTTTCCGCCTCTGCGGGCAAGGTGATGAGGCGCGGCACCGTAAGGCTCACAGCCTCGAATTACAGCCAAACCACCGGACTGTTTCCCGGTGCCGTGGGCATACCCCGCGCCTATGCCCTCAACCACGACGGCGACCACCGCAATACCGATATCCCGCGCCAAAGAATCAACCATTTCAAAACCGTACTCAACAGCCGCCTGCGTATCGGCGGCGGACGCTGGGAAACCGATGCCGGATTTCAACGCAACGACCGCCGCGAAGAATCTTTTCCCGAAGTACACGGGCAGGGACCCCGTCCGGAAAACAACCTTGCCCTGGGGCTCGACCTCATCACACTCACGCTGAATACCCGCTACCACAAACAGCACAATGAGGCGTGGAAGACGGTATTCGGTTTTAACGGCCAAATACAGCAGAACGAAAGGTCAGGTTTCGAATTTCTCCTCTCAGATTTCAGGACCGCTCAGGGCGGGATCTTTGCCATGGCCGAGTACGCGCCGAAAACTGAGCTCACCTTCAGCTTCGGCTTGCGGCAAGACTTCGCACGGGTCGACATCGACCCGCATTTTATGCCCGTATATGCCTCCCCGGAAGAGATTATCGGAGAGACACAACGCGGCCCCGAGGTGAACGCCTTTTTCGGACAGCCGTCCGGAGCCGCCGGCCTCTCGTGGAATCCCGCAGATGCCTGGAATTTAAAGGCAAACATCGGCCGCAGCTTTCGCTTTCCCACCGCTCCGGAGCTCGGCATGAACGGTGTACACCACGGCACCTTCCGCCACGAACAGGGCGACCCGACCCTGACACCCGAAACGGGGTGGCAACTCGATGCGGGCATTTACCACTACCGCGACAAAGTGAGCTTTGCGCTGACCCCTTACGTGAATTACTTCGACAACTTCATCTTCCTCCGCCCCACAGCTACCTTCTCCCCGCTTCCCGAGGCAGGACAGCTTTTCCTGTACACACAGGCGCGTGCCTTCCACGCCGGGAGCGAGGCTGAGGTGACTTGGAACCCTATGCGAAAACTCAGCCTGAACACCTCGCTGGAATACGTGTACAACCTGAACCTCGACACCTATCTGCCCCTGCCCTTTACCCCTCCGCTCCTCGCCCGCGCCGAGGCCACATGGTACTTCAAGCGGGAACGCCGGCGGGACGTGTACTTTTTTGCGGAAGCGGTCACGGCCTCCGCCCAAAATCGGACAGACCGAAATGAAAAAGCCACGCCCGGTTACACTTTATTCCATGCGGGATTCGCCGCGTCAAAACCGATCGGCAGGTTCAATTTTTCCCTCAGCGTACAGGTGCGCAATATCGGCGATACCTTCTACCTGCAGCACCTCAGCCGCTACCGCCTCCTCGAATTACCCGAACCGGGGAGAAATGTAATGGTTTCTTTGCTGATTTCCGCCGCATAAAACCCGGTGCGGGACATGACCTCCTTTCGGCAAAAGCGGACAAAACCGGCGTGAACCGAAACCGCCTCGCTGCGGATGCCTCCCGAATTACCTACCTTTGAACTGAGGTGACATGGCAAGAAACACATAAAGTCCTGCTCGTAGAAGACGACCCGGCCCTCCACGCAAATATCAAGGAGGCGCTGACCGCGGAAGGACTGCACACCGAATCCGTTTTCGACGGTACCCTCGCGGAAAAGCTCTTGCAAAAGCACAGCTACCGATGCGTGATTCTGGACATCAACCTTCCCGGAAAAAATGGCTATGAGCTGTGCCGCGGATTGCGCAGCCGAGGCGCAGACACCCCTGTAATCATGCTCACGGCCTTCGGTGATCTGGATGATAAGGTGAGCGGATTTGATGCGGGCGCAGATGATTACCTCACCAAGCCTTTTTATATGCGCGAATTGCTCATGCGCGTGAGAGCGCTGGTGAAACGTGCGGAAAACAGGGAGGCCCGCGGTCCCGAGCAGCCCGTTACGGTAGGTGATATCACCGTGTATCCGGAAAAAGCCAAGGTCATGCGGCAGGGTAAGGAGTTGACACTCACGCCACGTGAATACCAAATTTTGCTGAAGCTACTGAAAAACAGAGGAGAATTGGTCTCAAAACGGGAGCTCATCAAAGAGATATGGGGAAGCGCTTTTGACGCGAACACGAATACCATTGAGGTGTACATCAATTTTCTTCGAAATAAAGTGGACAAGCCCTTCGGCAAAGCCTCGATTAAAACCAAGGTGGGCTTCGGATATTACTTTGACGCGGAATGAGCATTCAGCAAAAAATTCTTACCTATTTCTCCGCTACGGCGATAGGACTTACGGGCATTTCGCTGTTTTTCATCTATACCCTTTTCTACGAGTTTCGCGAAGAGGAATTTCAACAGCGTCAAAAGAAGCGGATTACCGTGACCCTCGACTACCTGAGCCGGGTAAAACAGATGGACAGCGACATTGTCAGTTCACTCGACAAAGTGACCATTGAGCGCATTTATGATGAAAAGCTCTTGATATTCAATGGTAACAAAGAACTCATCTACGAGAGCATCGACGATACGGAAATTCCCTACTACGGGAAGATCTTGGAAAGGCTTTCCCCCGGCCTCAACTGGATTGAGCAAAAAGACGGGCGGTATGATGTAGTGGGCATCTGCTTTGAGTCGGACAGTAAGTCTTACTACGGGATCTCGAAAGCCTATGATGCCTACGGGTATACCAAGCTGGAATTTCTGCGAACCGTACTCATCATAAATTTCATCCTGATCTCTCTCATCATCATTTCCGTGTCATTCTACCTCGCGCGGCGCATCTCCAAACCCCTGAAGGAAGTCGCAGAGACCATAGCGGCCTACAATTTCGAGCGCGATGACAGCCCCCTGATGACCAAAGAGACCAACAACGAAATCGCGGTGCTCACGGCGCGATTTAACGAGCTCATGCAGCGGATGCGCGAGGCCTTCTCCTTTCGAAAGCACGCCATACACCACATCTCCCACGAGCTCAAAACCCCGGTATCCATTCTGGTCTCCAATTTTGAACGGATGGAAAAGGAGGAAGATCCCGAGAAATTGCGGGCGCAAATCAAAGACCAAAAGGAAGACACCAAGGCCCTGAGCGAAATCATTGACGCCCTTCTGGAAATATCCAAGACCGAAACGGGGAGCGAAATGAAAAAGACGCCGATCCGGCCCGACGAAATGATCTTCGACATCGCCGAAGAGTTGCAAAGGCTGCGGCCCGGGTTCAAGTTCAATGTGGCCTATGCAGAGGCCGTTGAGGCGGCGGAAGACCTTACGGTGTCAGGCAATGAGCGCCTCTTGAAAAGCGCATTGACCAACCTAATGTTTAACTGTATACAGTACAGCGATACGGAAGAGGCCGAAGTGCACATCTCCGGCCGTAAGGGCGGGGTTTCCGTAGAATTCGTCAATGAAGGCCGGGTGATCGGCGCCAAAGAGCAGGAGTTCATGTTCCGCCACTTTTTCCGCGGGGAGAACAGTCGGGGCAAGCGCGGATTCGGTCTCGGACTGGTATTCATCCACAAAATTATGGAAATGCACGGCGGTGAAATCACCTACCGTTCCGAAGCCGGACGTCGGAATGTTTTCACCGTTCATCTCCCGCGTTAAACCGCCCGAAAAGCCGGAATTAAGGGCTTTTTTATCCGTATTAAGGACTTTTTAAGGCCCTTTGCGCGTACTTCGATCCGAAATTCAGACGAACTGTACCGCAGCTGAGTTTATACGTTTCGAATGCTACGAAAAACAATCCTGTTCTGCTTTGCGCTTTCATCCGCCTGGATCGGCCTCAGCGCCCAGAGCAATGAGGGTATCCTTTACGAAGACGGAGGAGACAAAACCAAGCCGCTGATAGACACCCTGACCTACGAGATGCGTGCCGGACTGCCCATGGCCGCTTCGAAGATATATTTCTCAGACCGAAAGTTCACATGGTCGGGTTTCGGAGAGGTGAATTACACGCATTTCGACGGACCGAAAGACCGCACCAGCGAAGACCTCGAGCTGTACAATACCAACCTCTATCGCTTCGTGAGCTATCTGGCTTACAAGCCGACCTCTTGGCTCATCCTCTACGGTGAAGTCTTTGCCGAATTTTTTCAGGACAAAAATCTCGAAACCGATTTCGAGTACTTCATCGAAGCTTTTGCAGACGTCTTGATCCACGAAAGCTTCAACGTGCGCGTAGGTACGCATCAGGTGCAAATCGGCTATGTGAACAACAACGACGAGCCGATTCAATTCTATTCCGTGAACAGGCCCGAGGTGGAGCGCATCATCATCCCTTCCCAGTGGATCGACCTCGGAGTGATGACCTACGGAAGTATCAGCAAGGATCTGAATTACACCTTTTCCGTTTATCAGGGACTCGATCCGCGCGCCTACAACGGAGGAACATGGATACGCCGCGGACGCGATGAAGAATTTCGCGGGGCCTTTAACTCAGCCATCCTCAACAGCCAGTTAGAATACTCGGGGCTTAAAAATACCACACTCAACCTCTCCGGCTTGTGGACCCGTGCCCGCGATACGGAAGGCGCTTCACCGGTGCGTTCTGATACATGGCTGGTCTCCTCCTTTGTGCGGAACGAATGGAAAAACTGGACTTTCATGGCCTTGGGTTCATACGGAAACATGGCCAATACCACCGGGATTTACGACCTCACCCGCATGTCCGATCCCGAGGGGCTCCCCGCCGACGGACAAGTGATGGGAAGTTCGGTGTACGGCTATTATGCGGAGGTGGGCTACGACATCTTATCCCTTTTCGGAAAAAACAAGGACAAAAATTCCGGCAACCGAAAAGGCGGCAGGTTCTACCGTCCCGACGAGGTCAAGCTTCCCGTATTTGTGCGTTACGAACGTTTGGATACCCATGCCTCCGTCGATTCGGCCCTCGAAGGGCTGCCCCGATTCCGCAGTGACCTCACCGCCCTGACCGTGGGTGTGAATTTCAACCCTCGGCGCAACATCGTTTTCAAAACGAACTATCAGTTTCGAAACAATTCAGAGGCCATGCCGAACGGTGAGTTCGAGGGCAACCGTTTCGAAGTGGGGATGGGCTTCATTTTTTAATTCGTATTTGTCCGTTTAGTCAAGTGGCCGGATCATAATGTTCGATAGCAAGGCGCACGAAAATCTGAAAAGCGGGCCCGCCCGACCGGTACGGGCGGGGAGTTGACTCAAATCAATGCGCTGTCCTGAGCCTGTCGAAGGGCGCTGTCCTGAGCCTGTCGAAGGGCGCTGCCCTGAGCGCAGCCGAAGGGACAGCCTGCCCGACTCCCGCAGGCGGGTTTTCAGACCAAGTGCAACGCAGATAGCGGACATTACAGACAGACACTAATTCGAGT
>PXBH01000153.1 GCA_003565555.1 Cryomorphaceae bacterium | reverse complement strand
TCGTCGACATATTTTTTTGCCCTACCATGTTCCCCTGTCCCTTCACAGCGCCCATTTCCCTGCAATTTCCTATCATTGCCTCCTGAACCAGATCACCACGTATTATGAAAGCATATGTATTCCCCGGACAGGGCGCACAATTTCCCGGCATGGGAAAAGACCTGCATGAAGCCTCCGAAACCGCCCGAGCAATGTTTGAACAGGCCGACGAGATCCTCGGATTTCGTATCACCGACATCATGTTCGACGGTACCGAAGAGCAGCTCAAGCAGACCAAGGTCACCCAGCCGGCCATATTTCTCCACTCGACAATCTTGGCTGCCGTAATCGGCGATGACTTCCGGCCCGACATGGTGGCCGGGCACAGCTTGGGTGAATTCTCGGCCCTTGTAGCAGCGGGCGCTATGGATTTTGAATCGGGACTGCGCCTCGTGGCCGCCCGCGCCAATGCCATGCAGGAGGCCACAGAGCTTTCGGAGGGTACCATGGCCGCAGTTTTGGCCCTTGAGGATGACGCTGTGGAAAAAATCTGCGGCGAAACCGACGGGATTGTGGTCCCGGCCAACTACAATTGCCCCGGACAATTGGTGATCAGCGGCGAAGTGGCTGCCGTGACGGCAGCCTGCGAAAAAATGCGCGAGGCCGGCGCAAGAAAAGCCGACCTGCTGGCAGTGGGCGGTGCCTTTCACTCCCCCCTCATGGAACCCGCGCGGCAAAAGCTGGCGGCGGCCATCGAAGCCACGGCATTTCACATCCCGCGGTGCCCGATCTACCAAAATGTGACCGCAAAGCCTACCCGCGACCCCATGGAGATTAAAACCAACCTGGTGGCCCAGCTCACCGCACCCGTCCGTTGGACACAAACCATGGCAGCCATGCTGGGTGACGGCGCGGCAGAAATCATCGAAGTGGGGCCGGGACAGGTACTTCAGGGCCTGTTTAAGCGACTGGACCGCAGTATTCCGCGGAGTTCGGCGGCTGTTTAACGTCCGTCCGGACTTTCCGCTTGTGACAAGCTGTTTTGGCGGCGGCTTGATCTGAAGACTTGGTCTCCACCTTGATCCGAGGGATTGATAAAGGTTTTCAACGGAAAGAATACGCGGAAAAACCAAAGGTGATGTCGCCCCTCCGGGGCTTGTATGATCGCGTGTCCGTAACGGGATTACAAGCCCGCGGCCTGTACTGACGGATGCCGCCCCGTTGGGGCTCGGAAACATTACAAGCCCTGAAAGGACGGTTTCCGAAAGCGAAGGGCGAAGCCCGTCGATTTCGCAGGGCGCGGGCATTCGAGCCCCCCGGAGGGGCAGCATCATTCTTTTCAGACATGTTCCGTAAACATATTATTTTCACCTTTACGCTGAGGCATATGTAAAAATGGATACCCCTCCGAACGGGGCTGGGGTGAGCAGACAAAAATTGTTGTGCAGGGCTCAGGTACCCCGGCTCAAGGACCAACAATCAAGGGGAGTGCGTCTGCAAGGGAATCCCTAAAGACCGCCAAAGGGATTTCTGTAGGTAGTAACCCTGTCACCTGAATTCACGGAAAGTCCGCATTTTTCCGCCCGACTCCTGTCCGCGATCCGAAACAGGTCTACAAACTCCAGTAGGCGAACTTTTTAATTGCTCCGCGGTAGATGCCTTTTAAATCAACGAAAACACCGTCTGCATCGAGTAAATCCTCAAAGTATGACTCCGGCCTCCCCGTGTACTCCTCGTGGTTCACGGCCACGATCACCGCGTCGTATTTGGGGTCGGGAGCGTCCGAGAGTTCGTAACCGTACTCCGACTTCACCTCGTCAGGGTCGGCATGGGGGTCGATCACATCAACGTGAACGCCGAAAGATTGCAATTCCCGCACGGTGTCCACGACTTTCGAGTTGCGGATGTCACTGACATTTTCCTTAAAGGTGGCACCCATGACCAGCGCTTTCGCACCTTGGATATTTTTGCCGCGGCCTATGATCTTCTTCACGGTTTGCTTGGCCACATAGCCCCCCATGGAGTCGTTCACGAACCGACCCGAATTGATAATTTGGGCATGGTAGCCGAGTTTTTCGGCTTTGTGGGTGAGGTAATAAGGATCTACGCCGATGCAGTGTCCGCCTACGAGACCGGGCCTGAAATTCAAGAAGTTCCACTTCGTCCCCGCCGCCTCAAGCACTTCGTAGGTATTGATATTCATTCGATTGAAGATGATGGAGAGCTCATTGATCAGGGCAATGTTCACATCGCGCTGCGTATTTTCGATGATCTTGGCCGCTTCCGCAACCCGGATGGATGATGCGCGGTGCACGCCGGCATCCACCACCAGCTCATAGGTTTTCGCAATCAGCTCAGCCGATTCCTCACAGCAGCCGGAGCTCACTTTTACGATAGAGCGAAGGGTGTGCTCTTTGTCTCCCGGATTGATGCGCTCGGGGCTGTAGCCCACTTTGAAATCTTCGCGAAATTTGAGGCCGCTCACTTCTTCCAAAACGGGAATGCAATCTTCCTCGGTACAGCCGGGATAAACGGTGCTTTCGTACACCACATAGTCTCCCTTTTTCAGTGCGCGGCCCACCGTTTCGCTCGCGCCGATCACAGGCCGCAGGTCGGGGCTGTTGCTCTTGTCGATAGGTGTGGGAACCGCCACGATGAAAAAATGCGCTTCCGAAAGGTCGTCGGGATTTGCCGTAAAGGTAATGTCACAACCCTCAAAATCGGAAGCTTCAAGCTCGTTGCTCGGATCCACATTGTTCTTCATCATCTCCACGCGCTCAGGATTGATATCGAACCCGATGACGGGCACTTTACGTGCAAATTCCAGTGCGATGGGGAGTCCTACGTACCCCAAGCCGATCACGGCAAGTTTTTTCTCTTTGGCTACCAGTTCTTCGTAAATGTTCATGGTTTGGCTTGGTCTCTTTCCTTGTAAATACGTTCGATAATCTCCACCACCTTGAGCCCTTCGAGGGCATTGGTGGTGGCTACATTGCGGTTTTTAATGGTGTCGATCACGTTTTGGATCACAAAGTGGTGGTTGGCGGCACTGCCCTTGTAAGCGCCGTAATCATTGGCGGGTCCCGAAGGGGGCAATTCGGGCATTTCGTAGCCGTCCACGTGGCAGTACTCTACATTATTCATGTACTGACCACCCACCTTTATGCTGCCTTTGCTGCCGATGATGGTCATGCTGCTTTCCAAATTTTGGCCCCATACGGAGGTGGAATAATTCAGCGATCCGACGCCTCCGTTCACAAAATCAAAATTCACGATACCGCTGTCTTCGAAGGCTGTAATTCCCTTGTGGGTAAAATCGGCAAAGCGCCCGTGAATGTTTTCGATATCACCGAAGAGCCAGTACATGATATCGATGAAATGCGAAAACTGGGTGAAGAGGGTTCCTCCGTCCAGATCGGCCGTGCCCTTCCAGCCGTCGCCTTTATAGTAGCGCTCGTCACGGTTCCAATAGCAGTTGATGTCGACCAAAAAAATATCGCCCAGGCGCCGCTCATCGATCATCTCTTTGAGCCATACCGAGGGCGGGGAGTAGCGGTTTTGCATGACACAGAACACGTGCCTACTCATTTGCAGCGCCTTAAAAATCACATTTTCACAATTGGCCTTGCTGAGGCCCATCGGCTTTTCGCACACCACATGCTTTCGGTGCTCCAGAGCCGCAAGCGATTGGGCCGCGTGGAGGCCGTTCGGGGTGCAGATATTGACCACATCGATGTCAGGCACTTCGGCGAGCATCTGAGTAAGGTCTGTAAAATACGGTACGTCATAGGCTTCAAGGCCCAAGTCACCGCGTTTTTTGGTATCCGCCAAGGCGGCCAATTCGGCTTCCGGATTGCGCATCACCATTTCAGCGTGTCGCTTTCCGATATGGCCGCAACCCACCACGGCAAATCGTATCGGTGTATCGCTCATAATTTTTTCACTTGATCGTTTTCAAGGACATATTTTTCTCCGCTCTCGGGGCATACGGCGGTGCGGCTTTCGCCGAAATTGAGTCGGTGGCCGAATTCGCTCATCCAGCCGATCTGCCGAGCCGGATTGCCCACCACCAAGGCGTAGGGCTTCACCGTTTTTGTGATCACGGCACCGGCGCCGATAAAAGCAAAGGCACCGATATCGTGCCCGCAAACCACCGTAGCGTTGGCACCTATGGATGCTCCTCGGCCCACATTGGTGCGCTCGTACTGTCCGCGGCGGTTTACCGCGCTGCGCGGGTTGGTCACGTTGGTGAAAACCATGGACGGGCCGAGAAATACATCGTCTTCGCAACTCACCCCGGTGTAGATGGACACATTGTTTTGCACCTTGACATTCTTTCCGAGTATCACTTCGGGTGAGATCACCACATTCTGCCCGATATTGCAATCCGCACCGATGGTGCAGCCCGGCATGATGTGCGAAAAGTGCCAGATTTTGGTCCCCGCACCTATGATGCAGCCCTCATCAATCACAGCCGTTTCGTGGGCGAAATACTCCATCAGCGCTTTATAAATTTATCGAAATGCTTGTGCTCTTTTTTGTAGAGCTCGTCCCGATCGAGGGATTTAAAGTAGGCCAGGGTCTTTTCGAGCCCTTCGCTGCGGTGGACTTTTGGCGTCCAATCGAGCACCTTTTTTGCCAATGTGATGTCCGGCCGGCGCTTTTTCGGGTCGTCGTGGGGCAGGTCACGGTACACGATTTTAGTTTTGGCACCCGTGAGGCGGATGATTTCATCGGCAAATTCGCGGATGGTGATTTCATCGGGATTCCCCAAGTTCACCGGTTCGGAAAAATCAGATTTCAGCAGCCTGAATATCCCCTCGACCAGATCGTCTACATAGCAGAAAGAGCGGGTTTGCGATCCGTCGCCAAAGACCGTAAAGTCTTCGCCGCGAAGGGCCTGTCCGATGAAGGCGGGCAGCACCCGCCCGTCATTAAGCCGCATGCGCGGTCCGTATGTGTTAAATATCCGCACGATGCGCGTCTCCAATCCGTGAAAACGGTGGTAGGCCATGGTCATGGCCTCCTGAAACCGCTTGGCCTCGTCATAGACCCCCCGCGGGCCGATGGGATTTACGTTGCCCCAATAGGTCTCCTTTTGCGGATGCTCTTCGGGGTCGCCGTAGATTTCGCTGGTGCTCGCCACGAGGATGCGGGCATTTTTGGCTTTCGCCAATCCGAGCAAATTGTGGGTGCCGAGCGATCCCACCTTCAGTGTTTGAATGGGAATCTTGAGGTAGTCAATGGGACTGGCCGGAGAAGCGAAATGAAGGATATAGTCGAGCGGTCCGGAAACGTGGACAAAATTGCTGACGTCGTGGTTGAAAAACGTGAAGCTTTTCGAGGGAAAGAGGTGCTCAATATTCTTGAGGTCTCCGGTGATCAGGTTGTCCATTCCCACCACTTCGCAGCCCTCTGCAATAAACCTGTCGCAGAGGTGAGAGCCGAGGAACCCGGCCGCCCCCGTTACCAAAACACGTTTTCCGCTCATACCGCGTGGGGCTGTTTTACGGCGGCCCTTCCGATGCTTTCGTAGTGAAAACCCGCGGCCTTCATTCGGTCGATTTCATAAAGATTTCGTCCGTCGAAGATGACCTTGGATTTGAGGGCCGCAGCCACTTTGGCGAGGTCGGGATTTCGGAATACGGACCACTCCGTAGCGATCAGGAGGGCGTCCGCCCCTTCGAGGGCTTCATACATATTGTCTGAATAGGTCACCCGATCTCCGAATCTGCCCTTGACATTTTCTGCCGCTTCCGGGTCGAAGGCGGTCACCCTCGCTCCGGCCTCCAGCAGGGCGTCGATCATATAAAGTGCGGGCGCTTCGCGGATATCGTCCGTATCAGGCTTGAAGGCCAAACCCCAGAGCGCAAAGTGTTTTCCCGAAAGGGCACCTCCGTAGTAGGCCTTGAGTTTCTCAATAAGCGCCAGCTTTTGACGGTCATTGACGCGCAGTACGGCATCCAAAATTTGAAAGCTGTACCCGCTCTCATTGCCGCTACGGGCCAGGGCCTGCACATCCTTCGGGAAGCAGCTGCCGCCGTAGCCGATACCGGGAAAGAGAAAACGCTTCCCGATTCGGGTATCCGTACCGATCCCGGCGCGTACCATATCCACATCGGCCCCTACTCTCTCGCAAAAATTGGCCACCTCATTCATAAAGGTAATCTTGGTTGCCAGGAAGGCATTTGCCGCGTACTTGGTCAGTTCCGCTGACTTTTCATCCATCACAATCAGCGGATTTCCCTGACGCACAAAAGGCTTATAGAGGTCTTCCATGATTTTGGCGGCCCTTTCGGAGCGCGTACCGATCACCACGCGATCGGGCTTCATAAAATCTTCTACGGCAAATCCCTCGCGGAGAAATTCGGGGTTGGAAACCACATCGAACTCCACCCTTGCTTTTCGGGCCACCGCTTCGCGCACCAGTTCCGCAGTGCCCACGGGCACGGTGCTTTTGTCCACGATCACCGTGTACTTATCCATCATATCTCCCAACTGATCCGCCACGCCGAGCACGTAGGAGAGGTCAGCAGAGCCGTCCTCGCCCGGAGGTGTGGGCAGGGCCAAAAACACCACATCGGCTGATTTTACGGAAGATGAAAGTTCTGTGGTAAAAGTGAGTCGCTTTTGGCGGATGTTTCGTTCAAATACCGTATCGAGGTAAGGCTCATAAATGGGCACCTCTCCGTTTTGCATGCGTTTTACCTTTTCGGCATCAATGTCTACACACACTACATCATTGCCCGTATCAGCAAAGCAAGTTCCGGTGACCAGCCCTACGTATCCCGTGCCGATTACAGCAATTTTCATGGTCTTTTCGCTTTTATGTAAGAGATCACTCCGTCGGTAATATATTTCAGTTGTTCATCGTCGAGCTCGGTCTGCATGGGCAGTGAAGCCACGGATTTGCAAAGTTGTTCCGTGACCGGAAAATCGCCTTCATTGTACCGCGGATCGCGGTAGGCCTTCTGCAAATGCAGGGGCACCGGGTAGTAGATCATCATCGGGATATCGCGCTCGTTCAGGTGGGCCTTGAGCCCATCGCGGTCGATTCCGTTCAGGATCATGGTGTACTGATGGTACACATGGGTGGAACGCGAACAGTGCTCGGGCACCGTTATTTCCGGAAAGTCTTTGAATGCCTCGGCGTAATAAGCAGCCGTCCTCCGGCGGGCCGCATTGTAGCTGTCGAGCCTGCGCAGCTTAATGCGCAGGATAGCGGCCTGAATCGAGTCGAGCCGAGAGTTTACGCCCACTTCATCGTGGTAGTACTGCCTGGTTTGTCCGTGGTTGGCCACCACGCGCAGCATGGCAGCATGTTCGTCGCTGTTGGTGAACATGGCTCCTCCGTCTCCGTAACAGCCGAGGTTTTTGCTGGGAAAAAAGGAGGTTGCCCCGATATCGCCGATGGTCCCGGCCTTCTTGACCGTACCGTCGCTGAAGGTATATTCGGCACCTATAGCCTGAGCGGTGTCCTCAATCACGAAGAGGTTGTGCTCCTTCGCAATGGCCATGATGGCTTCCATGGGGGCGCACTGCCCGAAGAGGTGTACGGGCACGATGGCTTTGGTCTTGGGGGTAATGGCCGCGCGAATGGCTTCGGGCTCTATGTTGAACGTCGCGGGGTTCACGTCCACAAGCACGGGAGTGAGGCCGAGGAGGGCAATCACTTCGGCGGTGGCCACGTAGGTGAAATCAGCGGTAATGACTTCATCGCCCGGTTTGAGGCCCAGGGCCATCATGGCGATCTGCAGAGCGTCGGTGCCGTTGGCACAGGGCACTACGTGTTTTACCGAAAGGTAGTCTTCAAGCTCTGATTGAAAAGCCTTTACTTCCGGGCCGTTGATGTAGGCAGATGAGCGCACTACGTTGATGATGGCCGAGTCAATCTCCTCTTGTATTTTCTCGTATTGAGATACGAGATCGACCATTTGAATTTTCTTCATTGAAAGGCTTAAATTTGCGGGGGCGAATATACCAATAATCGGAGACAAGCCCCGCCCGAGTCCTCCCCTTTTGCCCCTGAATCTATGACCCGAATCACTGTTTTGGCTTTACTTTTTGCAGGACTTTCACTTTCCGTAAGTGGACAGGGAAAGGTGGATGAAAAGGCTTTGCCCATGACCTTGTTTCAGTTTCAGTTCGGCGGGTACGTGCCTTTCGGAGATATGGCTGAGATGTACGGGCCTTTCGGCTCCGGGGGCATTTCGGTGGGCCGAAAGACCGAATCCAATTTTATTTTCGGGGCCGACTTCAACTATTTTTTCGGCACTCAGGTACACGATGCGGACACACGGTTCAGTGAATTGCGGTTCGAAAACGGGATGGTACTCGGCAACGAAGGTGAGTTCATCGACGTAATTGTCCAAAAGCGGGGCTTTGCCGCCGGTTTTTACGGGGGGAAGATTTTCAACGTTTTCGGGCCCAATCCGAATTCGGGGCTGGAAATTCGCCTCGGCGTGAATTTTCTCGAGCACCGCACGTGGATCGAAAGCAGGATGGCCGACATTCCGCCCCTCGAAGGCGAGTACCGCAAAGGCTACGACCGAAAGCGGGCAGGATTTGCCGCCTACCAATTTATCGGCTACAGAAATTTCAGCAACAGCCGTTTTGCCAACTTTTTCGTGGGGGTAGATTTCTATCAGGCTTTTACCGTAGACTACCGCACCTACAACATCGACGAAATGGAATTTACCGACGGGGAGTATTTCGACTTCATCGTAGGTATCAAGGCCGGCTGGGTGATCCCGATCTACAAACAGCTCGACGAGCGTTTTTACGTCAAGTAGGGTGATGCGCCTGCTCTACACCCTCGGCATTCGCGCGTACGGCATCGGCATCAAGATCGCCGCCTTTCGAAACCCGAAAGCCGAAAAATGGGTGTCGGGCAGGAAGTCCGCCCTCCCCTCGCTTGAATCAGACCGCCCGCCCATCTGGTTTCACTGCGCCAGCACCGGCGAATTCGAGCAGGGGCGGCCCGTGATGGAGGCCCTGAAGCATTCCGCATCCGAGCAACCCTTGCTGCTTACCTTTTTCAGCCCCTCGGGATACGAATTGAAAAAATCCGACGCCCTCGCAGACGCCGTGACCTACCTCCCCCTCGACACCCCTGACCGAATGCGGAAGTTTATCACGCATTACCGGCCGGCAGCGGCAGTATTTGTCAAGTACGAAATCTGGCACAATTGTCTCGCGGAGTTACAGCGCCAAAACATCCCGACCTTCCTGATCTCTGCGAAATTTCGGGAAGATCAGGTGTATTTCAAACCATGGGGAAAATGGTTTTTGCGGAGCTTAGGCATCTTCCGGACAGTATTCACACAGGACCGAAGGAGTACATCACTCTTGAAAGCGGCGGGCATCAAAAACAGCATTACGGCGGGTGACACCCGTTTCGACCGGGTGGCGGAAATTGCCGAAAAGGGCATGCCCGTGGAAAAAGTCGCGGAATTCAGAAATAACGGCTTGCTGATCGCTGCGGGCAGCACCTGGCCCGCCGACGAAGCCCTGATCGCCGAATGGTGGCGAGAAGCGGCCGAGAAAAACCCGAAACTCAAGCTTGTACTTGTTCCCCACGAAGTATCGGAAGCACATACTGCGGAATTGAAGCGCCGCTTTCCCGGTGCCTGTACTTTCGACGAAAGCGCGGACGCATCGACGCGTGTACTCATCGTGGACAAAATGGGATATCTCAGCCGGATATACAGACATGCCGATATTGCCTACGTGGGCGGGGGCTTCGGTACGGGCATCCACAACCTTTTGGAGCCCTCTGCCTTCGGTTGCCCGGTGATATTCGGACCAAACCATGAGAAATTTGACGAGGCCCGCGGACTGATCGAAGCGGGAGGAGGCTTCGAAGTGCGCGACAAAAAATCATTTGCGGGCATTGCAGACGAATTGTTAAGGTCCGAGGCTTTTCGGGAAAAATCCTCAGATGCATCTCGCCGCTACACGGAAAGCGGACGGGGAGCGACGGCCCGTATAGCAAAGGAAATCAGGGAGACCGGTGTAAGTCCGTAATGTCCGCTGTCACGCCATCGGTCATGCCATCGGCTTGATTCAAGGACTTGATCTAAAGACCCGGTTCAGGACCTTAATAATCTGATTTCTACCCTGCGATCGAAGAGCGTACCTCTGTAAGGGAGCCCCTGAGAAGACGGGCACGGCGGTCTGTACGGAGTAGGACGCTCGCCCAAACGGACAGAACCTGTTGACAAACGCCGCCTAAGAGCCGGACCGGCCGTAACGGGCTACTTTGACCCGGTCTGCGATAAACAATCCCCCCGCAATCACAAGCAGGGCCGCGGCGGCAAGTTTGGCCGGCAACCTTACCGAATCAATGTCGGCACCCGCGGCCGCGATGGCCACATAGGCCCAAACGAAGGTGAGCGCATAGATGTAATCCTTTCGGGTCACCAGTACGGCCGCAGCCAAAAGAAACCCTGCAATGAGCATGAGGGTAGCCCATACCTCTTCAGAACCCGCAAACAACGGCAGGTCCCAAGCCTTGAGCGCCACGGCGACGTTGACTATGGAAGCTACGCTTACCCATCCGAAATAAATACCGAAAGGCACGTGAAAAAAATAGCGGTGGGTGGTACTCAAGGCGCGCCTGAGGCGATAAAAAATCTGAAACATTCCGATGAGACTGCCCAGCAAAACGAACATCAAAATCAGAGAAGCGAGAAACCACTCATTCTGAAAAGCGACGAGCCAAAATGAATTGGCCGCTGCATTTACCATAAAATAAGGCCAGATCAGGTTGTAGAATCTTACCTCCTTACCCCGCCGCACCTGATGAATTCCGAAAACGACCAAAGTCAAATAAATCACACCCCAGATCGAGAAGGCATAACCCGCCGGTGTAATCAGGGTAGGAAATTTGGCACTGACATCCGCATTGGTCATTCCGCCGAAGGGCAGGGCATTGGACAGGTAATTCATGACCAAAAGGAATACGAGCGCGATCAAAAAGAACCAGCGCTTGTAAAACGGATATATGAAAGCGGACCTCACCGTGCACAAAGTTCTGAAAAGATTACGTTTCGGGGCTTATATTTGTTTTCTTTCTGAAAACTCTCCTGTTTATTTCATCCCCTTTCTATGAAAAAAGTTTTCCTCGGCATCCTTATCGTGCTCATCTTGCTTACGGCCGGTTTCTATTTCATCCTCTACCCGAAATTGGAGATCGTGTCCGGATACAATGCCAAAATCATGTGCTCCTGCCTTTTCGTTTCTGAAATGGACCGAGAGGAGATCGAAGAGACGGATCTGGGTTTCGGCCCGCTATGGCTGGCAGAAAACATCGTGGATGAAGAAAGAAAAACGGTTCAAACCTCCGTATTCGGCTTCCATCCGAAGCTGGCCGTATACCGAGAGGGGCTGGGTTGCACCTTGGTGCACGACGCGGATGCAGCTGCCGTTCGGAGCATGACCCTGGACAAGTCAAGCGTGGATTACGGCCCCGAGATATGGCCCGACTACCGGGTGGAACCTTTGGGCAGGTTGCGCGAATCCATCGAAGCGGGATTTGATCCGCCCGGCACGAAATTGCTGAACACCCGAGCCATTCTTGTGGTGAAAAGCGGGAAAATAATCGGTGAAAAATATGCCGAGGGCTTTGACCGCCACTCTGAACTCGCGGGCTGGAGTATGATGAAGAGTGTAAACGCGGCCATTGCAGGCCTGCTCGTGAAAGACGGAATACTCGCACTCGATGCTCCGGCGCCGATTGACACATGGGAAGATGACGGCCGAAACGGCATTACATTGCGCCACCTGCTGAATATGAGCTCAGGACTCGATTGGAATGAAGATTATACCACCGTATCTACCGCCACCGTAATGCTCTACGGCACTGATGACATGGGTGCTTACGCCTCCACTGCCCTTTCGACATATCCACCCGGTGAAAAGTGGTACTACTCCTCCGGCACGTCAAATATCATTTCCCGAATTACGGCAGATGCATTTCCCGATAAGGAGGAGTACAGGAGGTATGCGTATGATCGGCTGTTCGGACCGCTGGGCATGCGCAATTTCACCGTAGAGACCGATGCCTCGGGCACTTTTGTGGGCTCATCATACGGATACGGATCGGCGCGGGATTGGGCCAAGTTTGCCCTGCTTTTCGCCCGCAAAGGCAACTGGATGGGGACGCAGATTCTGGATTCGGCATGGACCGAATTCTCCGTGAGCCCCGCGCCCGCAAGCAAGGGAAAATACGGCGGTCAGTTTTGGCTCAACGCCGACGAGCGGTTTAAGCACTACGGCAAGGACAGCTATTGGCTCGGAGGCTTTCAGGGCAAGCAGGTCAGTGTGCATCCGGCCGATGACCTCATCATTGTACGCATCGGCGTGACCTACGATACCGATCACATCGAATTTGACGAGCTGATTAAGAACATTCGGGAAGCTGCGGCCCACGTGAAAATTATGCCTGAAAAAAGCGATGAAAAAGCCGAGGAAGCCGAACGCGAAGATGCGTAGCCGAACTGCCGAAGCAACCCAAAAACCCGGGGACATTAAATCAAAAAAGCAGGACGCCGCGGCATCCTGCTTTGTACCCGGAGCGGG
>PXBH01000148.1 GCA_003565555.1 Cryomorphaceae bacterium | reverse complement strand
TTTAAGAAAGCCAAAGCCGATGGAAAAGAAGACGTTCAAAAAAATGCCACTTGGCGCAAACTCTTGGCCTTCTTAAAGGAATGCAATATCGCACCCGAAGATTGTTTCTTCACCAATGCCATTATGGGTGCCCGTGCCGAGGGCAGCAACAGTGGCCGCTCACCTGCCTTCAAAGACAAAGCTTTTATCGCAGCCTGCCGCGCATTCTTCCTGCGCCAACTCGAGGCACAAAAGCCAAAAGCGATTCTTGTGCTCGGCAAAGAGCCCGCGCGGTTCCTTTCACCGCTCAGCAGTGATCTCGGTTTTTGGAAGTCTGATCAGTCCTTTGCCAAAATAGACGCCGCCGGAGAGCAAGTGAAGAAAAGCGTGAGATTCGAGAATGACGTCACCGCCGATTTGGTGCTGTTGACCCACCCGAGCTTCCGGCCGAGTAATGTGCATAGGAGGAGATATGGGGAAGCGGAAGGGCATAAGGCGGAAGTGGAGATGGTGGGGGATTTGGCGTAGGCCAAAAGCAGTCATTGCTCTTGTAACCTTCCCCAAATACCGGACAGTTCAAAATTAGAATTCACTTCAACAGCCCCAAAAAGTAAAAAAAACGCCTTGTCATCCTGAAGCGCAGCGAAGGATCGTGTGCTCTGTGCAATTACTATGCGGGAAAGGCACTTGCGAGACTCAATAGCTTTAATAAATCCTTGAGGGTTTAAAGATTGCTTCGGATAACCGGTCATAACCCTCCGTTTCCTGCAAAGTACGAATGATTAAAGTAACCAATCGGGAGTGACCTGTGGAGTTGCTAAATACTGTCATTCCCTTTCTGTATATTTTTTTCAATTCTGAACACTCAGGATGACAGGGATCGCTGTGGGTTGCGCGTGGTGGCCGGGAGAGATCTCCCGATCATTTGCGCATACCTCGCAATTAACGCTTCGCGGAAAAGAAGACCACTCCGCACCCCTAAAACTCTAACGTCAACTGCCCACCTTCCCCCACCTGCACCGCATCCAAATTGCTCACGGAGATCCCCAAGAGCCGGAAGGGCTGCGCACGGGGATGTTCCTCCAAAAGCCGCGAGGCAACGGCATAAATCTCCGTTTCACTGTCCGTAAAATGGTCGAGCGTGTGGCTGCGGGTGTGGGTGTTGAAATCGCTGTAGCGGAGCTTGAGGGTGATGGTCTTGCCGCGGTGGCTGCCCCGGGTCATACGCCGGGCCACCTCTGCGGCGATGTGGCGCAGGGCTTCGAGCTGTTCGGAGAGGGTGGCGAGGTCTTCGCCGAAAGTGCGTTCCGCGCCCACCGACTTGCGGATGCGGTCGGGACGCACGGGGCGCTCGTCGATGCCCCGGCAGATGTTGTAATAATAGGCCCCGCTCTTTCCGAAGCGCTGCACCAGTTCCGGACGGGTGAAGCGGCGCAGGTCGGCGCCCGTGTGTATGCCCATGCCCTTCAGCTTTTCGGCCGTCACCTTGCCGATGCCGAAGAAGCGGCGCACTTCCAAATTTGCCGTAAAGGCATCCACCTGCGTGGGGTGAATCAGCTTTTGGCCGTCGGGTTTGTTGATGTCGGAAGCCACCTTGGCGATAAACTTGTTGATGGAAATGCCCGCACTGGCCGTGAGTCCGGTTTCCCGGAAAATTCGACTGCGGATCTCCCGTGCAATCTCCGTGGCGCTGTGCATTCCCCGCTTGTTTTCGGTCACGTCGAGGAAGGCCTCATCGAGGGAGAGGGGCTCCACGAGGTCGGTGTAGGCGTAGAAGATCTCCCGAATTTGAAGCGACACGGCCTTATACACCTCAAATCGGGGCCGCACGAAGATCAGCTCCGGACACTTGCGCGCCGCCACCGCCGAGGGCATGGCCGACCGCACCCCATAGGCCCGCGCCTCATAGCTCGCCGCGGCCACCACGCCCCGCGCCCGCGATCCGCCCACGGCCACGGGCTTGCCCCGCAGTTCGGGATGGTCCCGCTGCTCCACCGAGGCGTAGAAGGCATCCATGTCGATGTGGAGAATTTTCCGAAAAGGAGGATCGTGGTGCATGGTATTCGCGCTGCTGCAAAGGTAACAAGGGGAGGGGAGTGGGGGTTTGCAGGGACACCTCGCCGAGGGACTGTTCCTGAACCGAGACCCGTCGCGCGACGGTCAGGTCTCGCACGGAAAGATCGCGTGAAGTGAATTCGTTGCCGCCCGGTTCCGCACAGAACTGCACTATAAAACTTCCGAAGCGCCTGCGCATAGCAATCAGCCATTGGCGCAGAGTACGGGCAGTGCATCGGCATTGAGTATGATGTTCTCTTTGTCGTAATTGCCGATGTATGCGTTGTCTTCCGACACATTGGCCATCATACTGACGGATTTGAGACCGTGTTTTTTTGCGAAAGCCAAGATGTGCTTCGAGTAGCCTGCCGAAAAACTTGAGGGGGCCTCGCTCACGGCCTCGTGCTTAATCCCTTTCCGGGAAAACAGGTCTTTCGCCGCTTGGATGTTGACGCGCAGTTTTTCGTCCACTCCCCGGATGTCGTTGCGCACGGTATAGATGACGACCTCGCTTTCGAAAAGCTTGGCCAATGCAGCCGTTTGTTCAATTTGGAGATGGAAATTGTCATGCGGGCCGATCGGAAACAGTACGCGCCGGAGCATTTCAGCCGAAACGGGTGTGCCCTCCTGTACCACCAGAGAGGGCGCCCGCAAAATTTTCACCAGTTTGAGGATATTGGCGCCGAAGAGGTTTTGCTTCAGCCCCACCTTGCCGTGGGTGGGAATGACGACGAGGTCTACATTGAGTTCATCAATTTCCGTGGGAATCACGGAGAAAAAATCGCCGCGGGCCACATGGGTTTCTACCCGAACCTTGTCGGCCGGGATACCGCACAACGGCTTTAATTGCTGCGTGATGCTTTCATCAGAGGTGCTGTGTGAAGCCACGTGAACCAAGACCAATTCGGCGTCGGCGTATTCGGCAATAAAACCGGCCCATTCAACAGCTTTTTTACACAACGGGGTTAAATCGACCAAGGCAGCAATTTTCACCTTCGCAAATATTTGGGCCAAATCTGAGTAAACATTTGATCTCCGCCCTGCCCGCCACCGGAAGAATGGCCTGAAACCGGGAATGCCCGACCGTAAAACCGCAAAGTTTTTCGACCGCCCGCAAAAACCTATCTGCCAAAGAGCGCTTCCTGCAATGGCCGGAAAACCTCACGGGTTGGCGCGTGGGTGAGTACCGGAACTATCGGGTACGAGGTTAGCTTACAAAGACTTGTTAATATTTCGCGCAATTCGTTTACACGAAAAACCTTACTTTGCGCTCAACCAAACGCCGGAACCATGAAAGCCATAGCCACGCTCATCACCTGTTCAGCTTTTCTTTTATCCGTTTGCCCGGACATACACGCGCAGAGCGATTACAAACCCCTGCTCAATCAAACCGCCGTTTGGAATTTTGAACGGCGGATAGAATGTCTTCCTTACACTCCGTACTACGGGTTCAATTACTCGTTGATTCCGGATGGGGATACTACCGTGGGTGAGTTGCAATACGCCAAGCTCCACAGGCCGGCATGGGAGTTTTTTGTAATGAGTGGAGGTGGAGCTAACATAAGCCCGGATGATTGCGGCCCTTCGTTACTACCGACCAACGGCTATCTGGGGGCTCTCCGCGAAGACAATGAAGAGCGGAAGGTCTGGTTTTTGCCTGCCGGCGCGCAAGAGGAAAAATTGCTGTACGACTTTAACCTTGAAGTGGGTGACACCTTGGATTTCTATTTTGCATCGGAACATTTTTGGGAAGTGGGAATCACGCCTGTTATTGCGCAAATTGATTCTGTATGGGCCGGAAATGCCTGGCACAAACGGTGGCGTGCCGACATTGGTCAAACCGATGACTGGCTCTGGCAGATTGAATTGATTGAAGGCATTGGGGGCATGCATGGTTTAATTGACCCCGACCCTTTCTTCCATTTGCATGGTCCGGTCACAAACCTGACCTGTTACTCAAACGACCAAGGCACATCCCATCCTGCTGATGCAGGGCCATGTCAGTTAATTACGAGTTTGCATGAAGTGAGCAAGGAGCACATTGATTGGCAATTGTTTCCCAATCCGGCAAGCGGTCATTTCCACATTCAATTGCCGGATGACCATATCCTGCACGGATGCGCGATTGAAATTTTCGATATGAGCGGAAGAAGTATCTACACGCAGGAAAACGTGAACAATCCACATCTTCGAATCAGCACCGATAACTGGCAAAGTGGAATGTACCTCGTAATGTTGCGAAACGACGAGGTCAAACTATTCAGCAGAATCGTCGTCCAATGATGTTTCGCTTCGCAGATGGTCGTTGCGCTGCACAAACATATGTATCCAAAGCGAACGACTCAGGCGGTACAACACCGGAACAGCACCACGAGCAGTGTAATGCCCGGCACAATGGTCAGCACAGGGTTTTCAAAAAAGCCGTAAGAGATAAGTCCGATGAAATCGAAGGTGTAGAGCGCAACCACTACCGCCACCCATAGTGCCACCGTAAGAGCGTAGCTGACATAGGCCGCCCCGAAGTAAAAACCCGGCTCCCGCTTTGCGGCAACGCGGCGGCGGCTCGCCCCTCATGTCAACACGCTTTTGGCCGGACTGAGGGATTTCGGAGCATCGCGGACTTTTGCCCGCGTCACTCCCGTGAAAACCTTACGCTTCGAATTTATTTTATGTACGCACCGCCTGTTTCGAAAAAAAAAGGCACCTTCAACGCCTTGATTTCACGCCTTGATTCGATCAGAGCACCCGTGCAAAATCACAACGAATTTTAAGCGAACTTCCGCCTTCAACGCATATTTCGCACAAATCATAACTTTACGCGCATGAAAATCCTCGTACCTTTTGATTTCACCCCCATTACGCGCACTGCGCTCGCACACGCACTCTCGCTCCGAAAAATATTTGGCGGAAGCATAGAAGTGCTCCACATTGCATCGAAAAAAAGCCAAGAAGCCCGCCTCCTGGAAGACCTTCGGAAAGAAACAGACGCACTCGGCCTCGCAGAGGGGCAAGACGTGGTTGTCAAAGTGCGGACGGGGGATATTTTCAAAGACATTACCAAGGAAGCCGAGGAAGGGAATGCCCAACTCCTCGTCATGGGAACCCACGGGGCCAAAGGATTGCAAAAGGTGCTGGGAAGCAAGGCCATCAAGGTAATCACCAGCGGTAATACCCCATTTATCGTCACGCAAAGTAAGGGCCCGTCCGAAAGCATCCGAAACATCGTGATGCCGGTAGATCTGACCAAGGAAAGTGCCCAAATCGTCAACTTTGCCGCATTGATGGCCAAGCGATTTGATGCCAAAATTCACGTGGTCCACAAAAATGAAAAGGATGAATGGCTTCAAAAAAAGCTTCAAAGCAATGTGAAGTACGTGCGCAATGTGCTTGCCAAAGAAGGTATAGCCGGGCAGGTACAGGTCCTTCCGGGAAAAGCCTCTTTCGCGAAAGAATGCATCGCCTACGGTGCGGAATGCGGCGCCGACTTGTTTGCCGTGGCCCACTTCTCTGAAAGCATTTTGCCCCAATTTGATACCTTTTCGCAGGAGATGATTACCAATCCCGGGCAATTGCCCGTGCTTATTCTAAATGCAGAACCCGTGGGCAGCGTGAAAGGTCAGTATTCATTCCTCACCGTCTGAAGGCCCGTAGATTTCTATGAGAGAAAGTCTGTATGCCACTGCGGGTGCCGACCCGACACAAGAGGATTGCTTCCATAGATTGGAGCGCAATCTGTTCGAGCGCTTGGAGCAGGGCTTGTCTCCGAATTTGGTCTACCACGACCTGGCGCATATCCGCTACGTGCTCGAAAAAACGGCCTTCCTCGCTGAACGAGAAGATTTCCCGAAAGGTGAGAGGCACTTGCTCCTTCTTGCCGCCCTCTACCACGACAGCGGTTTTTTGGTGGGCCCCGCAGACCACGAACTGCGCAGCTGCGAAATTGCGCGCAGAGATCTGCGGAGGGAAGGTTTTTCAGCGCAGGACATCGAAAAGGTGTGTGACGCCATCATGGCGACAAAAATCCCGCAACAGCCCGACTCCGATGCCGGCAAGATCCTCGCCGATGCCGACCTTTTCTACATGGGCACAGCAGAATACGATCTATACGCCGAGAAGCTTTACCGGGAAATATCCTTTTCCCGGCCGGATTTTTCGCGCACAGAATGGCTTGAAATGCAAATCAGCTTTCTGCAAAAGCACCGGTACCACACCGACTATGGTCAGAAAGTGCTCGAACCCGTGAAGCAAAAACACCTGGAGCGTTTGCTTCGTGCGCGAGAACACGGGAAGCGCTAAAGGCGGTACTTTCACTCAAGCGCATCAGCGCCTCTCGGCAAAGTACATATCGATTTCACCCTTGCCCTTCGCAAGGATTTTGCCGCGGCTCTCGAACCGAAACGCGGGATCGTCTTGCAGCAGTTCATAGGTGCTTTGGCTGATGTTGACCTTGCCCACTTCGCCGCTGCTCTCCATGCGTGAGGCAGTATTCACGGTATCGCCCCAGATGTCGTACTGAAACTTCTTGACGCCCACAATGCCCGCCACCACCGGGCCGGTGTGCACCCCCACACGGATTTCAAAGAAGGGAAGGCCCTCAGCGATTTTCTTGGCTTTGCCGGCTTCGACCACTTCTGCCATCTCGAGGGCGGCGTTTACCACATCCTGCGGATGGGTGGTATTCGGCACGGGCAGGCCCCCGGCGGCCATGTAAGCATCGCCGATGGTTTTGATCTTTTCGATGCCGTACTTCTCGCAAATGCCGTCGAAAAGTGAAAAGCAGAGGTGGAGGTCCTTCACCAGTGCCTCCGGTGAGAGCTTTTCGCTCATGGCGGTAAAGCCCTTGAAGTCGGTGAAGAGCACCGTGACGTTGTCGATAAGCCGGGCATCGGCCCTGCCTTTTTCCTTGAGCTCCTTGGCCGTTTCTTCCGGAAGGATGTTGAGCAGCAGTGATTCGCTTCGTTCCTTTTCCTTCCCGATTCGGTTGCGCTGCACGAAAAATACCCCCGCAAAGAGCAGCACTACGGCAAAACCGCCCACGAAACCGTTGCGCACCGTCTTTTGCCGCTTAAGCTCCTGCTGCGCCACGGCGTCTTTCTTGTCTTGCTCGGCTTTGGCGGCCGCTTCGCGCTTGTCAAATGTGTACTGCATTTGCATCCGCGTCAGCTCCCTGGTGTTCTCCTCATTGTAGATGCTGTCCCTCAGCACAATCATTTTCTCGAAGTAACCGAGCGCCTTGCCCGTCTGCCCCGTTTTTTTTGCCGCACGGTACAAGCAGGAGCAGGCAGATCTTTGTACAGCGAGCACCCCGATTTCTTCGGCCAGGGTCAGGCCTTTTGCGCAATGATCCTCAGCGCGCCTCGGCTCGCCCCGCCTCAGGTAGTACTTCCCTATTTCCGTCAGGGTGTTCGCCTGCCCCCGCGCACTTCCGATTTCTTCGTAAATGGCCAAGGCCTTTTCGAGGTTCGCCAAGGTGCGCAGATGGTCACCTCGGGCACTGTAAATGCCCGCCGTGAGGTTTAACACAGCGGCCTTACCTTCCCGGTCTCCAATCTCGTCATATATGGCCGAAGCCCTTTCAAAGTGGGCTAAGCCGCGGATGCTGTCTCCCTGCGTGTTCAAGATTCTGCCCACATTGATCAGCTCCGTGGCGATGCCCTGCTTCACCCCGAGTTCTTCGTCGATGGCCAGCGCCCTTTCATAGTATTCCAGTGCTTCGGAGAGGTTGCCCTCCGTATTGTAGATGTTGCCGATATTGTTGAGGCTCATGGCCACACCCTCTTTGTTTCCGATTTTTTCGTCAATGCTCAGGGCCTTGTGGTAGTGTTCCAAAGCGCGCGGATAGTTGCCCTGCTCGTCGTAATTCACGCCGATCACAATGTGACATTCCGAGATGCCGGGCAGGTAGCCGATGGCTTCATTGCCGGCCAGTGCCTTCAGGATGTAGTCCGAGGCCTCGGGGAAATTGCCCAGGATACTATACGCGATGGACTGAAGGGTGTACGATTGATACTCGGCGACCGGGTAGTTTTGTGCTTCCGCAAAACGGTGCAGGGCTTCCGCCAAAACAATGGCCGTGTCGGGGTTCGAAAACAAGTATTCGTCCCAGATGTACGACTTGTAGGCTTGCACCCTCGCAGAATCCGACCTTGCGGGATCGTCCCACACGGCCAAGAGGGAGTCCGGGGTTTGCCCCGCCGCCACCGCAGTGAGGAGTGCAAACACCGGCAGAAAGATCAAAAGTCGTACATTCATTTTCAATGACATTATCGCCTTCTGCGCGGTATATCAGTACTAAACTATGGTTTTACAAGGCATCGACTGAGGGCGTACGCTCTGAGCTCGCAAAAATATTACGAGGTAAATATAGAACCTCATAAGCGCGCATCAAAATGAAAGCGCTGCCCCCGGGTATCTCGCCCCGCCGGTTCAGTCAAGCCGGCTTGTAAAGCGGGCAGCAATTCCTGCGCAAATTTCATGTTCTTCCGCCGCCGTTCCCGGCCTTTCCCGGTCTCGTGCTTCCCAAGTCCTCACTTAGTCTGCAAGCCGCCGCCATTGAATGCGTTTTCAAACACCTCGATGCCGATGCCCGCAGCCTCTGTATAAAACTACACCTTCAAAATTCCTTTCTTCAAGGCGATGTAGATGAGGTGTACGCTGTTCTTCGCGCCGAATTTTTGAATGAGGTTTCTGCGGTGGGTATCCACGGTGTGCATGCTGATGAAGAGTTCATCGGCGATTTCTCTCGAATTACCGCCCTTGAAGAGACACTCCAGCACATCCCGCTCCCGTTCGGTCACTGTGCCGTTGTCGTCCGTATGGTTCCGCATATTTGCCGCAAGGTCTTTGGCAATGGTCGGACTGAAGTAGAATCCCTGTCGGTCCAATGTGAGGATGGCGGAAGCCACGTCTGTATTGCGCTCGCTTTTGAGCATGTAGCCGTGTACCCCGGCCGTCACGCAGGGTATGATCACGGTGGGGGAGTCGTGCATGGTGAGCATCATGATTTTCACGGAAGGATACCCCGCAATGATGCGTTGAGCCGTTTCCAATCCGTTCATGGCATCGGCGCCCGCCTCGCTCAGGCTGTAGTCCATTAGGACCACATCGGGCACGTCATTTACGAGTCCGGCCAGGGCCTTTTCGCCCGTGTGGTTCACGGCGCCGACTTCAATTTCCGGATGGCTTCCGAGCATCATCCCGAGTCCGTCCGCCACCACTTTATGGTCGTCTACGATATGCACCTTCAACTTTTTCATAAATCCGGCACTGAAAGATAGTACAAAGTTCCCTGTCCCGGGCTGCTTTCCTGCGAGAATTCCGCGCCCAGTTTTTCGGCACGCGCACGGATATTTTCCAGCCCGATGCCCGTGTATTTCTCCCGCATGTCGAAACCCTTGCCGTTGTCGCGGTAGCGGAAATCCACGGTATCGCCCGCGGAAATATCGATCTCGACCCGCGAGGCCTGTGCGTGCTTCAGCGTATTGCTGAGCATTTCCTGTGTGAGTGCGTAAAGTTCCTGCTGGAGTCCGCCGTCCGCATCGTCGAGGGCGGCATCGGCATTCAGCACGATTTCGATGCTGTTCGAGGCCTCTACGGCGGTGATCAACTGCTTGAGGGCCGCCGAATAGCAGAATGTTGCGCGGCTGCTGTGGTACAGGTCGTGGGAGATGCGCCGCACCTCGTCCAGGGCTTCGTTGAGCAGGGATCCCAGTTTGCCCGATTCGGGCTCTTGCTCGGCTTCGGTTTTGCCGCTTTCCTTGTCTTTGGCCGCGTTGTAGAGCTTGGCAGCAAACAAGATTCCGCCCAGGCGGTCGTGCAATTCTTGAGAAATGCGCCGCCTTTCGCTGTTCTGCCCGCGGAGCGCCGCCTGCACGGCTGCCACCTCCTGCTTGATCAGGAGCTCATCGATCTTGTTGTCCCTGAGCTCGATTTCCTGGGCTGCGATCACCTTCCTTTTCCGGAAAAGGAGAAACAGGTCAAGCAGCACCACCGCGAGCAGCAGCACCACGGCCGAGGAGGCAATGACAATAAACAGGATTAAATCTTTCGTCTCTTCCATGGAATTCCGATGATGAGGAGGATGCTCCATAGCGTATAGCCCATCAAATTGGCATTGAAGATGGTGCTTGCGAATGTGTTGTCGATGCGTTGAGCGAGGGGCAGGGCACTCAGCGCTGAAATCATGAGTGTGAAGTAAATCAGGTTGGCCAATCCGAAATACAGCATGGTAGTCGATTGCCCGGCCGTGTTGAGTGATACTGATCGCAAATAGACGTACGATAAGGCCGCCAAAATCAGTCCCGTGACAATCGTACTCACGTAGTGGAGCTCGCTGATGCCGCCGTTGAAAGCCGTGCTTCCCGCATAGGTGAGCAGTACCGCCGCAGCCCCGATGTAATACACAAGCTTCTGCTCGCGCACGTGCGAATTGGCCGCGTAAATCAGCAGAATGAGGCCGCGCTCGAAGGGGAGGAGCACATTGTAGACGGCGTGGGTAGGGCGTTCCATGTGAATCAAAAAATAACTTGCGGTATCGGTGGCTATATTCAGGATCAAAACGGCCAAAATCCACCTTTCAATGCCGGAGAGCCTCCTGAAATTGATGCAGTACAAGATGCCTGTGATCAGACACAGCACGGCCGGGACATCGTAGTAATGAAAGGTGAGCGGCCGCAATGCTTAAGAGATTAACGACCTGCAGACATTCTTCCCGAATTTACTGACCGCAGTTCGGCGGACACAGCCGACCGATGTCGAGGCCCTTATTTTTGAAAGTTGCATTGTGGTCGATGTTGTCCAATTCAAAAAACGCCGCGGCATTTCCGAAGGCGAGGCAAGGGGTGTGCAGCATTTCCACTGCCCCGGTATCCCTCACGCCGCCGTGGCCGATGTAGAGGTGGAGATCGTTCTCGGCGGCGTACTCCCCGTAAAATTCGTTGAGTAAAGCGGCTCTGTGATAGGCCATGCGGGCGTGGTTTGTATCGATCGTATCGCCGCCGTAGGTGATGTTGTCGGCATACGAATCCCGCAGCGCCGCAAAATCAGTTGTGTCAATAATCCGGTATGATTTGCCGTTGTGCAACTCCAAGGCGATATAGTGCGCTTGGTTTTGGCCGTTTTCGCCGCTGCCGAAAGGCGCATAGCTCACATCGCCTGCCGAGGCGGTATCGTTCGGATTTTTGATCAGTTCACCTTTGCTCAGGATGTAGACGATCTCACCTCTTCCGCCCTCTGAACGGTGGCCGTAGTGAAAGACCAAGCCGCTATCCGTTTGACCGGCATATTCGGTCAGGAGTTCAATGATCAGGTCGGCATTTTGCGCGGAAAACGGCAGTTTGGTCGGTTCATAATCCAAGGCTTGCCCCGCGCCGGAGGCGTAATTATCTCCGAAAGCGATCACCGCGTCCTTGAATTCGGTGCAGGAAACAGGTCCTGTCACCGGATCAGGCGCCAAGGAGGCCTGACAGCTGCTTTTCGCGAAAAGATCCTCGTAAAAAGCAAGATGTTGCGGGAATTGTGATTGGGCCTCTTTCGTGGCTTCATTCTCACTTTCTTCGGAGCTGCTGTCCTGCGGGCTTTCTTCGCAGGAGGAAATGAGCAATACCGAGGCCGCGCAAGTCCACAGGAGTGCCCGCAAAGCGGCAGGTCGCCTTAAACGTTGAATCCGGGTTGTTTTCATCATTCGGGGTTTTGGTCAAAGGTGGTGGTAAAGAAAAACAATTCTTTCACTAATTTAAAGGATTTTACATCCCTGATTTTGGGGAGGGGTGCTTTGTCGGAGACTATTGTTTAGAGTTTGTCAACACACTCAAATAGTCAAGTCATCTCGCACTTACGCGAGGGAAAGACACCAGTCACACCCACCCCCTCTCCATCGCCAACAACACCAACCCGTGGCTGTTCTTCATCCCCGTTTTCGCCGGGAGGTTTTTGCGGTGGTTCTTTACGGTGTGGGCGCTTACGAAGAGCGTTTCGGCGATTTCCTTGGAGCTTTTGCCGCGGGCGAGAAGTTGCAATACCTGCAGCTCGCGCCGGGTGATGTAGTCGGTGCGCTTCATGGTTTCTCCGTCAGGGCGCACCTTGAGGGCCGTGGGTTCGTCCTCCGGGGTCGCTATTGAAAACGACATGCTCTTCCCGTTTTTCAGGTGTGAAATGTCGGAGTACACCGTAAGGAGTTTGAACGATGCGCCGGGTTCAAGCACTTCGGTCACCACGCTTTGCTGTATCATGCGGATTTCCCGATCGTCGGCGCGCTTGAAGCGAAAATCACACCGTGCCTTATAGCCCATGCATTTGTCGGCCGGCAGACTTTGAAAAAAAGCCAATGCCTGTGCCTGAAAGAGACCGTAAAGCAGCCGGTCAGCCGGATGAATCCGGCCGACCAGTGCTTTGGGAGAGAACTCTTGCGCCTTGCCGCCTGTCAACCGATCCGTTCCATAGCTGCAGTAATCGGTCAATCCTGTTGCGGTGTCGGTCACGGTGAAGAAATGCTCTCCTACGTGAAATATGTTCAAGGTCTCCCTGTAAAATTCAATGTCTGAAGCGAGGTGGGAGGGCAATCCTTTGGATTC
>PXBH01000115.1 GCA_003565555.1 Cryomorphaceae bacterium | reverse complement strand
GCCCGCAGTTTTCGCCTTACCACGCCCCTTTAAAAGAGTTCAGAAAGCGGACGTCGTTTTCAAAAAGCAGGCGAATGTCACCGATATTGAAGCGGTTCATGGCAATGCGTTCAATACCCATTCCGAAGGCGTAACCCGAGTAAACTTCCGGGTCTATGCCCGAAGCCTCCAGCACATTCGGGTCTACCATGCCGCAACCCATGATCTCGAGCCATCCCGTTCCTTTGGTGATGCGGTAATCGGTTTCATTTTCCAGTCCCCAATATACGTCCACCTCAGCACTGGGCTCCGTAAACGGGAAGTAGGACGGGCGCATCCGGATTTCGGTTTTTCCGAAAAAGGCTTCCGCAAAGTAAGCGATGGTCTGCTTGAGATCCGCGAAGGTCACCCCTTTGTCGATATACAGCCCCTCCACTTGGTGGAAAATGCAGTGAGAGCGCGATGAAACCGCTTCATTTCGGTACACCCGACCCGGAGCGATGATGCGTATCGGCGGTTTTTGTGACTCCATCACCCGAACCTGAACCGATGAGGTGTGCGTACGCAGGGCGATATCGGGGTTTTTCTCGATGAAAAAGGTGTCTTGCATGTCGCGCGCAGGGTGTTCGGGCGGGAAGTTCAATGCAGAAAAGTTGTGGCGGTCGTCTTCAATTTCAGGACCTTCGGCCACAGAAAACCCGATGCGCTTGAAGATGTCCTCAATCTCACGGCGCACCAATGACACGGGGTGCCGGCTGCCGAGCGGCTCCTGTCCGGAAGGACGGGTGAGGTCTTCACCTGCTGATTTGTCTCCCCCGGCTTCGGCGAGGGCATTTTTCAGCCCTTCGATTTTTTCATTTACTTCTGCCTTTAAGGCGTTGAGCTGCTGCCCGAATGACTTCCGACTTTCCGGGGCTACGGACTTCATCTGCGCAGAGGCATCGCGCAATTTGCCTTTTTTACCCAGCCAGGCCACGCGGAAGGCCTCTATTTCGTCCGCTGTATCGGCGGTGAAGTCGCGCACTTGCGCTTTCAGCGATTCGAAGTTTATTTCCATTTCTTCTTCACGATTTTCGCGGTCATTTTTATATCCTTCAGCGGGCGGTTGGTGCGCCGGTTTACAGGCTGAGCGGCGATGGAGTCAATCACGTCCAAGCCGGCGATTACCTCACCGAACAGGGTGTACCCCCCGTCGAGGTGAGGAGTGCCTCCGAGGCGTCCGTAGGTTTCGAGCTGATCGTTTGTGTAGAAGGTCTTGCCCGTTCTTCGAAGCGCTGCCGTATCCACTGGCGCGCCGTGCACAAGGTAGAATTGCGATCCTGAAGAGGCTTTGCCCGGGTTTACCGCATCTCCTTGACGGGCGGCGGCCAGCGCACCTTTTTTGTGGATGAAGTCCGTCTTTATCTCCGCAGGTACGGTGTATCCGGGGCCGCCGCGGCCGAGCTGCGCATTCGGACCGGCACCCCGCGAATCGGGATCCCCGCCCTGCACCATAAACCCGCTGATGACCCGGTGAAAAAGCAAACCGTCATAAAATCCCTCTCCGGCCAGCTTGAGAAAATTTTCTTTGTGAAGCGGCGTTTCATCGTAAAGACGGATGGTCATTTCTCCGTAATCGGTCGTCAAGACAACCATTTCGGTCTTCTTGTCGTCTGATGTAACCGGAAATGTGATCATCGCCGCGGAACCTGCAAGGCCGACCAAGGCAACGGCAGCTTTAAATCGGCGGAGCGGACTGTGAAATATTTTCATATTTTTGGAAATCGCTTTAAGGTGGCGAAATTAAGAAACCCTTTACAATGAAATGTCGTCTGAATCTATTACTTGTTTTCGCACTGTCTCTTGCAGTGATGGTCTCTTGCTATCGAGAGGAAGACACCATCGCGGAGATCAGGGTGGTGACTGCCAATGACTCACCCGTTCCCGGAGCGGAAGTACGCCTTTTCGGGCAGGGTACGCTCAATTCCTCTGAAGTGGGCAATGTGATCATCGACACCATCGGGTTCACGGGTTCAAACGGCATCGCTTCCTTCGATTTTACCGGCGATTACAAGAGCGGGCAGAGCGGTTTTGCCATCCTCAATGTGGAAATTACCGCCGAATTTCCCGACAGCACCGTTTTTCTCGAAGGCATCATTCGCGTAGTGGAGGAAGAAACCACACGCCGTACGTTCAGGATTCAGTGACGATTCCCTCTTCTTCGAAATAGTTTACTACCGCCCGCCACATCAGCTCCTTTTGCTCCTTGTCCGTGAGGTGAGGTAATTTTTTGACCGCTTTGTAGTGGGGCCAACCTTCTTCGTCCTTTTCGGAAAATTCATAATAACCGAAGGTTGACAAAACGCGGCAGATGCCGACGTGCATCAGGTCCAGCTTCTCATCCTTCTTGAATCGACGCACCCCGCGGCCCAATTCCTGCACGCCGATCAGCATTAAGATGGCTTCCAGGTCAATTTCTTCTCCGAAAAGGGCCTCCAGACGCTCTACAGTAGTGCGCCTCCGTTGCTCAAAATCGTAGTCCATGCGGCAAAAGTACAACCTTTAGGCGCCTCTTTCGACCTGCTCGTCGTTTGCAGCTTCGCGCGCAGGGGATAACCTGCCCCGCAGAAGATAAAACCTCCGAATAATTGCTACTTTAGATTTCTGAAAATGCAAGACCGAATCAACATCACCGACATCCTATTCCTCGACATCGAAACGGTGCCGTGCGCCTATAAATTCGGCGAAATGAGCCCCGCCATGCAGCAGCTCTGGAGCGACAAAACGAGGTTTTTGCAGGAGCGGGAAGAGAAGTCTGCGGAAGAAATTTACGAGCGCGCCGGCATCTATGCCGAGTTCGGAAAGGTGGTCTGCATCAGCACGGCCATCGTGCACCGCGACGGCGGCAAGGAGCGCATCCGGGTGAAATCTTTCTTCGGTCACGATGAGGCCGAGGTTCTGGGCACCTTTGCAAAGGTGCTCGACCGCTACTACAGCGCTCCCGGCAAATACATCTGCGGACATAACCTCAAGGAATTTGACGCCCCTTTTCTGGCCCGGCGCATGATGATTGCGGGCATTGAATTGCCGAAAATCATTGATACCCCCGGGAAAAAACCCTGGGAGGTAAGCCACCTCGATACCATGGAGCTGTGGAAGTTCGGCGATTACAAGCACTTCTCCTCCCTGAGTCTCCTCGCGGAAATTTTCGGCATTCCCACGCCTAAGGACGATATATCGGGCAGTGATGTGGCGCGGGTGTATTACGAGGAGAAAGATCTCGACCGCATCCGCGTGTATTGTGAAAAAGACACTGTGGCCGTGGCCAACCTTTACAGACGAATGCGGTACATGCCCTTGATTCACGAAGCCGATGTGGAAGTGGTTTAAATATGGTGCCGCCGCCGGGGTCCTGCTTTTTTTCGCGGGCTGCGCCGACCCGGCCCGAGAAGATGCATCCGGATTCGCTGCGGTGATTCTCGCCCCGGGAGAGGGGGCCTCCATACGGGGCACTCAGCTCGGTGACGCTTTGGAAGCGGTGCGCAAGCGGGAAACTTTTGTCCTCACCGAGGAGGGCCTGACCCACCTCATTTACGAAAGTGAAGTCGACATCAATGAACGCCCCGCCGAAGTATCGGTGTATTACAACTTCGATGAATTCGGACTGTTTGAGATTCAAATCGATATTTTTCCCGAGGAGCGCGCGGACGCCGTCCTCGCTTTCGACCGTTTAAAAACCTTGCTCACGTCCCTTTACGGCGCGCCGAGGAAAGCACTCGGCGGATTGCGTTTCACCTCGTACAGTCCGTCGAACAATGTGGTGGAAATTACCCTCACCGATGAATCCGCAGAGGCAGGTGTACCCTTTGTAAGCCTCAACTACCTCGAACCCCTCGACGATGAAGTCTGACCGGGCGGAAGAGCCGCTTTTGACCGTAGAAAACCTCAGCATCGCTTTCGGTGATGAGGAGCCCGCTGTTCGCGGCCTCAATATGGAAGTATTCCGCGGCGAGACCCTCGGCATTGTGGGGGAGTCGGGTTCGGGAAAAAGCCTCACCTCTCTGGCCGTAATGGGCCTGTTGCCTCCTTCGGCGCGGATCGTTTCGGGCCGGATTCTTTTTTCGCCGAAAGGCAAAGAAACCCTGGATCTGGTCCGTACCGACCGCGAGACGATCAGAAAGCTGCGCGGGAGCCGCATGGGCATGGTCTTTCAGGAGCCGATGTCATCACTAAATCCGCTCCATACCTGCGGCGCACAGGTCAGTGAGGCCGTGATGCTTCATTCCGGCATGTCGCGCAAAGAGGCCCGTGAACGCACCGTCGCCCTTTTTGAAGAGACGGAACTGCCGCGACCTTCAGAGATATTCGAGCGGTATCCCCACGAAATCTCCGGCGGACAGAAGCAGCGCGTGATGATCGCGATGGCCCTTTCCTGCGGGCCGGACCTCCTTATCGCCGATGAGCCCACTACTGCGCTGGATGTCACCGTGCAAAAGCATATCCTCGCCCTGATCAAATCGCTCGCGGAAAAGAACCGTATGGGCGTTATCTTCATCACACACGACCTCGGTGTAACCGCCGAGACAGCCCGCGATGTGCTGGTAATGTACCGAGGAGAAGTCGTGGAGCAGGGCAGGGTGAGCGACATATTTCGCCGGCCCGAAGCCACCTACACCCGCGCGCTCATTGAGTGCCGGCCGAGGCTCGACAAAAATCCGCCCGTGCTGCCTACCGTAGACGACATGCTCGCGCCTGACGGATCCGCACCCCGCACCACACCCGCCGAGCGCATGAAGGGCCCCGGTGAAGGCAGTTCCGTCTTGGTCGATGCACGCGATCTCGGGGTGTGGTACCCCTCAGCGAAAAATTTCCTCGGGAGACCGACAGCCTTTTTTAAAGCCGTAGACGGCGTATCACTGGAGATCAGGAAAGGGGAAACCATGGGCCTCGTGGGGGAATCGGGCTGCGGTAAGAGCACCCTGGGACGCGCACTGCTGCGCTTGCAGCCCCTGAGCGCGGGCACGCTGCACTACGATGGGCACCCCATTCACGACAAGTCTCCCGCGGTAATGCGCCCCTTTCGGAGAAAAATGCAGCTCATTTTTCAAGACCCTTACGGCTCGCTCAATCCGCGAATGACCGTAGAAGAAGCCCTTACCGAGCCGATGGCGGTGCACGGTTTGCACGGAGATAGGGTGGCGCGCCGGGACCGGATTACTGCCTTGCTCGACCGGGTGGGCTTACCGGGTGCGGCCGCGCGAAAGTATCCCCACGAATTTTCCGGCGGGCAGCGGCAGCGGATTTGCATCGCTCGGGCCTTGGTCACCGAGCCGGATTTTATCGTCTGTGATGAATCGGTCTCCGCCCTCGATGTGTCCGTTCAGGCGCGGGTACTCAATTTGCTCAATGAATTGAAAGCCGAACTCGGATTGACCTATCTCTTTATCTCCCACGATCTCTCGGTCGTGAAATACATGTCGGACCGGATCGCTGTGATGCGTGCGGGAAGGATCGAAGAGTTTGCCGAAGCAGAGCAACTGTACAAAGCCCCCGCTACGGATTATACCCGCACCCTGATAGCGGCGATTCCCAAATTTTGAATCGGATTAGGATTCCTCGAATCCGGGATTTTAACAATTACGGTCTATTGCCTAGTTTACAGCCTACTAAAAGTGCTAAGACTGTTAAAGGCTGTCAAAACAGCGGATTCTGACCATCGGCGGGAACCTTCCCGATTCCCGGAGTTCACGCAGGACTGTTGGGTATTTGTAATTTTTTATCAAACAAAGCCCAATAGGTCTTGTTAAGCTTGCATAGAGAAAACCAAAACCGTTTTCCTCTCATTCATTTATTAACGTTTAATCACTTAACCACAACACGATGAAGAAAATCTTACTTTCTTTCGCGGTAGCCGTTTTTACGCTTACCGCAGCCCAAGCCCAAACTGTTTGGGGAATTATCAGCAACAGTGAGGACCATGAGACCCTTACTGCCGCTCTCGAAGCCACGGGGCTCGACGCGCTGCTCGACTCTGACGAGGCCGATGTCACCGTTTGGGCACCGAACGACGATGCCTTTGACGCATTGCCTCCCGGTGTATTGGATGATTTGCTTGCCGACCCTGACGCGCTCACGCAAATATTGGCCTACCACGTAACGCCGCTCACGTATTTTTCAGGAGCTTTGGCTGACCTGGACGGTGAAGATTTGCAGACCTTGCTCGGCCTTCCCGTAAATATTTCCGTGGACGGCGGAAACATTTTCGTCAATGAAGCGCAGGTGATCGCCCCTTTCAATCTCGATGCCGAGACAGCGGGTATTGTACACACCGTGAGTGAAGTACTTCTGCCGCCTGACGTATGTACAGACTTCTTGTTTCTCAGCGGCGATATTCCTGAAGCACCCGTGCAGGAAAACGGAATATGTACCACAGTTTCTTCCCCTTTTGTAGTATGGGCGGGAGACATTTACGAAATTGAGGGTTTTGTTGCCGGCATTGAATATGTCTTTTCCATCTGCGAAGGAGCCGGTGCGGGCTCTTGGGATCCCGAAATCTCTGTGATCAGTGAGGACGGCCAATTCATTGTTGTAGGTGTTGAAGATTGCGAGGTGACCTTTACAGTACCCGAAGACGGAACTTACCTGATCGGAGTTTCTGAAGCAGGTGCTTGCGGAGATGCCACTGAAAATGACCAAACAGGTAATGGGGTTCCCACATTGACTTGTTTGGGAGAGACTGTAGACAACTCTGTATGGGACATTATCGACGGAAGTCCCGACCATGAGACGTTGGCTGCTGCCATTGATGCGGCAGGTTTGGTGGACGCGCTTTCAGCACCCGGCGAATTCACGGTCTTCGCACCCACCGATGACGCTTTTGATGTGCTCGGAGGCGCTGTTGCTGACCTTTTGGCAGATCCTCAAGGAGCCCTGACCAATGTTCTGCTTTACCACGTGGTAGGCGGTGTAGCGCTTTCCACCGATCTTTCCGACGGTATGGAAATTCAAACTGCGCAGGGAGAAACCGTGACGGTTACCATTGATGGCGGCAACGTGTTCATTAACGGAGCACAAGTTACTGTTCCCGACCTTACAGCTGATAATGGCGTGGTACACGTACTCGACGCCGTTTTGATGCCTACAGTTTGCACACAAATTTTGGGTGAAGTATTTAACTTTCTCAATGCCGGCGGCGCACCCGCACCCGATGAAGACGGTGTTTGTGAGGCGATTGAGTTCACGGAGTTCGGTGTATGGGCAGGTGAGCAATACCCGGTGGACAACATTGTAGAGGGTACCGAGTACACATTCTCCATTTGTGACGGTTTCGGCGCAGGATCATGGGATGCTACCCTGATCATCCGGAATTTGGTAACGGGTGCTGTTATCGCAACAGAAGATGGTTGCGAGATTACTTGGACGGCCGAATCTTCAGACGATATTGGTATTATCATCCAAGAGCAGGGCATTTGTGCTTCAACTTCAGACAATACCAACGTAGATAACGGAAGTCCCTCCCTGACTTGCACGGGAGAGGAAGTACTCGGCACTGTTGTTGACATCATCGTGAACAGCCCTGACCACACAGTCTTGGCTGACTTGGTAGGTCAAGCGGGCTTGGTAGCGACGCTTTCCGGCGAAGGTCCTTTCACCGTATTTGCTCCCACTGATGCTGCTTTTGCAGATGTTGATCAAGCCACCCTCGATGCTTTGGCTGCAGACCCCGACGGACTCCTGACGGAAGTTTTAACCTATCACGTGGTATCCGGTGCGGTTTTCTCCGGTGACCTCACAGATGGTATGACCGCAGCGACCGTGAACGGCGAAGAACTCACCTTCGGTGTGGGAGCAACCGTGACCGTGGGCAATGACAACGGCACGGCCACTGTCACCGTGCCCGACCTCGAAGCGAGTAACGGCGTGGTGCATGTGATCGACGCGGTGCTGATTCCCGTTACGCTCAATGTGGACCACATTGCCTCTGTAGGAAGCCTCAACATCTACCCCAACCCGACCAACCAACAGTTTACCGTAGATCTCAACCTGATGAATGCCGAAAGGGTGAGCATCGACCTGGTGAATTTGGTAGGTCAAACGGTAAAAGCTGTTGACCTCGGAAACCGAAGCACGGGATTGAACCGCGAATACATTGATGTATCCGGACTTCCCACAGGATTTTACCTGATGAACATCACCGTAGGCGACAGCCAAGTGGTGACCAAAGTACAGGTGGTGCGATAATTCATTCGCCTTAACCATACCCAAACCGCCGGTCTCGCAGAGATCGGCGGTTTTTTTGTGCAACCATCTCGGCGCCCTTGTGTTTTACAATGTGTGGAGGCAAAGCACAAGACGGAAATCAATGTGGTCTGGCTCAAGCGCGACTTGCGCTTGGACGACCACGCCCCGTTTCAGGCGGCGGCAGCCTCGCACCTGCCCTTTCTGCCCGTGTACATTTTCGAGCCTGTGCTGATCGCTCACCCCAATTACAGCGCCATGCATTGGCAATTTGTATGGCAGGCGCTTACTTCCCTTTCGGAAAAGTCGATGCATGCCGGCTTCGGTATCGAGGTGATGTATGCCGAAGCGCAGGAGGCTTTTCGCTTCCTTTCCGGAAAATACAGGATTCGAAACGTGTACAGCCACGAGGAGACGGGCGTGGGCATCACCTACGCCAGAGACCTCGCCCTGAAAAAGGAATTCACGGAGCGCGGCACAGATTGGAAAGAGTTTAAAAACAGCGGCGTGATTCGCGGTGCTTTGCATCGGGCAGATTGGCGCAAGCAGTGGTATGCCGAGATGCATGCACCGCGCGCAGATGCGGACTTGCCCCGGCTCGCGGAAAAATCTGTGCTCATCCACTCCCGCATCGATCCGCGACTGCCGCTGCGTGAATGGACCCTTGAGCACCCTTTGCGGCAAAAGGGTTCTCACGCGGCAGCAGAGAAATACGCGAAGAGCTTTATTGCCGAGCGTTCTGCGATGTACACCAAAGGCATTTCCAAACCGGGACTTTCCCGCACTTCCTGTAGCCGCACTTCGCCTTACACGGCCTGGGGGCTGTTGAGCCTGCGGTCCGTTTATCAGGATTTTGCGGAAGCAAAAAAAGAGAAGCGCGGCAACGCACGCGGGCTGAGCGGAGCCTTGACAAGATTCCGCTGGCGCGACCACTTCATACAGAAATTCGAATCGGAAGAGCGGATCGAATACGAACCCTTCAACAGGGCGTACAAAGACCTACCCGAGCCTCTTGATGCGGCCCTGCTCGGTGCGTGGATGACCGGGCGCACGGGCTTTCCCCTTGTCGATGCCTGTATGCGCTGCCTGCGCGAGACGGGCTACATCAACTTTCGCATGCGGGCCATGCTCGTGAGTTTTGCCCTCCACCTGCTGCGGCAACCGTGGAAGCTGGTCTCGGTGCACCTCTCGCGCATTTTTCTGGATTTCGAGCCGGGCATCCACTATCCGCAGGTGCAGATGCAGGCCGGATTTACGGGCATCAATACCATCCGGATATACAGCCCGCTCAAGCAATCGCGCGATCAGGACCCGGACGGCGATTTTATACGAAAGTGGGTACCCGAACTCGCGCACCTTCCCGCCGAGCTCATCCATGCGCCCTGTGAGATGAACATCTTCGAGCGGGAGACCTATGCCTTTGAGCCGGGCAAAACCTACCCGCTGCCCGTGGTCGATGCCGACACCGCCCGAAAAGAAGCCTCTGCGCGCCTCTACGGAATAAGAAAAAAGCCGCGGGCAAAACAGGAATCCGCCCGCATTCTCAAAAAACACACCCTTCCCGGGCCGCGAAATGCATAAGGGAAACAAACAGCACCTTCCGAAAAAAATCTGTCCGGTCTGCGGCCTGCCTTTCACTTGGCGCAAGAAATGGGCCCGCAACTGGGAAAATGTAAAATACTGCGGCGAACGCTGCCGAAGAAACAGCAAAGCATGATGAGCACAGCACTTGTATGGTTGAGGAACGATTTGCGCATCGCCGACAATGAGGCATTGTACCGCGCCTGCGAAAAATTTGATCGGGTACTCCCCGTGTACTGCATCGATGAGGACAGGCTGCACGCACCGTGGTTCGACATCCCGAAAACGGGGGCGCGCCGCATGCAATTCATCCTCGAATCGCTCGCCGACCTGCACGAAAGCCTCGCTGCCGCGGGCGGCGGACTTTTGGCGGTCAGGGGAGCGCCCGAAAAGGTGCTTCCCGAGTTCTGCGGCCGTTTCGGCGCCTCAGCCGTATATGCCCACAAGGAGGCGGCACGGGAGGAAAGGGACGATGAAGATGCCGTGGAAAAAGCCCTGAGCGGACGCGCGGAGGTGAAGTTTTTTTGGGGTGCTACCCTCACCCACATCAACGACCTGCCTTTCGCCTATTCCGACCTGCCCGATGTGTTCACCGCTTTTCGCAAACGCAGCGAAAAGGAGTCGGAGGTGCGCGGCCTTTTTCCCGCACCGAAGGCCGTCCGCCTGCCCGACGGTGTCCCGGACATCGGGAAACTGCCCTCCCTCGGTGACCTCGGCTTCACTCCCGCGCCGATTGACGACCGAGCGGCCATCGCTTTTAAAGGCGGGGAGCGCGAGGCTTGGAAGCGCCTGCACCACTATTTCGGGAAAACGCGGAAGCTGGCGGAGTACAAGCACACCCGCAACGCCTTGCTCGGCCTCGACTATTCGTCAAAATTCAGCGCGTGGCTTGCGCAGGGCTGCATTTCGCCCCGATCGATCTATTACGAAGTGAAGCAGTTCGAAAAGGAGGTAAAGAAGAACCAATCGACCTATTGGCTGGTCTTCGAGCTGCGGTGGCGGGATTATTTTCGCTTTGTCACCGCGAAGTACGGCGACAAGCTCTTTTACCCCGGCGGCATCCGCGATGAGCGGCCCCGGGTGTGGCACGACGATGCGCGGATTGAGGCGTGGAAGGCCGGCAAAACGGGCATCCCCTTCATCGATGCAAATATGATCGAACTCCGCGAAACCGGATTTATGAGCAACCGCGGCCGGCAGAACGTCGCTTCATTCCTCGTCAAAGACCTGGAGCAGGATTGGCGCGTAGGCGCGGCCTGGTTTGAGCACCACCTCATCGACTACGATGTGGCGAGCAACTGGGGCAATTGGGCTTATGTGGCCGGTGTGGGCAATGACCCCCGCGATGACCGCTATTTCAATATTATGACCCAGGCAAAGCGTTATGATGTGAAGGGAGAATACGTCAAGCATTGGATACCCGCCCTGGCCCATGTGCCTGTCGAAAACATCCACAGCCCTTGGCTCCTCGGCAAAGACGAAAAGCAACTCACCGAAATCGAAAACACCGCGTGGGCCGATCCCGTCAAAATTCCGAAGCGGTGGAAGTTATAGTTTTCCGGTGGGTTTGAATTGGTTGGTGAGCACTTGCCCCGCAGTATTGCAGGGTTGCCCCGAAGCTACTTGCGTGAAATTGATTTAAAATCAAAAACATAGTGTTTTCGCAACTAAAAATAAATTCTGTGCAGGTCTGCATTAAGCAGATCTGCACAGAATATTTATTGTCACAAGCTTCAATTCGCATGCTGACGATGCGAACGGATAGGCTGACGTAAAACCTCAGCATTGGCAGCATGCGTACGATAGCTTCAGAGTCGTTGTGAAACTTCCTGACTACTCGGACTAAAATCACCCATGATCTTGGGCACTTTCACGCTTTCTTTTTTTAAAGTAAACCGCGAAATGATAAACCACAGACAGTGCAGCTATTATTAGTATCGGACTTTCAAATCCGGGCCACATTTGCGTTACATGGAGGAATCCGTAAAGCAGAAAAAACATGATGCTCAAACGTATCATTGATTTTTTTAGGTACGGATAACTCTCGGCAGGATCGTCAAAAAAGTTCATCAGTCTTACGAGTTAGATTTCTACCCTAAAGTTTGCGTTCCCCACTCCCAAGCTGATGCTACTACTCCGCCTGCCAGCGCGCAGAATGGATTGCCTGTAAAAAGAGCTGCACCAAAGACTCCTCCGATATCAGCTAAAACGATATCGTGAGTATCTTTACTTCCACCAATGTATCTTTTGGAAGTCACCGTATCGCCATAACCAAGCCCACCTTGGGCGGTAGTTTCCCAAAGAACCATTGAGTGGCGGGCAACACTAAACATTGCCTCTAAAGCTAATTCTTCCTCTGGTGGAAGTGAACTGTAGTCCAAATTATCTTCGTAAGCATTTACTGCTTCAACTTTGAAATCAAGGTTTTGGTCAGCTTCAACGATTTCAATGAGGTTAAAAAAATGGATGAAAAGTTGTACGTTCGCTCGGTAAAGGGAATCTGCCAGACCTGTATAATCTGAATGTGACTCATCTCTAAATTGCTTTACCATCATGAGAAAATCTTCTCGCTCAGGAAGTTCCTCACTATAAAACCTATCATATGCATAATCAGCGTCAAAATTCATTTGTGTGGAAGTTAATGAATCTACGTACTGAATCAGTGCTAAATTATGTTCATCACCGATATAGTCAAAATCATTACGCACATTGGTAGGGTCAACAGCAGCTGTGTTATTCACAGGAATCTCAGAATCTGATTCGAAGGTCAGTCATCGCTGCATCCCGTTAAAATGATTAAGAAAAGAGCAAAAAAACCATTTAAAAGGTTGATTATTAT
>PXBH01000229.1 GCA_003565555.1 Cryomorphaceae bacterium | reverse complement strand
TTCATAAGTTTTTTTGTTTTGTATGTTTGGGGGGTGTGCGTGGGGGGTATCTATAAATATATGCGGCCTCGTCTTCAAAACTTTGCCTATCCTCCCCCCCGGGGTAAGATTTTTTTGTTATCTCATATAGGCGTGCGTGTTTTTATTTATTCGTGGTTTGCAATAATCTACCGATTGCTTCAATTTAAGTTTATTTTTATTTACCCCTAGATGAGTGATCATTCTCTTATCTCCCAGAACTCTCTCGGAATATAATACTGTCTTCCAAATCCGAAATTAAATTCTTCTTTATGCTTTTCAAAAACATCCCTGGTTGTTCTAAACTCTTTACCTTTCCTGGTGCTGAACTTTAAATCATTCACTTTGCCTTTGACTCTATCCCAAACGTTATCGGCATCTATACAAGGAACTCTTCCAAACTTTCCCATTAGGTGCTTGTCATCCATATCAGACTTATAAAGCAAACCGCTTTTTGTCAGGTAATAATCTTTAAAAACTCTTTTTGCTTGTTTCATTTTATTAATTGGTTTCTTTTTGTTGACCTTTGGTATTTATCATCTTGCTTATCAAACAGCCCTTAGAAGCTAAAATACGGGGTCTTTTTAAGGTAAATTAGCTTAAAATAGGGTATTTTGGTGGTATCTGTTCTTTAACTCGCCTTCTCCTGTTTTTGATTTTTAAACGATTCTTTGCTATTACTAACTTGGTGGCTCGCATCCAGAATTGGAAGCGGGTCTTTTTTTTCGGCAGACTAAAGTTCCTGAAATCTAAAGATTTTTTTAATATGTGTTTTGAACTGTCTGCCTACTTTCAAAACAACTTTCAGCTATTCAAACTAATACTTTGTCTTTTTTAACCCCTGAATAAAATCAATCTTTCCTTCATCAGCTTTTTGAAAGGTTTTACAGAAGCTACAATTAATTCCCAAATAACCAACAAGACCAAACTTCCTTCTAAAAACTCCAACTCTTTGAATTACCTTTTGGCATTTTGGACAATTAGCCCAGACAACTTTGTAAAACCTTTTTAATCTCTTTTTTTTCATTAATGATTTTTTAATTTTCTAATGAATTGTGCGAGTGAGAATCAGTAAGTCCATCCTTCCAAAGTCTTAACCTTCTTATTATCTTCTTATTTCTTTCTTATACTCTCTTATTTGTTATCTTTTGTTCTTAATTACTAACTTAGATTAACTTTTACTTACCTGTTTTTAAGCTTGGAAAATGTTTTTCCGTTATTCTGTTTTATCTAAAGAAAATCAAAGATGAATATGCTAATTTAGTTATCTTTCAAAGATGAATTATTTTCCTCTATAATTTCTCCCCTTTCTTCCCTTCTTATTCTTTCCTGAATTTCCTCTTCCTGTTTCCTTATTCGCTCATCTTCTTCAGCTTCTTCTTCTGGAGTCATCATCAGCGACTGCACTTTTGCAAAAAACTTTTCCTTCTCAGTGTTTCGTGTTGAACTCCCTTCTGGAAAATAAAATTTACTCATCTCTTTGGCTGTTTGAATCTTGTCTTTCCAACTCATTGGTTTTGTTTCATCAATCTCAGCCCTGAGAAGCTTTGCCCAAACTTCGCCAAGCTCGGCTTCTGAAATCCCAGATTTCAACATTAGGCTCTTGAAAGATTCGCTTTTTACAATTTGCGCAGGATTCTTGGACTGGCTTACGCTGTACCCCGCTTGTCTCATCAACAAACCAAGTGGCTTTTTTTCCGAACCTTTAAAATTTTGGACTATGGATTCGGCTAATTTCTTCTGCCTTTCTGAAGGTTTCCTTTTATAATTTTTCATAACTTTTTTATTAATTAATATTTTTTGACCTTTGTTATTGAAGTTTTTTGACTGTTAATGGGAAACTTAAATTATCTCTATCCATCAAAAACCTAATCGTATCACAGGAATAACCGCATCCAAAACAAAATCCCCAGTTATTTTTTACGTAGAAGCTCGGTTTTTTTTCATCGTGATTAGGACAAATTGAGAAAAATTCTCCTTGTCTAATTCTTTTTTGGGGTTGAATCAGCTGCTCAAAAGGAAAGTTTAATGCCTTATCTATCTCAATTTCATTAACTCTGCTCTTAACGTCTTTCTTTTGGTTTAAAAAATAAATCTCACTCCGAACTCTTCTTCTTTTTTCCTCCAACTTGGGAATGTTTTTAAGCTCAAAGATAGCTCTTCTCAAAAAATAAGGAACATCTCTTTCTTTTTGGTTTAAATAAAGCTCGTAGCTTTCTTTTATTTCCCTATCAATAATTGCCAGAAGGTCTATTAAAGAATAAAGTCTTGTTTTTCTAACCCACTCTGGGTTCTTCTCTTTGGCATAATTTACAAACGCCTCAACTTCTGCTTTTACTTTTGGCAACTCTTTTGAATAATAATATTCCTTGGCCTCCTGTTCTGTAGCAATCGCCTCCTCATCAATATCTTCAAGTTCTTTTATTTCTTCTGCCGTAAAACCTCCGCCCATTTCCAAAAGTCTTAGCCATCCGCCAATATGATTTACGTTTTCCCAAACTTTATATAATTCCTGGTGTGTCATATTCTTTGAAACGATGAGTTTTTAAATCAAAATCTAATTTTATTTTTTTACCCATTAAGCCAACCCTTCTATAATTCTCAATTGAAAGCATTGTTTGAGTTCCAAATTCTTTTGTTTCTTTATCTCTCAACCTCCAAAGCATAATTGTTGAATCAGCTTCAGCAGTAATCAATCCTGAATCCCTTAAATCAGCAACAGAAGGAGTTTTATCTGGAATCTCTTTGGTAGTATGATGAACCAAAAATATTAAAAGTTCATTTTCCCTGGCAATAGTTTTTAATTGCCTGACTATTGAACCCATCTCTATGCTAATATTCTTTGCTCTGGC
>PXBH01000169.1 GCA_003565555.1 Cryomorphaceae bacterium | reverse complement strand
TCCTCAGCATCCGAGCCTCGGTATCCGTTGAGATGGGTGGCTTTCTCGATCGCCTTCAACGTAAGGCTTGCCACATCTGACCAGCGAAAGTTTTTACTCACCCTTTGCAGAGCATTATTTCGCAAGCGGTCAAGCTCTTCCTCCGGCATTTCTGCCATACGCCGAATGGCACTTCTGAGCTGCCCGATCTTCATGGGTTCGGGAACCATTCCACAGGTCTCGTCTACCAGAGCGGGAACGGCACCTACCTGCGTGGCAATCACAGCCAAACCGCGCGCCATCCCCTCGAGAATTACATTGGGCATTCCTTCAGAATGGCTGGGAACAACCAAAACCTGACAGTCGTCTATGATGGCTTTAAGTTTTTCGGGATCCTTCACCTCACCGTGGTAAGTGCAGTTGGGGCAGTCCAATTGCTTGTCATCGGGAATGGGCCCCACCCAGTGAAAGCCCGCGCCGCTCTCCGCGATCACCTTTTTGCAGCGCAGCAAGTCATCGATACCTTTTCGTTTCTCATCCCTTCCGATGAAGAGAAAATTTCGTTTTCCTGCGGAGGGAAGAGGAGCGTGGGCGATCCAGTCGTCATCAATTCCCGAAGGAATGTCGATCACGTGGTTCGGATCGGTCCCCATCTGTGTAATAATGCGGGAAATTTCACCGCCGTAAGAGAAGACCACATTGGCATTGCGGTTCATAAATACCACCGGCGGCCTGAGCATAAACTGAATGAGCTTGTCCTTCAGGTCACCCGTTTTCTGAAACATCTCATAACCGTGAAATTTTATCCCCACGGGTGCCGTATGCTCGCCCTTCTGTTTTTGCTCCAAAAGGCACCAAGCCGTATAACCCTTGGCGTAGATAAAATCGAATTTCACCCACTCCTCCTTCAAAGCCTCGTACACCGTGCAGGAATAGCGGTAACTCTCCCGGAGGTAATGTCCGGGAAGCCGGCCCGCTTTGGGAAACTTAAATCCGAGCACACGAAGCTTACCCTCCGGCGCCCCGAGCAAGCGCCGCACAGCATCCGCTTCAGGCACGGCATCATCGTCGGAGACACAGTGCACCAAGGTGATCTCCGTTCCCAGCTTCAGCAGGTGGCGAACCAAGTGGTGGCTGTGCCGCTGCATACCGCCCGTCACATAGGGTGTGATGCCGTCTGTAAGAATCGCTATGTGCATAGGGTCAAAACTTTGGCGGCAGCAGTATCCCAGGTGTGGTCTTTCAGCACCTTATGGTGCCAGGCTTCCGCGAGCTTTTTGCGAAGGGATTCATCGGAAATAAGTTTGAGCAAGCCTTCAGCCACTGATTCCGCATCGGGGGATACGATGACCGCTGTCTCGGCATCCGTCACTTCGGCGACGGGAGCCGTGGCAGGTGCGAGAACGGGTTTTTTCAGCAAACCGTACTCGAAGATTTTCACGGGCGATCCGTATCGGTTGCTCTTTGCCATGCAGCAGATGTCCATGAGTTCGATGTAAAGGTACACATCCCGGTGAGGTACGCTCCCGGCAAAGACCACGCGATCTGCCACCCCGAGTCTCGAAGCGAGGGCGCGCAATTCGGGCAGTGAAGCCCCGTCGCCTACGATGAGCAATTTGGTTCGCGGCGCTTTGGGAAGGGAAGCAAATGCCTCGATCAAAATGTCAACGCCGTGGTAAGGGAAAACCGACCCCACGAATCCGAGCACCAAGTCGCGCCCGAGGTTGAGCTCATTCCGCAGCTCCTCCGCGCGTTCGGCACTGTGCATCACAGCTTCCGGGTTTACGCAATTGGGAATGACGAGGGTCTTGTCGCGCGCTTCTTCGGCGATTTCGGCAAAGTCAGCGGCGAGAACGCTGCTCACCGTGACAATTCCGTTCGTCTCGATCAGCACCTGCCGGAGGTTGTCTTTCGCCGTTCCGATGAGGAAGCTGTCGCCGGAGAAATACCGGCGTTCCTCGGGATAGGGTGCATTGATTTCGGCGATGTGCGTCACACCGGTGGCCTTTGCGGCACGCACCCCGGAATTTTGCAGGTAGGCCACCCGCTCGTAGATCAAGTCGGGTGAAAAATCTGCAATGGCCTCTCTGAGCCGTTGCTCCATACGCAGATCGAACCGTATCAATTGGATATCACGGGCCGTTTCCCAAATCTTTTTGGGAAAAAGCCGCTTCACGGAGCGGAGTTTGTCGGTGAGACCGGGGTCGGTATTGTCAGCGCCCGCAGCCCCTGCCGCATGTACATCTCCCGCAATCAAGGTTTTCACCTCTATTCCCGCGCGGCGCCAGGCCGCCGTCATCTCCCGCATATGGGTGCCGTAGCCCGTGGGGGCTTCAGCGCTGAGGCGGGGATGCGGAGAGTAATAGAGGATTTTCATCAGTAGCCGTTTTCAAAAAAATCTTCCATGCGCCGCAAGACGCGCTCGGTTGCCTTCCCGTCCCAAAGGTGCGGCACCCGGCCTTTTTTGTAGGTCCCCGCATCGATTTCATCCACGGCTGCTTCGATGGAGTCGGGATCGAATTTCAAAAGCGTATTGCTTCCGATTTCAATGGTGGAAGGCCGCTCCGTATTGGGGCGCAGGGTGAGGCAGGGCTTTTGCAGAAAGGTGGTTTCCTCCTGAATGCCACCTGAATCAGTCAGCACGAAGGCACTGTCGGCGATGAGCTTCTGAAAGGCAAAGTAATCTTGCGGCTCAATCATTTTCAATCGCTTCAGGGATTCAAGTTCTTCTTTCAGCCCGAAGGCCTCAAAGCGGGCCGCGGTGCGCGGGTGAATCGGAAAGACCACGCTGCGGCGCGCGGATATGCGCCTGAAAATTTCCGTCACGAGTTTGGCGCCCTCGGGGTTGTCCACGTTTGAGGGGCGGTGGATGGTAGCAAGGGCAAATTTTCCCTTTTCCAGCCCCAAGGATGCGGTGACCTCTGACTGCGCGATTTCGCTGCTGAATGCAGAAAGCGTATCGATCATCGTATTTCCGGTAAAGGCAATACCCCGCTCCGAAATACCTTCTGCACGCAGATTGGCCAAACCGGAATCCTCTGTCACAAAGTGGAGGTCGCAGAGCACATCGGCCACTTTTCGGTTGCGCTCCTCGGGCATGCTCAGGTCGCCGCTGCGCAGACCGCTTTCCAGATGAGCGGCAGTGATTCCGCATTTATCGGCCGCTACGGCTCCGGCGAGTGTGGAGTTTACATCGCCTACCACCATGACCAGATCGGGCTTGCTTTCCGCAAAAAGACGGGTCAGCCCGGTGATGGCCTCGGCAATCTGAAATCCTGGCATGCCCGGCGCGACGTCCAGAAAAACGTCGGGACGCAGTCCGAATTTGTCAAAAAACACCCCGGCCATGCGTTCGTCATAGTGCTGCCCCGTATGTACGATCTTTACTTCGATCGAGGGAAAGGACTCCCGGGCCGTTCGTTTGAATTGGGTGATCTTCACAAAGTTGGGCCTTGTACCCACCACGATCCAAAGGGTATTTTTTTCGGAGCTTGTTTTCATCAGATGTCGGTTATCCTGAGCAGGTCACGGGTTACGGCGGCGGCTTCAAAACTTTTGATAAATGCTTGATCGGGATGAAGCCCGGGCGGCGAAGTTACAATTCGCAGCATACTCTCCGCATCGATACCATCGTCGAGCCAAACCCCGATCTCGTGTCGGGTGATTGCCGCGCTGAGGGATCCTTCCGCACCGAAGGCCAATACGGGCACACCGGTAGCCGCAAATTCGGGTAGCTTTGTGGGGTTCCCGTTCCGCAACTCGAAAGGTACAGGGTAGAGCAACCAATCGGCGCGTGCGGCTTCCGCAAAAAACGTCCGGCTCGAAACGGGCTCTTCCGCGCGGAAATGCGCATGGCACAGGTCCGAAATCGGGCCGGGAATCCGCGAGGATCTCAGGACTACCTCAATTTTTCCGCTGCGCGCCGCGTCGGAGAGTACCTTCCAGACTTTTTGCTCACCGCTGTACAAATTTCCGCCGTAGCAAAGCAGAGGCACGGCGCGCAGCGGTTTGCGTTCGCGCGGCACCGTCTCGTCGGCATCGTAGCAATGCGGGAGCACCTTGATCTTTTGCGCGGCGTCCGGATATTTCGCAGCGAGGTCGGCGGCGAGGGTTTCCCAAGGGGTGAGCAAGAGATCGAAGCCGCGCACCGCCTCAGCTTCCGAATCCTCCTCGTAAGCCTTGCGCCTTCCGCGGAGGGCACGGTATCCGTAGGAGGTTCCCGAGGTCCAGGGGTCGCGCAAATCGGCGACGAAGCGGATGGCGGGAAAGTCTCCGCGAAGCTGCAGCGCATACTTCAGCAGTAAAAACGGGGCTGCGGAGACGATGAGGGTGTCGGGCTGTTCACGTTCCAAGCCCTTCCGGAGGGCGCGCAGAAAGGATGCTTCATCGAAGAGGGCGCGGTCGTAAGGCGTGCCGCTACTGCGGAGCCTGTTATACAGCAGTGCGGTCCGATAGCGGATTTTTCCGGAAAGGGAAACAGGAACGGCATCGAGGATCTTCGGGAAGGAATGGGCGTAAGTACTTTGCGAAATATCCGCGACATCTTCCGTCCAAGGACTGCCTTGGTCACCGAGGGTGGCGCGGAGCACATGTACACGGGCACCCGCGCGCCTGAGGTATTTGGCAAACTTGGCCCACCTCCGCCCCCCGATTCCCGGTGCGGGCGGGAAGGTGTGAGACACAATGAAAAAGCGCCTGCCTTCCGCATCGCCACTTGCGGGCCGATCAGTCTTCTCCCCGCGCTTCATGGAGGATGCGTGTGCGGATTCGTTCTAAAACGGCACTCGTGCTGTACCCGTGGCTGCGGTCGATGTAGAAAATATTCGGGATGGCCTGCGGTGCGGTAATCGGCCTCCCGCGGTAGTCGTCGCCGAGAAACCTGACGTGAAAACCGCCGGTCTCCATGATTTCCGTGAGCTCTTCTTCACTTTCGTAAAAAATCACCTCATCCACACCGCGGGCGGAGCGGAGCACCATGGCGCGCTCCTCGGCCGTGAAGTAGGGCGGACGCTTGCCGGGATTGATCTTCTCGTCAAAATTTACGGCGCGGTTTACCGCAATGGTGAGGTGGTCGCAATTTGCTGCGCACTCCCTGAGCATGAGCACATGCCCCGGGTGATAAAGGTCAAAAACGCCGCAAGCAAATCCCTTTTTCAAAACAATGTCAATTGTAAATCAAACCGATTCCGTAGCGGCCCTGATCAAAGTCGTTGACAAATTCTTTACAGTTCTTCCCTTCTTTCACCTCCCGCCAAAATTCATCCACTTTACACCGCGACTCTTTGTGCTCTACGATATCGTGAAAAGCGATGATACCGCCCTTGCGCACGAGGGGAGCGTAAAGTTCATAATCCCGTTTCACCCCCTCATAGGTATGGTCTCCGTCGATGAAAAGATAGTCGAGCGGTTTTCCGCCGAAATACCTTTCAACCTCGGCGAATGTGTCGGGGTCATGGCTGTCGGCGCGCAACAGTTCGAGGTTTTGATCCTCCAGGGCAAACTTTCTGTACAGTCCTGTTTTCCACTCGGGATAGCCCCCGCCGAAGTCTCCTTCGGGCAGATCAATGCTCATGATTCGTGCCTTCAGGTGCGAGAGCCGGCAGAGTAAAAAGAGGGTTCCTCCGTTGGCCGTGCCTATTTCCAGCGCACGTTCGGGCTTGAGCTGCTCGATTTCGGCGGCAAGCTTGTCGATCTCCTCGCGAAATTGCCAAGGCGTAATGAGGGAACCGATTTCCGAATAGGCAAAATTGAGCAGGTCTTCGGCAGTCAGGTCATCGCGAAAATTTTCCATTTCCCGTTGCAGTCGATTGAATGCCAAACGCAAACGAACATTTTTAAGCATGGCTTTTTATTTTTTGACAAGCTTCGCGAAGGTAGGTATCGAGGCTCATTCGGGGTTCCCAGCCGAGCACGCTGCGGGCTTTGCCCACATCGGCATGGGTGATTTCGGCCTCGCCCGGCCTTTCGGGAATGAAGGTAATGTTTTCGGAAATCTTTCGGGCCAGGTCGATGATGCTCACGGTTTCCGACTGCCCGATATTGAAGGCCGTATTGAGCTTTTCGGGGTGCAGGGCCGCCATGTAATTGGCTCGGGCCAAATCCTGTACATGCACGAAGTCGCGTCTTTGGGTGCCGTCGCCGGTCACTTCGAGCGGCTTCCCGCTCTCGAGCCGCCGGAGAAAAATGCCGACCACACTGCTGTATGCATTGAATTTGTTTTCAGGATTGAAGCTCCGCGGCCCGTAGGGATTGAAGTAGCGCAGGTGGACATAATCGAGGGGCACCCGGGTCTCAATGAGGGAGATGTATTTTTCGGTCTCATACTTTTGAAAAGCATAGGGACTCAGGCAGTCGATGCGCTCCTCCTCGGGGGTGGGCACAAGCTCCGGGGTGCCGTACACGGCGCTGCTCGAGCTGTTCACCAGCCGCGGATAGTGCTGATCGCGCATCATAAGCTCAATGAGGTGCACGGTGGCCAGAAGGTTTTCGCGGATATGCTCGGACACCGCCTCGAAGCTGGGCTGAATGCGCGGAAGTGCCGCGAGATGAAAAACGGTCTCGTAGGGCTTGAGGGTGGTGAGGTTGAAGAGGGTATCTTCCGAAAAAGTAAACCTCGGATTATTGCGGTGCGCGGCAATGTTGTCCGCATTGCCCGTGGAGAAATTGTCGATGCCGCAGATCTCCCAATCGGTTTCCCGCATCAAAAAGTCGAGCAGATTAGAGCCGATAAATCCGGCCACTCCGGTGATCAATACTTTTCTGCTCATACCAGATCGTCGAGTATGGCGTGTAGAATGACCTGATGGAAGCACTCGGTGATTCCGTAATCCTCCACAGGGGTGTGCAGGTTCACGTCGCCCTTTCCGGAAAGTGAGTTGCCCGGCTTGAATCCTGAGAGGGTAATGACTTTTCCGCCGAGGGCCTTGTGCTTTTCCGCGGCGCGAAGGATGTTAGGCGACTCTCCCGAGGAGCTCACGGCCACGAGAACATCACCGGGTATGTACACAAAGTTCACCCATTCCGCGAGGGCATTTTCATACCCGTAATCATTTGCGAAGCAAGTGATCATCGCAGCGTCGCTGAAGGTGAGCGTCTGCTTGCGGGCCATTTTCATGAAATCTTCGGCCATGTGGCTGCAGATGGCATTGGAGCCGCCGTTTCCGATAAAGGAAACGCGCTTCGCCGGCCCGATCAGCGCCGCCGCATCGCGGATGCCGGCGCGGATGTCTTCAGCGGCAAAGAAAGCGTCAAAATGTTTTTTATACGAATCGATCTGCATAGTGCAGGAGTTTTTCTTTGGTGACTGATTCCGCATTGCAGAGCCAGGTGCAGGAAAGGCTTGCCGCCAATGCGGGCACGGCCATGACCGGTTGCATCCCGACTTCGGCGGCGAGACACGAAAAGGCGTAAAAGGTATCGCCCGCGCCGATGGTGTCTTTGACATCCCCCTGAAATGCAGGCTGCAATTCAAATGAGGACCCGTCGAAGTAGACCGACCCTTTCTTGCCCAGCGTAAGGAAAAGCTTATCGGCACCGAGCTCGTAATTGTAGAGTTCTTCTACATCCTCCCGATTTCCGAAGCCCACCTTGTGGTTGAGCTGCAGGCCCGCCTCCCGCAGGTCCATACAAGCACTCTTTTTCGGGAAGGCCTTCCACTTCGACATGCGGTTAAATCCGAAGTTATTGCTGTTCGTTTGGCTCATGAAGTGAAACTTCCCGTTCACCTTGAGTCCGTCACAGAATCCGTGGCCGAAATCCGCCACAATCACAGCGTCGTATTGCCCCGGGTCGATTTCCGTATCCCCGAATCCGTCGGTTTCTATCTTATTGATCTCCACGTGTTTTTTGTGGTCGTCACGGTCAATAAGTCGGGTTTTTACAATCTCGCGTTCGGTGTTGGTCACCAAGTCCACTTTTGCCACAAAATCTTCGAGATGTCGGGCGATTGCAGCGGCACCTCCCTCCTGCTCTGTGCGGTCCAACCCGTTTGCCGCATAGCGAAACACAGGACAAAAACTCTTCATACTTTGCCCTTCGTACTTCACTTCGACGAACGCGTCGACAATGGTTTCACCGATCACACAAACGCGCAGTTTTTCGGCGCGATCGATAAAGTCCCGCGTGAGCGCTCTGATATCACTCATTTTACGGGGTTCAGTTTATTGAGAAAACGGCTCACAAAGGATTTTTCCGCGAGGTTCCATTTACGCAGCGGGCCCTCCTTCTCTTTCCAAAGGGATTTGAGCGCGGGCAGCAATTCCTCCTCCTCAAAAGGAAAGGGGCTCTTCCAGGGGCCGAATCGCTCGAGGTAAAAGGGGAATGTATTTTCAAAATCGTCACTTCCTCCCGAACTTCTCGAGCGCGGGCTTAAAATGCGCAGGTAAAGCGGGATGTCGGGATCGGTTTGTTCGGTTTTCTTGTCACCGTAATAGATGTGCCAGGCACGGCTGTGGTCACAGGCGAAGAGGAAATTGGTGTCGGCGGCCAGCCGTGAGCCCCCTGTTGCGGGTACTTTCGCGAGGGCATGTTCAGTCTTGTGGATGGCCGTGTTGGCAATCCAAGGGCGCTTCTGTGCGCTGCACCGACCGCTGCTCAGGTCGTAAAACCAATGCACGGAATCGTAAAGGCAATCAAAATCTTGTGAAGCGGCGGCGTCAAAAACCGCAGGATTGATCAGGTCATCGTCATCCAGCCGCACTACGTAGCGGGCGATTTCAGGCTGCTTTTCCAAGATAAATCCCGCTTCAAAGAGCTTATCCTCCTTGGTAAAGCCCGTGGTGCGTACGATGTCGAAATCGGGATCATCCGTTTCAGACTCGCTGAGCAGCCACACCCGTTTGCTCGCCTTCAGCTTGCCGAGCTGCGCAAAGCAAAGTTTTCGCAGCGCCCGGCGCATATCGCTGCTGTCTTTATCGGGGGTAAGGGGAATAAGAAAAAGAAAATCCGTCGTCATTGCATCTGTTCTGCCGATGCAAAGTTCTTAATTTCATCCAAACTGAAGGCATAGGACAGGGGTGTATCTGTGAGATTCTTTCTGAATCTCAAGGTGTCGATCAGCCCCTTTATGGGCGGGTTTCCGTTGAAAATCAAAAGCACAGGGGTTTCGGTATAGGCCCCGAGGTGAACAGCTCCTGAATGCTGTGTCACAATGAGTTCGGCATCGGCGCAGGCGCGCAGGGTTTCGGCATTGTCAGCGGAAATTCGGACCCGAATCTTCTCTTCATCATGTACTTCCGCGCTCAGTGAAGGATGGCCTGCGAGCACCACCTCATCGAATCCCGGGGCGAGGGCGCGCGCCACTTCCATGTAGTCCCAGGGGCCGCCGTTGTTCGGCGTGTAATCTCCCCCCTTCTTTCTCGGGAAGATTACACAGCTGCGCCCGGACTGTCCGGAGGCGTACACGGATTTCAGGCTGTACACATGCTGCCGGCCTTCCAACTGCCAGTTTCTGAAAGGATACCAGTACAGCGCCGTATCGGCAATGTCGAGATAGGGCAGGCCGTCTTCTGCCGCTTTTTTGCGAAAAGCATGAATCTCCTCACGCACATCAAGGGGCGGAACGGTGGCATTGCTCGCGGGCTTCACCTCGGCAAAAAAATCGCGGAGCCAGGTTTCATCGGTGGTCAGCGAGGCTCCGTTGCAGTCTTTGAGAAAAGGTTTGTGGATCTCCATTCCGCAATAGTGCACCTTCACCCCCTGCCGGTGCAGGTGCATGATGAAGGGGAGGTTGTGCAGCAGAAAGTGCCCGAATTCGCCCACAAAAGGCCCGTAATAACACGCGCCGGCCTTGAGGGCAGCGGCGTAGAATGCGTCGAGTTTAGCGCGGGCCTTCGCCGTTTTTCGTTTGAAGCTCAGCTTTCCGCGGAGGTTCATATTTCTGCTGCCGTGGGCCGGCACGGTGGCCTCATCGGTAAAGATGAGCGGCACTTCTTCGGGCCTGATGCCGTATTTCTTACGCTCCTCTTCAGTCATGAAAAATGTATTTTCTCAGGGCTTCGGCCCCGAAATTCTGCTTTGCAAAGCGCACGGCGACTTCAGGATTATAATCATTTGCACCGTAATACATGTCGCGCAGTGCCCCGGCCAGCGAAGCTCTGCTGCCCGCTTCGAAGCACAGACCCGTGGATTCCCCCACCAGCTCACGCGGACCGTCAATGTCGGGGGCGATCACGGGCAATCCCCGCGCCATGGCCTCAATCAGCACGACTCCGAAGGTCTCTGCCGCGGAGGAAAGCACAAAAGCATGGGATGCGTCCAGGGCGGCTTTAAGGGCAGTTCGGTCCAGAAAGCCCGGCAGCTCCACCCGATCTGCCACCCCCCGCTCTGAGGCCAATTTCGCGAGGTCGGGCCCCAAACGTCCGTCGCCGGCAATGGTCAGGGTCACATCTTCATCGCCGCCGAAGGCTTCGGCAAATGCTTCAATGAGCAGCGCCTGATTCTTGTGCGGCTCCAGAATGCCCACATTTATGAAGCGGAAAGGGGCAGCCGGCCTGACAGGAATCTGCTTTGCGAAAAAATCAGCGGTCAGTACGTTCGGAGCGTATTCGAAAGGCAAGCCGAAAATCCGCGAAAATTTTTCCGCATACGCCCGCGTCACCGTGAAGCGCCGCTGCGCACCGCATACGAAGTCGCGCAGAAATGCCTCTGTCTCGAAGGCATTTCTCGAGCGCACCTCCCGGGCTGTGAAGGCGCTGTGCTCCGTGAAAAAGTAGGGAATACCGAAATGCTCCGAGAGGGCCTTTGTGAGGTAGCAATAATCGAAAATGCCGTGGTGAAAAAAAGCATCGGGCATACCCGCGCGCGCCGCGTACCGCTTGATACTTCGCACCGCGGCGCGTATGAGGGTTTTTCTGCGCTTCAGTTCGGGATCAGCGGCGAGCCTCAGCGGGGTGCGGTGCACGGCGAGGTTTTCGATCACGTGTACGTCCGGATTCCTGCGGTAAGAGAAAAGCTGCGCACCGCGGAGTCTGTCGCGCACGTAATTTCCCCCGGTCACCTCCTCACTTTGCAGCACTGCTGCCCGAACGCCGATCTCCTTCGCGACGCGCAACTGCATCTCTATGAAGGTCCCCTCCGATTTTTCGGCACGGGGATACCAAGACGTTATGTACACCACATGTTCAGGCACGGGTCACGGATTTGCGGGGTGAAAGTTCGGGAAGGAGATCTCCCAATTTTTTGCGGAAGCGAAGTTCCGCATTTCGCTGGATTCGGGGCATCCTGTTCCAGAGCATATTGTGCTTGAATCGGATATAGCCCATCCCCACTCCGTATTCCTCGGGGCTGATGAGTTTGTATTCGTGGGCGGCCATCCAGATGCGCAGGCCTTCGGCTGCGGAGGTATGCCGAAGGGTGTTCTTGTGCCAGCGCATCATCTGCGCGAGGTCGAGGAGCTGCGCGGCAGCCGCGCGGTCTGTCTCGATATTGCGCACCCCGGCCCGAGTCATGGCCTCGAGGTGGCGTTTTATCAAGGCCGCGCGCATTTGAAGCGAATCGAGGGATTGGGATACCGCGCGGGGGATGCTCTCGGTATCCTGCCGGTAGTATACGGAAACGGGCGTCTCAAACTGCCTGAACCGTGCCCCGGCGATAAGTGCACGCACGTGAAGGTCATAATCTTGCTGAGAGGTAAGACTTTCGTCAAAACCGCCGATTTTCTCAAAAAAGGACTTCCGCCACAGGGGTGAGCTGATCAGCCAGGGGTGGTCGCGGCGCAAAAAGCGGGGCAGTGGCGGACGTGCGTCGGGCAGCCCGATGAGGCGGTCCGAATCGCCCGGGGTCCGATGAAAAAACCCCATGGGAAAAGTGATGAAATCGCAATCTTCAGCGGCCAAAGCCTTTTCAACCGTGGTGCCGAGCACATCGGGAGCCATGAGGTCATCGCTGTCCATAAAGAGGAGAAACTCGCCTGAAGCCTGCCGCACTCCGGCATTTCGGGCCGCCCCGCCTCCCGAATTTTCCGGAAGGGCAATGTATTTTACACAGGGCAGCGTTTCGGCCATGGCGCGCACGGCCTCTCCGCTTCCGTCCTCAGAGCCGTCGTCTGTGAAGATGAGCTCCTTTCCCGGAAAGGGTTGGGCCGCGAAGGACTGCACCGCCTCCCGGGCCTGCTCGCCCTTGTTGTAGTTGGGCATCACCACCGATATGATCACCTCACCTGCCGACATAGTAATTCAGGTGTTCTTTCACGGGCAGCCTGAAGGCCATCCGCAAATGGTAGCGAAGAAAAGGATCAGCGCGCAGGGCGGGGTACTTTCGCCAAAGGCTGAGGCCGTCGGCGATGTCTTTCAGCTTGCGCGAAAGCCGAGAGCCTCGCCCGCCGAGGCGGACATGCTCAAAGCGGTACTTGAAGTAGAGCCGCAGTACTTCGGCGGTTTTTTCGGCGGGCATGTCGTTGCGCACGAACCAGTCGAGGCAGCTCAGGGCCATCACCGGTTTTTTGGACCGCATCAGGTCCTCGTCTGTGGTGCGGTTGCCGGGGTGTATCCTCCTCATGGCCACGGGCGCATCGAGGCTGCCGGGACATAGCCGGCAGGAGGCCGTGAGCCGGAGCATCCATTCCGTGTCTTGCGATACGCGCAGGGATTCATTGAGCATGCCCGCTTTCGCGAAAACGGTTTTCCGCACCGTGAGCCCGATGAGGCTGAAGTATCCCCGGTTGCCGATGGGGCTGATTTTAAAGAAAAGTTCGTCGGGGGCATAGGGTGCCGCCACGGTGGTGAGCACCGGCTTGTTCAGCG
>PXBH01000093.1 GCA_003565555.1 Cryomorphaceae bacterium | reverse complement strand
GCAAGGGTAAAAGGTTTCTCCTCAGTAAATTCGGGATCAAAAGGGCTTTGCCATGCACCCTTAAAGTAAATAGCATTAATTAAAAATAAAACATCATCAGGACTTATTTGATCAATAATTTTTTCGATTTTTCCCTGAGTAGAATCACTGACCCAATTGTTAATGATACTAAGAGTTTCAGGTTGGTCAAAATCTAACTCCTCAACCTTGGCTTGATAATATTTTTGATTACTATTAATAAAATCTGATTTTATGGGAAAATTTTGACGAATCCAAAGAGAATTAGCAATAGAAAGTTCACTTTCAGGCTGATTTTGTAACAGTTTCTGTAAGATTTTTTGTTGAGAATTAATATCCTCTAAATCAATTCCTGTAAACTGTAATGCTCGTTGCATTTCTTGCTGTGTTTCCCCCGAAGCTCCATTGTATAAAAGACTTAGAGCCAGAGAAATACTGGTAGGGGAAATAAAAACATTTTTCTGGTCATTTTTGTTAAGAATTTCCGAGAAAAGTTTAAAAGCAAACTCCTGATTCGCGGCAATAAATTGAGAATCTAATTGTTTTTGGGGTTGCTCTTTCATAAGATCACCATTATCTTTTTCCGCATGAACTGCATTATCTGTAGAAAATATTTGATCCAAATTAGGAGCAATACCGATAAAACTTGCTCCTAATATTAATAAAGCTATCAATAATATTTTGCCTGAGACTTTCTTAAACATAACTAAATATCTCCGATTTCAAATGTTTTGAAATAGACTACAATTAACCATCAACCTTTAACGCCATCCATCCCAATCTTGATTAAAAATAGAAGTATTGGGGAATTGAATAGGGTTATTATTGTTAACTAAAAGTTCTCGCAAATCTCGTAAATGGGTATTACGGAAAGCAAAACCTTCTGTAAATTCATAGGGTAAGATACCTTTATCAAGGGCAAGAGCCGCCGTAGTACCAGCCGCCGCCCCCGATGACCATTCAAAAGAATGAACTCGATAGGCGGCCGCGGCGATGTGACTGGTGGCAATACTTTTTCCTGCTACCAGCAGATTATCTATTTTTTGAGGAATCATGGCAGATAAGGGAATTTGGAAGGGGTAAGCCTGTCCTTGTCCTCGTCTTTCTCCTTCTCTTTCAATGTTACCCGGTTTTTCGTGGGGGCTTTCGGCCATACAGGGATGAAAATCGATCGCATAGTGACCTATACCCACAGAATCGGGATAAATCGTTGAGCGACTGCGTTTTACAGCATCTTCTGGGCTTACTTCCCCTGTGATTACCCCAAATCCTTCTAACCCAGCGAGAATGGCTCTTAAACGGCGATATTCTCGGGGAGTAAGGGTTTGACGATAGTATTCATCATCATAATTGACCCGTGAAATATCTACTTCATTAATGGTAAAACCATTGGGGTGGGCATAGTGAGGACGACCGATAATTCTACGCCCTTCTCTGATATAGGGATATTTTGATAATCCGTGGGCTGTACCCATAGGAGAATCAAAACCTTTGAGAAAAATATGGTTGGGGTTGGGTTTTTTCACTCCATCACCTAACTGAGAATCTGTTGTTCCTGCTACTAACCAATGATAGAATCCGATCGCATTTTGTTCCCCTTTAAAGAGAGTTTCTGTGCGCAATCCCCCCATCCAGCCATTCGGTTCTAGTTCTCCTCTTTGTTGAAGTTGATCTCTGGTATAAATAAGATTATCTTCAGAGGTACCGGGGCGATAATCGTTACCCCAAGTCCAGTTTTGCATGGAAATATCTCCAGGGGTGGGTTTGGTAAAACCGATGCCGCCAAAGGTTACTCTCTCACTAGGTTGAGCTTTATATATCCTACGGTAGGTAAACACAAGGTCAAAATCAGCTAGTCTTTCTAGTTCGTAGCTATAATAGGGGGCATACTGTTGATAAAATTCTGGCTCTGGCTGAGGTTGGGGGGTAGCTGTTTTTTCCATGGCAAAGGTATAGGTAAACCCTTGGGTGCAGTAGGGATCAGCTGTTCTACTCGATGAGGAAGGTTCATAGGCAGAAATGGGGTCAATACCGAGACGATAGGGTATATCGGTCAAACCCACGATTTCCCCTGTTTCCGTGGCTTCTATGACTATCCAATCAGCTTTTCCTTCTGTTTTGCCATTATTGGGCGGAACGAATTTAATGACCGTTTTTTTCAGTCTGGAGGAATCTTCATAGGTGTATGCGTCCTCAATAATTTGGGATAGAGGCTCGCTGTTGAGGGGAGGGGTATTCGGTTGAGCTTCGTGGCGAAGTGCGATCGCACTTACTATCTGCTGTCCCGTACCAGCACCCTCTAAGGTTTCCACCTGTACATCTTTAATCACCGTATTGGGAAACCACTTCAGTTTTCCCCTACCTTTTTTTGCCGCCTCCACCAACTGACGTTCCAAAATTGTATCCGCATCCTTAGGTAAAAAACAAGAAGCACTGACCCAACATTCTCCTAGATTCAACTTACCGTAAAACTTAGCAATATTATCCCGAAACTCTAAGTATCCCCGAGGAAAAAACAACTCCTGTCGTTGAGTACTTCGTTCATCCAAAGCTGATGTACCCTGAGAAGATATTTGTCCACCCACCCAATCAGTAATATCCGTCAAACAGACAGTTTTACCCATCAAGAGTGCCTCGTAAGCCGCTCCTGCCCCTGCCAATCCTCCACCGACAATCAAAATATCACATTCTTCTATTTGTTCTGGGTTTCTAGGAGGGGTAAGAGCAAAAGCCGGGGCGCTAACTAATAAGCTCAAAGGAATAGAAATTAACTTCTGCCAAGGTTTACGGTTCATATTTATCAATATTTGTCTTAATATTTATTGTAAATCAATCAATATATTAACTGTTTTAGACGAACTTCAAGCAG
>PXBH01000029.1 GCA_003565555.1 Cryomorphaceae bacterium | reverse complement strand
ATTTTCAGCCATCCATTCGTAGTCTCCGAGAATAACCGTGGTGTACAGGTTGCCGTCGCGGTCAGTTACCGTACCCGTAAGGGGCGTAACCTCTTCAGAGCCGTTCGTACCGTTGTCCGGGGCGTCATCATCTTCTTCACAGGAAGTCAGTATCGGAGCTGCGCATAAGGCGAGCATTAAAGGGAAGCTTTGAAAGTACTTTTTCATTTTTTCGGATGTTAATTTTAGGTTGCGAAGGTAGGCCGTTCTCACGCCGTTATGCCCTCATCAAATCAAGTGATTTATCTACCGGGGGAGAAATTTGCTTTTCATCGGAAACTATTAACATACAGACAAAACAAATTGATGTACATTTGCGCCATCGTTTCGCCTTACAATTTCCGCGTTGCGCACCGCATGATTTCCCGGCAGGATATATTGTCTCAGACGGAAACATGCTTCCTTACATCCTCATCTACATGAAAAGTTTTCTCGAATCCGGCCTTCGTCCGGAACTGATTGAAGCCGTCAGCGCGCTAGGCTTTACCGAACCCACCCCGATTCAGGCGCGTACCTTGCCCTTGCTTCAGGAAGCGTCAAAAGACATGATAGCCTTGGCCCAGACGGGAACGGGCAAAACCGCTGCTTTCGGGCTTCCGCTGCTCCACCGTTTGGATACGGAGTCAAACAAGGTGCAGGCCCTTGTACTTTGCCCCACGAGAGAGCTCTGTCTTCAGATTGTAAATGATCTGAAAGATTTCTCCAGATTTATGAAAGGTGTTTCCGTGACGGCAGTCTACGGAGGGGCCTCCATGGAGGTGCAGATTCGCGCGCTCAGAAAGGGCTCCCAAGTAGTGATCGGTACGCCCGGACGCGTGGTGGATATGATTTCGCGCGGAGAGCTTCGCCTGCAAAACCTCGATTGGTTCGTCCTCGATGAGGCAGATGAAATGCTGAATATGGGTTTCAAAGAAGACCTTGAAACCGTTTTTGAAGCTGCACCCGAAGCCAAGAATACCTGGCTCTTTTCCGCCACCATGCCCTCCAAAGTGGAATCCATTGCGGGCAAGTATATGCGCGATCCGCTGAAGATAACCGTGGGAAAGCGCAATGAAGGGGCATCGAACATCAGTCATGTATACTACATGGTGCAGGCACGTGACAGATTTGAAGCACTCAGCCGCATCATCGCCTCTGAGGAAGAGGTATACGGTGTGGTATTTTGCAGAACCCGCGCTGAAACCACCGGCATTGCCGAGAAGCTTTCGCGAAAAGGATATGAAGCACAGGCGCTCAACGGCGATATGTCTCAGCAGCAACGCGACCAAGTGATGGGTTCATTCCGCAAAGGCCGTGTGAAACTTCTGGTGGCGACCGATGTAGCTGCTCGCGGACTGGATGTGGATGAGCTGACGCATGTGATCAATTACAACCTCCCGGACGATCCTGAAGTCTACGTGCACCGCAGCGGCCGCACCGGCAGGGCGGGAAAAAGCGGGGTAGCCGTCAGCATCATTCACAGCCGCGAACAAGGCAGAATTCGCGAGCTGGAGCGGATCACCGGAAAGAAATTTGAGCAGAAGAAAGTACCTCTGCTCTCCGAGATTACACGCAAGCGTGTGCTGTCTATGGCTGATAAGTTGATGGAATCTGAAGGAAATCTCTCAGGCATGGGCGATGTGCCCGCAGCAGTGGCCCTTAAATTTGCCGACCTTTCTCGCGAAGACCTGATTGAGTTGTGGATCAAAGCCGCCTATGCCGCACAGCAGCCGGAGCCCGGAATGCCCGATAATGTGAATGTGGAAAAGGGAAAAGGCAGAATGGAAGCCAAAGGCAGCTACGGGGATAAGCGAAAGGCAGGCAGATCCGAACGGCCGAGTCGTGACGCCGACGGAGCTTTCACCGAGGTGGAAATCAATTTGGGCCGTGCGCAGTACCTGAAGCCCAATAAAATCATGGGCATCATCAATGACCTCACCGGCAATCCGTCTATCAATTTCGGCCGCATCGATATCTTTGACAACAAGACCTTTGTAGGGGTAGAATCAGGCCATGCCGAGGACGTGGCAGCGGTGCTCGACGGATTGCGCTTCGGCAGTATTCGGGTGAAAGCCAATGTGAAAACCGGCCGCGGCGGCGGCAGCTACGGAAGCCGCGGAGGTTCGAAAGGCTACGAAAAGAAGAAATTTGCCGGGAAGAGCAAGGGGAAAGGTTCGAAAAACATCGCCGGCCGCTTCAAGAAGAACCGCTGATTCGCTATAACTTTTTTATCCGTCGCAGGCCAGCAGACCGTGGGTGAATTTTGCAAAAAGCAGGGCTTTGGTCAGCGCCTTGGTTCGATTCAGCGGCTTGCCGTTGGTATAAGTCACTTTGGGAAAGGGCAACGCCTTGAGTAGGGATCGGTGCTTTTTCCAGAAAGCGGCGCGGACCCGTATTTCCCGAAAAGGGCCCCCGTAGGATGCTCTGAGTTGCTCCAGTAAAAACTCGGGGTGCAATGAGAGAAATACCGCACAGTCTTCGCGCTTCAAAAATGTACCCAATGCCGGGATGAGATTATACTCGCCGCCTTCGATGTCAATTTTGAGGAAGAGCTTTTCACCGCTCAGCCCTTGGGCTTTCACAAAGGTGCCCAAAGCGAGGGTTTTGACCTCCCATGAGTCCTCCTTTTCGGAAAGTAGCGCACTGCTCATGGAATCGCCCTTATCGCTGCGGCTGCCCATTTCCATGGTGCCGTTTGCGGGAGCGATGGCCTCGCGGTGGAGAGCTACGCGCTCGGCCCAAGCACTGCGTCCGTTCGCATCTAAGTTTTTTTTGAGCTGCTCAAAGGCCACCGGATCAGGCTCAAAAGCGTGGGTTTCTTTGGCGTGCGGGGCTGCGTAAAGGGCAGTGGATCCGATCCATGCACCTACATCCAAGAAGACGGTATCGCGGTCGATGAAGCGGTCAAAAACCCGAAACGTTTCCGGCTCCCAATTACCGCTGTCTACCTTATCCCAGAAATCAGGCTTATCTGCAGCGGTTACTTTAAAGGCCGTATCGCCCACAGTCACGGTGCGCAAAGGAGGTGCATCCGCGTGGTGTGCATTTTCTAATACATAGGTGCGCAGCCCTTCCGAAAGGTCGAGCATCTCCTGCAAATCGAGTGGTGCCGTGCGTTTGCCTTCAATTTCAAGCACCGCGCCATCTTCTTTTTCTTCGATCCTAAACTTGATCATCGGCACAAATATACCGGACCATTCCTTCCCGCGACACTGCGGAGGCCGGAGTTGCTCACAATGCTTTGCTCAATGGTCCGAAATATGGGGATATGCATCGCGATATCTGCTCATCCTCTGAGACATGTGGCCGCAGGGAAGCATGTTGAAAACCATTCGCGGCTGCGGGGCGTTATGACTTTATGATTCCTAAAACCTCCGCCTCCCTGAGTATTCTCGCAATCCTCTCTTTGATGGCTACACTGACAGTAAGCTGTGCGGGAGCGCAGGAAAAAAGTGCTGCACAAATAGCGGTAGAAAATGCGCCGCCCGTGGAGGTCCCGACCGAAAACGGATTGAAAAGGGCCTATTTCGCGAGTGGCTGTTTTTGGTGTGTGGAAGCGGTGTACGAAAGTGTACGCGGGGTAGAAGAGGTGCATGCGGGCTATTCCGGCGGCCATACCGAAAATCCGACCTATGAGGAGAGCAATACAGGCCGCACCGGGCACGCCGAGGCAGTCGAGGTGATTTACAATCCTGAAGAAATCAGTTTCGAGACCCTGATTGACGTTTATTTCGGTTCGCAAAATATCACGCAGAAGAACGGGCAAGGCCCTGACATCGGTTCCCAATACCGTTCGATAATATTTTACCAAAACGAGGATGAGAAGCGCATCGTTCGCGCCAAGCACGATGAAATCGCGGAGAGAATCGGCGAAACCCCGGCAGCGGAGATCCTGCCTTTTCAGAAATTTTGGATGGCTGAAGACTACCATCAAGACTATAAAAAGAGAAACCCGGGAAACCCGTATATCCGATCGGTGTCCGATCCGCGGCTTAAAAGATTCAAAGCGAAATTTCCCGAATTGTTGAAGTGACCCGTATTGCGCTTACTTCGGGAAACCGCCGAGGGGTGAACACCCATATTCCAAAATCCTCAATTCCCCTGAATGACCGAGGATAGCACGGGCCGGAAACGTGCGCTGCAACCGAAAACCCGAAAGGGTATCAGAAGTAATGCTCCCGATGAGGGCCTATGTTTGTATCTTTCGGAAAACCTACTCTTGTGATGAGGCCTTTGATTCTGCTTGCCGCATTCTGTTTTGTTTCGCTCGGAAGCCTTATTGCTCAGGCAGACACTTCGATTACGGACATGCCTTGCCGCGTCGAGCTCGACGGCAGGCACGAAAAGCTCACTGCCGGGGCATTCGCAAACGATGCGAATGAAACGCGCGCTGAGGAAAAAGCCGCCCTGCTCGCCCGCGAAGAATTGGCGAGGTCATTGGGAAAGATAGCAAAGCACTTTGCAGATGCCTACACAGCAATTCGTGAAGACAAAAACAGGGGTAATTATGAAGCTATGGGCACCTATTTTTCTGTTCACAGTGAGTTGGTTGCAGAATCCTTGCGCGGTGCAGAAGTGATTTGTGAAAAAACAGAATACCGTACGGACGGTGTTTATGTCGCTTATACCGCTATGGGCGTTCCGCGTTCTTTTTTTGAGCAATCTTGTCGCAATATCGTAAAGTACCTTGAGGGAGGACCGACGGAAGGTAGAGGCGATGATGCGGACGAGGCGCTGAGAGAGGTTTTGGGCGAATAGACTGTCGCTCTCGCCAAAACTTGGCTTAAGTTTTGCAACCCTTATTTCGAGCGTCTCCGGGCACCGCCGCCTGGTGACGGAACGCAAAACTTAAAATTCCGCGCCATGAAATATTTAGTCCCGTTCTGCTTTTTGTTGATCTCGATCGGAGCCTTGCAGGCCCAACCGTCGGGACTTTTTGACGAACTTGATTTTTACAAAGATGCTGAGGGCTATACCGCCTCCCCGGCGGAACTGAGTGAGCGCGTCGCTGCCTTAAGCCGCGAGATCAACCTCAATCCGAACCTCGCCGCACCTTACATCGACAGAGGCAGGGCGAAGGCCATGCTCGGCGATGCCCGCGGCGCTCTGGAAGATTTGAACCGGGCCGTTGACCTCAATCCTGAATCGGCTGAACGCTATGTGGCACGTGCAGAGGCGAGGCTCCGAATCGGCGACTATACCGGAGCGGTAGTCGACCTGACTGCCGCCATTGATCGGGATCCTGAGATGGAGGGGCTCCTTATGCGGCGCGCCTATGCCAAGAAGCAGCTCGCTGATCACCGAGGTGCTGCAGCAGATTTCGAAGCGGAGCGCAGTGCGCGCCCCGAGGATGAAGGGGCCTTTCTCACAGGAATGGAGCACTTCTTCGCGGGCCGCTATGCAGAGGCAATCGCATCCTTCGATGAGGCGGTACTTTTAAATGCCGATCGTCCCGCTTATTACTATTACCGCGGCCGCGCAGCCGCCCGATCGAACAATCATGCGGCCGCTGCGGCGGATTTCAAGCGGGTCACCGATGCCTATCCGCGCCATATCTCTGCCTTGGTGCAGAGGGGACTCTCCGAAATTTATTCGGGAGATGTGGACAACGGCTGCCTCAACCTGAGCCGCGCGGGGGATTTGGGTTATGCCCGCGCATTTGAGCTTATTCGAGAAGTTTGCAACTGATTTATATCTGCTATGTCCGCTGACTGCCGTGTATTGTGGCAGCGTCCGAATCTGTCAGTCCGCACTCCTTCGGGACCGGCATTCTTTGACCTTAAATATGCAGCTTCGATAGCGCAGCGTACAGATCTGAATGCCCCGCCCGGAAACGAAGGGTGAATGAACGGCCTTAGATTGATGGGGGCGCAAATGAAACACGCCGTCGACAGTTTGCCGACGGCGTGTTTTATTGTAACGATCAGAGATTTGGGCGGAATCAGGCGTTTTTGAACGAAGCCTTTCCGGGAAAACGGGCTGCAGCCCCCAGTTCCTGCTCGATGCGCAGTAGCTGATTGAACTTTTCGATGCGCTCACCGCGGCAGGCGCTTCCTGTTTTGATGTGACCCGCGTTTGTTCCTACCGCCAGATCGGCGATGAAGGAATCTACCGTTTCACCGCTTCGGTGAGAGATGAAGCAGTTGTAAGAATTGCGGAATGCCAATTCGATCGTTTCCAGGGTTTCCGTCACTGTACCGATTTGGTTGAGCTTGATCAAGACGGAATTCGCTACCCCTTTTGAAATGGCATCTGCCAAGATGCTTTTGTTGGTGCAAAGTAAGTCATCACCTACGATTTCGGTTTTGTGACCGAGGGTGTCGGTAAGGTTTTTCCAACCGTCCCAGTCTTTTTCGCCGAGTCCGTCCTCGAGCGATACGATGGGGTATTGCGAGATCCAACTTTCCCACATTTTTACCATATCGTCTGAGGAAACATGCTTTCCGGAGCTTTTGAACATCTTGTACATGCCTTTTTCATCGTCCCAGAGCTCGCTCACTGCGGGGTCCAGGCAGATGCTGATTTCGTCGCCCGGCTTATACCCGGCTTTGGTGATGGCTTCCAGGATGATTTCCACAGCTTGATCGTTGGATTTGAGGTCCGGAGCAAAACCGCCTTCATCACCCACGCCTGTGCTGTAGCCTTGTTTTTTCAATACGCTTTTCAAAGTGTGAAATACTTCCGCACCCATTCGAATGGCTTCGCGGAAGGATTCGGCACCGTGCGGGGCAATCATGAATTCCTGAAAGTCGACATTGTTATCGGCATGGCTTCCGCCGTTGATGATGTTCATGCAGGGCACGGGAATTTCGCATGCATTGCTGCCTCCGAGGTATTGGTAGAGGGGCAGGGCGGAGGAGTCAGCCATGGCACGGGCATAGGCCATAGACACGCCCAGTATCGCATTGGCGCCGAGTTTCGATTTGTTGGGTGATCCGTCCAAGTCGATCAGGGCATAATCAAAGGCGCGCTGGCTGCTGAAGGATTTGCCTTCGATCACTTTGGAAATATTGTTGTTTACGTTGGCCACGGCCTTTTGCACCCCTTTGCCGAGGTAGCGATTTTTATCGCCGTCGCGAAGTTCGAATGCTTCGCGTTCACCGGTAGAGGCCCCGCTGGGCACCATGGCCCTTCCGAAAGAGCCGTCTTCCAGTACGAGATCAACTTCTACGGTAGGATTTCCCCGCGAGTCGAGAATTTCTAAAGCGGATACGTCTTGAATTTTCATGAGATATAGGTTGGTTTTTTGTAATCAGGATGATGCGTAGCCGAATGATTCCGACTCAGCTCGACGCAAACCTAACAAAATCCCGCTTGAATTCATGCACGCCCTTATTTACGTTTTGTTAAAGAATCCCGAGCTGAGCATTTCGTGCACAGCCGTTTCCGACAATATTCGGACCGTGGTGGTCTCTGAACCCGGTGTCAATGTGTTAATTATACACTTTGGAGCGGGTGACGTCTTGAACAATGCCTGCTTCGGGTATCTTTTCAAAAAAAAATGAACGCCGCACATAGTTGCGTAGGTTTTATCGCCGGGAGGCCTTCATTTTCTCGAGGATGTCAAATACAGCAGGGCATATTTCAGAATTCTTCAGGGTCAGGCTGAAGATTTCCTGCATATTTCGGCGGTCTGTATGCGGGTATTCGCGGCATGCTTTGGGGCGCACCTCGTATATTCCGCAAAGATTATCGGCGCCGAGGAAGGGGCAGGGCACCGATTTCAGCACGTAATCGCCCTCTTCGTCGAGTCTCAAATAGGATTCCGTGAATTCTGAAGGACGCATCTTAAGGTGCTTGGCGATACGCTGCACATCTCTTGCATTAAAAAGCGGTCCCGTTGTTTTGCAGCAATTGGCGCATTTAAGGCAGTCCGTACAGGCGAAGACTTCCTCATGTGCCTCGTGAAATTCGCGGTCCGTGTTTCCGGACTTTTGCTTTTTCAAGGATTGGAGAAACTTTCGGTTTTCCTTCTTTTTTCCGGAGGCCTTTTGCTTCAGTTCTTCGGGGGTCGTCAATGTGGTTGAGGTTTCACCGGTTTCGAGGACCTTTAAAATCGTATTTGCGCCGCATAAATAAAATGAGGCCTCCGCGTTTTTTCTTTCGGCGGTAGCCCATGAGGTGTAGAATTTCCGTGCTGTACCATTTGGCCACGGCCGTGTTGACCACCATGGTCTCATCACTGTCCATAAAGGGACGCACTCCGGGAAGAAACCTGAGCAATCGGAACAGTTTGAGCCTGCGAAATACGTAAGATACACCCAACCAGAACCTGCGTATTTTTCGGATGGTGAAAAAGCCGTCGCTGCCCTGCGCCTGATAGAGCGGCATGAAGATCATCCCGTCTTCCTCGGCGCGCACCGTTTTCCCGTCCAGCCGAGCGAGGGGTTGATCCTGTTTGATTTCCTGGAAATTGACAAAGCCGGGCATCATTTGAAACATTTGTCCGGGCTCGATGCCCAGACGAGACCTGATTTCGTATACGGCGCTGTTTTTCTCTGTGCTTAACTTCAGGTGCTCCGCGTGTTTGCGAAACCCGGGTATTTCTATTTGCTTCATGGCGCCGCTGTAGGCCAAACTGAGCCAGATCATTGCTTCGTGGTTGTGCACGGATGCGGCCTCGCTGTGCTGACCGCCTTCGAAGGCCACCGATACACATCCCAATTCATTGACGTAACTCAGGAGGGGCTCGGTGAGGTATTCTTCGATTCCGAGGACAATGGGCACAGGGATTTTACTGACAAATTTTCGGTTCATGATCGTGTCACTCATGGTGACAAAAGGAACACTCTGAACGGAGGTGGTGTGAAGGTTTACGAAGAAGAAAGGCCCCGTCGAATTCTGCATGATATTGTCAATCTTCGCCCAGAGTTCGATTTGCTCTTCGACTTCATTGATAATTTCGGTGGGGTGGAAGTCTCGCTTTTTTGCCCGCTCTACCTGATCTGCATGCCATACCCGGTTCAGGTCGTTTTGAATGAACCGCTCCCCGCGTTCCAGAGCGGTCAGGTTTCCCGCGAGGGCGTATACATTGCCCCGAAGAAGTGGCTGCAGACGCTCTACTTCACGCATCACATGCTTGAGCGCCAGTACACCGGTGGGTTCATTTCCGTGCATACCGCCGATGAAAAAAACAGTCGGTCCTGAGGGTTTGCCTTTGATCTCGGCGATCACCCTCGAAATCTGTACGGCGTGCCCTTCCGTAAAATCAAACAGGGTGATGGTTTTCTTTTTCAACATTCTCCAGTTCGTCAAACAAATCTTGCGCAATACAGATAAAATCGTATTCCGTCACTATGCCCACAAGTTTCACGCCGTTCACTACCGGCAGGCAGCCCAGATTGTACTTACGCATCAATTTCAGCGCGTCCGTGGTCAGGGTGTCACGGGTCACCGTCACGGGATTTTTACTCATGATGTCGTTCACGGTGATTTCGCTGCCTTCGTGGTCCACCTTCTTGCAGTAATACTTCAGGATATCTGCTGAGGAGATGATACCCACCACTTCACCTTGCTCATTTTCCACGGGAACGTGGTGTATTTTTCTCCAGTCCATTACACTGGCTGAGAGTTCTACCAAGTCCTCCTCCTGCACGGTATACAGTTCTTGCGACATGATTTGGCGCACGTATTTGAACTTATTGGACCATGATCCGCTTTCGCGAATATGCGGAGAATCCCAGGTGTGCACCGGTTGTCCGGTTTGCTGGCGCTTGAGCATTCCCGCAGTTACCGCCACCACCGCTTCTTCACGTGAAGCTTTCTTGATCAATTTGGTGAATGCATTGTTGAGCCATATACTTCCCGTTTGGTGTGCGATTACGCGCGCCTCAATGATGTCGAGATAGCGGTCAATGTCTGCCGGGTCAATATTTTTTGACGCCAAACCTCTTCGCGCTATGGGAAGGAGCTCGCCCAAGATAAGCTCTTCGGCCGTGCGGACTTTATTATCAGTCCACTTGAATTGTGCACTGAGACCTACTTGTGCGGCTTTGAGGAAGTTGTGTTTGGCATGGTCGAAGTCCAGGTGCGCATCGATTTCGCTCACGTACTCGGGCATTCCGGCCATCAGGCCGAGCCAAAAAGCGGTATTGGCAATCTCGTCCACGATGGTAGGACCGGAGGGCACATAGCGATTCTCTATCCGCAAGTGGGGTTTCCCGTTGGTGATTCCGTAGCAGGGCCTGTTCCATTTGTAAATGGTTCCGTTGTGCAGGTTAAGCGCACGGAGTTTGGGGATTTTTCCGTTGCGCAATTGCTCGAGAGCATCTTCATCAATGTGGCCCGCGAGCAAGAGCTTGTAGTAGGCAATGTCGTATTTGAAAATTTCCGTTACGCTCTCTCTGAGCCAATCTGTGCCGAAATCGACGCGGCTCTTAATCTCACGTTCGGGATTATTCAGGTTTTTCAGATCGACGGTTTGCTCAAATACAGCTATCCGGGATTCCTCCCATAACCTTCTGCCGAAGAGCAGGGGGGAGTTTGAGCATGCGGCCAGCACGGGGCCTGCAATGGCTTGGGCCCAGTTGTATTGGTCTACAAAGTTGTCCGGGTCTATTTGCAGGTGAATTTGAAAGCTCGTATTGCAAGCTTCGAAGAGCATGGTGCTGTGTTTTGTGATCAGCTCATCCGTACCCTTGATGTTGAATTCGAAGTCTCCGCCGCGCATTTTGATCATGGCGTTGTTCAAGGCACGGTACCGATCATAGGGAGTGATATTGGAAAAATCCAAGTCCCCTTTTTGGATGGTGGGCAGTATACCTGTGAGCACCGGTTTTGCTTTGTGGTTGTCCGCTGCTTTGGCTGCCTTATCGAGCAGTACGGTAAGGTGCCTTTCCATAGTACTTAGGGCATTACCGCTAAAAATCAGCGGATCGAGGTTGGCTTCGAGATTGAATTTCGCCAATTCGGTGGTGAAATGCGGGTCGTCGATATCTTTCAGGATGTCGAGTCCCACCATGGCCGGCCGATAGTGACGGTCTGTAAAACAAAGCTCTTGCTCCGCTCCGATACGGGCTACACCGCTTTCGAACATGCCCTTATCAAGCATGTATTCCAGCGCTTTCATGTCATTTAAAATCGCAGAAACAAAGGCTTTGCGCTGCTCCTTGGTCTCCACTACGAATACATCCATTGCCCCCATGCGGCGATCTTTTTAATGCGGTGATAAGATTGACTGAAGCCGCCTTCAGGGGCAGCAGCTATGAAGTTCTGAAATTTCTTCGGTTCGGCAAGCCCCTGAGGCTATTTAATTTTCAGGTCGAGCAGTTTTTTTCCTTCGACAAACCCCTCCAAGTGATCGCCAACCGATACCGGGCCCACTCCGCTCGGTGTGCCGGTGAAGATTAAGTCTCCGATTTTCAAGGTGAAAAACTTTGAAATATGGGCGATCAAGGCGTTGAAGCCGAAGAGCATATCCGCAGTATTGCCGGATTGTACCTCCGCACCGTTTTTTTTAAGCGAAAAGCGGATCGCTTGAGGGTCGGGCAGACTGTCAAGCGGAAGGAAGACAGGGGAGAGGGGCGCGGAATGGTCGAAGGCTTTTGCCTTTTCCCACGGCAGTCCTTTGGTCTTGCAGTTCTGCTGCACATCGCGTGCGGTGAAGTCTATTCCGAAGCCGATTTCATCGTAATACTTGTGCGCAAAGGCCTGATCGATATGTTTCCCCAAGCGATTGATCCGCAATACGATTTCAGCCTCGTGGTGCAGGTCGGCGGTGTGGTCGGGGTAGAAGAAGGGGTGGTTCTTGGGTAAAAGTGCGGTGTCCGGTTTGAGGAAAATCACCGGTTCCGAAGGCACCTCATTATTCAGCTCACGGGCGTGCTCGGCATAATTCCGGCCTACACATATGATTTTCATTGTGCGTAGCTCATACGCTCCTTGATGTCGCGGAGCACCTTCTTGGTATACAAGGGAAAATCTCCGTTCAGCATCCAGCCGTAATACCCGGGTTCCTCCCTGAGTACATCCTCCACGGGCCGGCCTTTGTGCTTTCCGAAGTTGAAAACTTCGGTTCCGTTTTCGTCGTAGACAAAACGCCCGAGAAAATCGACATTTTTATGGCGCTGAGACACTTCGTGGAGGTGCTTCATATCGTTGACTACAGGCGTGTACAAACGGCCCTCGCGGTCTTCGATCTCGGTGTCTTTGTACCGCTCGATCTGGGCCAGAAATACCTCGTAAGTCGCCTCTACATCCGCCATGGCTTCATGGGCATTATCGAGCTCTTTGCCGCAGTAGAACTTGTACCCCGCCCGAAGGGTGCGTTGCTCCATAAGGTGGAAGATGTTTTGCACATCGATCAGGTTGCGTCCTTCAATGCTGAATTCGATCCCACACCTTAAAAATTCCTCGGCGAGGATGGGTACATCAAACTTGTTGGAGTTATATCCCGCCAAGTCGGCATCGTACAGGAATTTGAAAAGTTTGTCGGCTACATCTTTAAAGGTAGGTGCATCGATCACATCTACATCGCGGATCCCGTGAATGGCAGAAGTCTCCGGGGGGATGGGCATTTCGGGATTGATCAGAAAGCGATTGGGTCCTCCGCCCGAAGGGTCAGGTTTTCTTTCAATTCTCCCGTCGGGAAAAACTTTGAGAACAGCGATTTCAACGATGCGGTCTGAGGCGACATTGACGCCGGTGGTTTCGAGATCAAAAAAGGCGAGGGGACGCTCAAGGTTGAGCTTGGTCATTGTTTCTTTAGGTTAATCGTTTTCAGGTTTTTTTCCTGCCTGAGGTGGGCATTGTTCACGATGAGGGGTTCGCTGTAAGGCTGAAAACCGTCCGCCTTTAAGGTCATCGTGTATTTCCCGGGGTAGAGGGCGAGCACATATTTTCCCGTAACCCGATTCGGAGCGTACTCGCCGATCAGTTCGTCGGCCTCATTTTTTACGCGAATACGGGTATTGTTTTCGGCAGCAGCTTCTTCCAATTCAGGTGCGTTTACCAAAAATACGGCGGGCATTGCACCGCTCACGTTGACATAGTTCACCTCGTAAATATCGAGGTCACCTTTTCCTTCGGGGCGCAAGGCCGTCACATAGGCCCGATCTCCGTATCCGTTGAATGATATACTCTTTTCGTCGCCGGGGGTGTTGATGGGAAAACCGAGATTTTGGGGGTGGCCCCATGAATTGTCATAGGGATCCCATGTCGAGAAAAAGAGATCAAACTTTCCCATTCCGGGGTGGCCTTCAGAGCAGAAGTAGAGGGTTCGGTTGTCACCGGAAAGGGTGGGGAAGTCCTCATCAAAAGGGGTATTGATTTCCGGGCCCAAGTTCAGGGGCTCGCCCCACTTTCCCGTAGGCAGCTTTCGCCGCATCCAAATGTCTAAGCCGCCGTATCCCCCGGGCCGGTCACTTGAAAAGATCAGCGTATTTCCGTCGCGTGATATGGAGCAGGCAGATTCAACATTCTCGGTGTTTACGGCCTCATTCAGCGCCTTAGGATCACCGTACACTCCGCGGATACGCTCGCTGAGATAGATGTTGCCGAAGGAATTGATGTGGTCAATGTAGAAGAATAAGCTGTCGCCCGAATCCGAGAGCCCCACGGCTTGCTCGTCATAGGAGGGGTTAATCCTGTCGGAAAGCTTTACGGCCTCTTTCCATTCATCCGAAGCATTTTTCTCTGACATGTAAAGGTTGGAGGGAAAGTAACCGTCGAATTCCGGAACCGCGCCCGGTTTCGATTTGCGCCTTGACGTAAAGATCAGTATTCGCTCGTTTTTGTCTACGAAAGGGTGGTAGTCCGGATATTCGGAGTTCAGCATCGGCCCCAAATTTCTGAACGTCACATCTGCCGGGTATTTCAAAAGTTCGAGTGCTACTGTGTAATTGGCCTTGAGCCGCTCAAATTCTGCCCGCGTCTTCTTGTTGACATGGCCTTCCTGTTGGTATTTGTTCAGGTAGGTGAGTGCCATATCATACTGAAGGTGATAGCTGTATGCTTCTGCAACGGCGAGCAAGCCCTCCGGCGGAAATTTGGGGTGGTTCTCTGCTTTCAGCAAATACTCCAAGGCCCTTCGGGGTTCTATGCTCGTGCGAAGGTAGCTGAGGCCGACGCGGTAATTGTAGTCCATCTCGTCCGGATTTTTACCCAGAAGCTTGACGTAAAGCTCGATGGCCTTAAAATAGTTGCCGTCACTGAATGCCTGTGCGGCGATTCTCGGATCTTGTGCCCTCACCTCAGCGCTGAGCAAGACAATAAACAAGCATCCGATAAGTGCTTTCATCTCTTTAACCATGCTGCATTGATTTCACGGAACCTGTTTTCAATAACTGTGCCGATCGGTGAGTGTTCATGCTTATTCCGCCTTTATTTCGATGTATTGGTATTGCCTGTAAGCGTCTTTACCCGATTTGAAGTCACCGCCGTAGGCGGGCCCCGAAACCACGGCTTCTTTTTTGGTAAATTCAAGTCGGCTCGGGTCGATACCCATTTCCGCGGCATGTTTCTTGACACGCTGCACTGCGTTGTCTACCCTGAGTTGTGCCAATTTCTCATTGCTGCCGTGGGTGCGCGTAGGCACCTTTGAAGCACTGCCTCTCACCTCGATGCTGACGCGTTCTTTGTGCTCGGCAATCTCCTGCAGCCGTTTCATGAATACCTGAAACACTTCCTCCTCGGCGGAGGTTGTAACCTCATTATATCCGAAGAGGCGCTTGAAGCTTGCCGGTTTGGTTACATCCGTTTCCGCACTTACGATCATCTCCCCGTCCTCGTCGCGTATCACGGTAGCGGTCCCGTCTTTTTCTATTCTTACGGGGGTCAACATCAGTTCTCTGTAAACTTCTTGGTAGGCGATGTCGCAATCGATCGAAAAAGTGTCTGTGGCCAAGGTAACATCCCGTGAAATGTATTCGATCTCGTACCGATGGCAGGGGGGAAGTATGGCCACGAAGGCTCCGTCTCTGCTGCGCGGAGTGTAGTTATCTGATTGGCCTGTTTCTTTATTGGTGACCAACACGCTGATGTCCGCGGGTATTTTTGCCCCCTCTGCGGCCAGAATTTTTCCCGTAAGGAGGGCCAAGGTCACTTCACGCGTGCCGGGCAACGTGACCATGTAAATGTCCTTTTCCCCGTATCCCGTTTCTTTCACCGAGCTGTAATAGGCCCTTCTTCCGTCGGCGCTTGTTACGAAAAACACATCATCATCAGTGGTGTTGATGGGGTAGCCGATATTGCGGGGTGCACCCCATTCGTTGGTGTCTTCATTCAGTTCTGATGAAAAAACATCGAAACCGCCCATACTGTTATGGCCTTCTGAACTGAAATACATTGTTTTTCCGTCAGGGGTGATGAAAACGGCATCTTCGTCATAAGGCGTGTTGATCACATCACCGATGTTTTGGGCAGCGCTCCACTCGCCGGTAGGAAGTTTTCTGACACGGTATATGTCGCGCCCTCCGAGGCCGCCCGGACGGTTACTGACAAAGTAGGCCGTCTGCTCATCTACCGTCATCGCGAGGTGGGTTTCCCAATTGTTTGTATTGATACCTCCTCCGAGCATCCGCGGCTCCGTCCAGGTTTCCCCAACCAGTTTGCTTTCATAGATATTACCCACGCCGTTGTCGTCGCGGTAGATAAAGAGCGTTTGCCCGTCGGCGCTTACATTTACCGTGGCAGTGTGTTCAGGTTCATTGATTTCGAGGAGTTCGGGGGTTTGCCATTCGCCGCGGCGGTCTTTGTATGACACGTAAATATCGTTGAAGTACTCTCCGGTAGCGCGGTCGCGGCGCGCGACATTCGAACTGTCCGGGCGTATCCGTGAAGAGGTGAAAAACAGCGCGTTCTCATCTACCGAAACCACGGGACTGAAATCGGGGTAGGGGCTGTTGATGGTCGCCCCCAGATTGACAATTTCATAGTCTACCCTCTTGTCAATGAGCTCGCGCGCATTGCGTGCATGCTGAATGCCCAAATCTGCCCGCGGTCGCAGGAAGTGCTTGCGACCTGCAAGTCTCAAAAATTTCTCAAAGCTTTCCTCCGCTTCCGCGAATTTGTAATTCAAATGGTATGCGAGCCCCAAGTGGTAATACAGCTCTGCGGGTGATTTTTTTTCTTGGGGGCTGAAGATGTCGTAGTTTCTTGAAATCCCGATTTTTTCCGCATTTTTGAAATAGGGCAGAGCAGCGGTCTTATTGCTTCCGGAATTCAGCATGGCCATTCCCGCCCGGTAGTTCACGTTTCCGTTGCTCGGGTTGTTTTTGGCCAATTCTGTCCAGATGCGGCGGGCCATTTCCAATTCATTCTCCTCGGCGAGCTTCACGGCCTCTCCGAAACGGGTATTGAAACTGTCTTCCTGGGCTGCACCGTTAAAGCTTAAGAATAAAGCTATAATCGCTGCGGCAGGCGCAAGTGAGAAAAGGTTTTGATTCATCCGATGGAAAACTTGAATTTCCAAATCTAAGGTAAACCTCTCGGATGAACTGCGCTGAGGCATTAAATTTCTCTATTCACATCAAATTGTTCAAGAAAATCAGCTACTAACCGAACGAATTTTCCGCCCAAGGCGCCGTCAATCACGCGGTGGTCGTAACTGTGCGACAGAAACATGAGCTGCCTGATGCCGATAAAGTCGCCTTCCGGAGTCTCTATAACGGCCGGCTTTTTACGTATGGCACCTACGGCCATAACGGCGGTTTGCGGCTGGTTGATAATGGGGGGACCCATCACATTACCGAAAGTGCCTACATTGGTTACAGTGTAAGTGCCGCCCTGAATTTCCTCCGGTTTAAGTTTGTTTTCTCTCGCCCGCCCGGCCAATTCGTTGACCCGCTTTGCCAATCCCACAAGGTTGAGCGTGTCCGCATTGTGGATTACGGGAACGATCAGGTTGCCCGAAGGCAGGGCCGTAGCCATACCGATGTTGATGTTTTTCTTTTTCAAAATACGCTCGCCGTCGGTTGATACATTGACCATCGGGAGCTCTTTTATTGCTTTTACTATGGCCTCGATGAAGATGGGAGTGAAGGTGAGCTTTTCACCTTCGCGCTCTTCGAATTTTTTCTTCCACTTATTGCGCCATGTGACCACATTGGTGAGATCAGCCTCCACGTAGGAAGTCACGTGCGGGGAGGTGTATTTCGAGTGCACCATGTGGTCAGAGATCATGCGGCGCATGCGATCCATCTCCATAAGTTCATCACCGGGTCCGGCAATCAGGGGGGCGGAGGGCTTTTTGGCGGGAGCCGTGCTCTGTGCGGAAGCGGGCTGCTTGGGTGCGGTTTTTTGCGCTTGCTCGGATTCCTTCTGCACTGCAGCTCCGTTTGTTTCGCGCTCCGGGAGGTAATCCAAAATGTCTTTTTTGGTCACCCGGCCTTCCTTCCCTGAGCCTTCTATGCGTTCCAGTTCTGCCATGGTGATGCCTTCCTCCCTTGCGATATTGCGCACTAGCGGAGAGTAAAACCTTCCGCTTTCACCTGTTCGGGCGATAGGCCCGCCGGCTTCGGCTGCCGCAGGTTGAGGTTGCGGGGCGGGTTTCGCTGCCTCCGTTTTGGCAGCTGCGGGCGCCTCCGAGGGCGCGGCTGCTTCATCGGTGCTGTCAGGTGCAGGCGAGCTTCCCTCACCGCCCGTGTCAATAATGGCAATCGGCTTCCCGACTTCCACCACATCTCCTTCCTCACAGAGCCGCTTGATGAGCACGCCGTCTTCGGGAGCAGGCACTTCGCTGTCTACCTTATCGGTGGCAATTTCTACAAGGGGATCATCGGCTTCGATCGTGTCACCTTCGTTGATTACCCATTTGGTAATGGTGGCTTCGGCGACGCTTTCGCCCATTTTGGGAAGGAGTACCTCAGTTTGCGGCATGGTGTATAATTCTGTTTCGGTGTTGATGGGGCCACAAAATTAGCCTAAAATTCCTTACCCGCAATCGGAGCTTTGCGCCGCCCCAATGCGGAGAACGCAGCGCGCATCAGGGCCAAATCATTGCGCACCCTGTAGTCTCGGGCGTATACTACATTGAGCTTTCGGGCGGTGTCTACAGGCATTTTCAGCTTGCCCGAGCGGTCTGAAGGGCTCAATACTCCGTTGCGCAGTCCGGGCAGGCCTTCAGAGGCACCCGCATCCTTTGCGTAGCCCACCCAGCTTTTTCGGCCGAGTATTACGTCCGTGATGTTGCGATAAAAGCCGCGTTTTTCCTTCACAAAAAGCACCCACACCGGATATCCGAGCAAGAACAAAACGGCCGTGAAGAAATCAAAAAGGCGTTTTTTGCGGCGGTTGCGCGGGTTGCTTACGGCATTGATGTTCATCACAAAGAGCTCTCCGCCCTTTTCTACGGAGCTGCTGCCGATGATGTAAAGGCTCTCGGGCGGAGCGATTTTGAGCTCTGTCTTCGATGATTTTACTTCGGCCATAGATGCGATGATGTCTGCCGAAGTCATGTCCTGTCCGCTGAAAATCAAACTATCAGGCTTGTACACCCCGACCACTTCGCGCAGGCGTTCCGCACGGGGCACGTCTTTATCGGCCTTCCCGGGCGGTGATATCCTGAAGATGTGTTGCCCCCGTGCGGGCCCCTCCGCCATCAGGGAGGAAATGCGGTCGAATTCGGCTTTTCCCGCCACGATTCCTGTTATTTTTTTGCCGGCCTCTTCACGACGAAATCCGGCTACACGGGCTGCGCGAAGCAGGGTTCGAGATATGCCGAATACCGCTGCGGCCGCCGCCGCTCCCAAAAGGATCAGGGCGCGCGAGAACCGCAGACTTTCCGGAAGGAGGGCATATCCTGCCAAGATGATCAGGGTGCCGATTCCGATCCCTCTGAATATGGCTCCGAAATTCAGAGGCTTGGCATAGCCCCCGGATGCGTAGACCGCACTCATCCACACAGTGATGTAGGTGGCAAAGGCTGTTGCAGTGCGCTCGATATCATAAATTTTTCCCGTAAAGGAGGCATACCATTCCCGCAAAAAGTACAGCGAAAGTCCCAGGGCGACCGCGTCGAAAAGGGGCAGGGCGATTTTTCCCGAAAACCTTCTGCCCAGTGCTATGCCCGCCCGCAGGTAAATGGCAAGGTTGATGAAAAAGGAGAAAGTTCCCGCGCCACCGGGAGAGAAGTGCTTCCGGGCAAAGATGACCATGGCCCGGTAGAAAACGAAGACGTAATTGACACTGCTTTTTTTCGTGCTTTCTCCTTTGTAATGAATGATGCGGGTATCGGCGAGGTAGTAGTTTTTATATCCGCCTTTGAGAATGCGATAGGAAAGGTCGATGTCTTCGCCGTACATGAAAAAAGCCTCATCGAGCAGCCCGACCTTGTCCAGGCAGCTGCGGCGCATCATCATATAGGCCCCGGAGAGAATTTCTACCTCATGGGTTTCATTTTCCGGAAGGAAACCGAGATGGTACCTCCCGAATACGCGTGACTTCGGAAAGAGTGCGGCCAGGCCGAAAATCTTGTAAAAGGCCACTGCCGGTGTGGGCAGCCCCCGCTTACTTTCGGGCAGGAAACGACCGCGCCCGTCGATCATTTTTACGCCGAGACCGCCCGCATCCGGGTGGGCATCCATAAAGGCCACTGATTTCTCCAAGGTGTCCTCCTCCGTGAGGGTATCGGGATTGAGCAGGAGCACATACCTGCCCTTAGATTGCCGCACGGCCATATTGTTGGCTTTGGAAAAGCCGAGGTTCTCTTTATTTGCGATCAGGATGACTTCGGGAAATTTTTTCTCCACCATGGCCACCGAGCCGTCTACGGAGTTATTGTCCACGACGAATATTTCGCAGTTCAACCCTTTGGAGGCTTTGATCACGCTGTGGAGGCACTGCTCCAAGAAGTACTCGACATTGTAGTTGACAATGATTACCGAGAGGTCAATCATCCTTGCAGGGCTTTGTCGTAGGGCGTGCGGTGGAGGATGGATTTGCCCAAGGTCACCTCGTCGGCGTATCGGAGCTCATCGCCCACGGCCACGCCGCGCGTGAGGGTGGACACCTTGAGCCCGCCCGCTATCGCTGTTTCTATCTTTTTGTAAATGTAGTAGGCCGTGGTGTCGCCTTCCATGGTAGGTGAGAGGGCGAAGATCACTTCATGCACCCCTTCCGCATCCAAGCGCTCCCGCAGCCCCGCGATGTGTAAATCTCCCGGCCCTATGCCGTCCATCGGCGAAATTTTCCCGCCGAGCACGTGGTAGAGTCCTTTGTACTGTTGTGTAGATTCCAGGGCCATGAGATCGCGGATGTCCTCCACAATGCACACCAAAGTCCTGTCACGGGCAGGACTCGCGCATACGGCGCAAATCTCCTCATCCGATATATTATTGCAAGAGCGGCAGAGCTTCACCTCCTCGCGCATGGTGCGCAGGGCATCCGAAAAGCGCGCTACATCTTCCTCGGATCTGCCGAGCAGGTCCAGCACGTAACGCAGGGCAGTTTTTCTTCCCACACCCGGCAGGGAGGCCATTTCGTCCACGGCATTCTCAATGTATTTGGAAGGAATCATGCAGGCAAAATTACCATTTCAAGTCAGGCAAATATAAAAGTGCGTCTTTTTGCTTGACGGCGGCAATTAATTTCTGCCGTCTTTGCGCCCTTAGGAGTTCAAGCGCGGCGCAGGGTTTGGTTCTCGGCGGAATTCGGTCTCCTGCAGCAATTTTTAGAAATTATAATCGCTCCTTATCAAACACTTATAAGCTCCGCCACCCGATGTCGGCTACGTACCCCGGATTTCCTGTGAGAATAGCAACCCATTGTTGATGAAAGGAATGGGTTCTTTGCGGGAAGTGTGTTTCCGCAGTTGTGAACATCATAGCCCGCCGGAAGTTGTTTTGACAGTTCACAAGAAATATTGTTTCTTGCGCATACCTTGTTAAATCAATTGACCGTTTACCATTGAAATCCGATGCTTTTCCATTACGGGCGGCGCTTTTGATCGCCTTCTGTTTATTTCAATTCAGCGCTGCAGCACAAAATCGACCCGATTCGGAAAGCCGCGATTATTCGTGGGAGGGAATGAGCCTTCCCGACAGATTTTCGGGAACGCCGCAAGTTCAAACACTTCGCGGGGGTTATTTTGAAACGAATGTTTTCGATCACCTTGCGCGCGAAGCAGCTTTCGAAGACGAGTTGATCACGCTGCCGGGACCTGACGGCGGGGCTGTAAACTATCACCTCCACCGCAACACCACAATGTCCGTCGGATTGTCGGATCAGTTTCCGCAGATTTCTTCCGGAAATATCGTATGCGTCGATAACCCCAACGAATGGGGAAAGATTGATTTTTCGCACAAGGGAATGCACGCCATCATATTTCGCCCCGGCCGTCAAACCCTTTTTATCGATCCCGTAGGACCCGAAAATCCAAATCTTCATGTGATTTATCGGCGTCGGGATTTCGTTACGGACAAGGTGCAAAATTGTGTCTTGGACGGGCAGTCTGAGTTGTCTGAGCCTTCCCAAACGGGGGAGGGACAGCCCTACAATTCATGTGTGCTCAGGACTTACCGTTTGGCCGTTTCGGCTACGGGCGAGTACACCATTTTTCACGGAGGAAGCACAGCCGATGCGGTGGCGGCAATTGTAACAACCATGAATCGGGTGAACGGGGTGTACGAGCGTGACTTCGGCATAACCATGACCCTGATTCCGAACAATGCGGAACTGATATTTGAAAATCCCGATACCGATCCGTTTACGAACGGAAGTCCCTTCGCGATGATCAATGAAAACCAGACCCTGACCAACGCGGTGATCGGTGCGGCAAATTACGACATCGGACATGTCTTCGGTACCAACAGCGGCGGGCTTGCAGGTTTGGGAGTCACCTGTAGCAACAATTCCAAGGCGCGGGGCGTCACGGGAAGTGCTGCTCCGATCGGTGATCCTTTCGATATTGATTACGTGGCGCACGAAATCGGGCACCAATTCAATTCGAACCACTGCTTCAACAATGCCTGCGGAGGCAACCGCAACAATGCAACTGCTGCCGAGCCGGGAAGCGGATCCACCATTATGGCCTATGCAGGCATTTGCAACCCGAATGTGCAGGTTAACAGTGACGATCATTTTCACGGCATTTCCATGCGGGAAATCGGGTTGCGCGCGGAGCAAGACCAGTGCCCGGTGCTCACGCCGATTCCCAATACCGCACCTGAGATTAATTCGATTGCGGCTTCGGTTTGGGTGCCGGGAGGTACGCCCTTCGAGCTGGATGCGGTGGTAACGGACGCGGAGAATGATGTGCTAACCTACAACTGGGAGCAAATGGATGTAGAGATCTCCCCTCAGCCGCCTTTGCCTTCCTCAGCTCAAGGCCCGAATTTCAGATCTTTCTCTCCCGCACTTTCTTCCGCGCGCATGTTGCCCCGAATCGAAGCTTTGGTTTTCGGTGAGGACGACACCTGGGAAAGGCTCTCTGACGTAAGCCGCGAGATGAACTTCAGGTTGAGCGTCCGCGACAATAACCCGGCAGGAGGCTGCAATCAATTTGCCGACCTTACGGTAAATGTGCTGGACACGGGAGAACCCTTTACCCTCGAGGTGCCCAATGCACCCGGCATCGTGTGGCAGGGACTCTCTTATGAAGAAGTGGTATGGAATCCGGCGGGTACGCAAGAGGCGCCCATTGAGGCGGAGACAGTCGATATTTACCTCTCCGTATCTTCCGTACCTGAATTTGACTCACTCGTGGCTGAAGATGTCCCAAATACGGGCTCCTTCTTCTGGCAGGTGGCCAATGTTAATACTACTACTGCCCGACTGATGGTGCGGGCCTCAGATCAGCCCTTCTTCGACTTGTCTGCATTTAATTTTACCATACAGGCTGCCGATGACGGTTTTGCCTTCCAGACGGATACACCGCTCTTAAATCAGGGGTGTACGGGAGAGGCTTTCGATTACACCCTTACGGCAAATGCGCTCGGCGACCTTCCCGGACCGGTGCAATTGGATGCCGTCAACCTGCCCGCCGGATTTTCCGTCAGCTTCAGCAGCCCGGCAGTGGCTCCGGGGGAGGAATTTACGGCTACCGTGGTCACATCCGCAGATGCCGATCCCGGATTCAATTCCGTACAAATCATAGGGAGCAGCGGGGCCTTCTTCAATGATATCTTACTCTTCACGGAGCTCGGGAATGCTTCGCCCGATGCTGCGCAACCGCTCAGCCCTCAAAACGGCGAGGTGAATGCACCTGTTCACCCCACCCTGTCGTGGGAAGACAATGCATTGATTTCCGAAACTTACAGTGTGGAACTCGCCCTTGACGAGAGTTTCGCTACACCCGTATTTTCCGCCTCGGAACTTTCCGTAACCGAGATTGCCGCGGGAGAACTCCTGCCCGAAACGCAGTATTTCTGGCGCACACGCAATACGAGCGACTGCGGCATCTCTGATTTTTCGGAGACCTTTTCCTTCACAACGGTACCCTGTATCGGAAATACGGTCACCGAGTTCCCCTTGGCGGGAACGGTATCGGAATCCTCAGCTCAGGTCAATACCGAGGGAATTGTGTCCAAAGTCAGTATCACCAATATCAACGGAACCCACGGCTCGGCAGACCAATTGCTCTTCGGACTGGAGAGTCCTGCAGGAACCTTCGTAGAGTTGGGCGGGGTGGTCTGCGGTGCGCAGGTGACCATGCGCGGTTCGGGCAGTGTGGGTATTGAAGCTCCGGGAGAGCCGCAGCTCAATTATCCCGCTTCGGCTACGGCTCCTTTCGGTCCCGGTATCGGTACGGAAGATCTGGTGGCTCCTGCTGTTTTGGCCTTTGACGGCAACGGACTTTTCGGTGCGGAATTGTGCGATCAACCGGAAAATGCCGCTCTTCTGGACGGTAAAATTGCCATCGTAACACGCGGAGGCTGCACCTTCGTGCAAAAAGTGCTCAACGCTCAAATCGCGGGCGCGGTCGGGGTCATCATCATCAATAATGACGGAGATGACTTCATTGTGCCGGGAGGCACCAATTCGAATGTTACCGTTCCGAGTTTAATGATCGGACTCTCTCAAGGTACCGAACTGCTGGAGGTTTTGTCTGCCGCAGCCGCGGAATTTTCTTTCGGATACGATGATTTTGCCGCACCCGACGGGGATGATGCCTGCGGAGCTTCCGGTGAACTTGTCCCGCCCTCGAGTCTGCTCCAAGCCTTTTCCGGGGAGGATTCCCAAGGGGCCTGGATCTTGCGCGTATTAAATCCCGGCGGATCGGCTACGGGCAATATTGCAGACTGGTCCCTGCAGCTTTGTATCGAAGACGCCGAGGACATCCTCTCCGCTTCGGAAGCGGAAGAAACCCGGTTCAGGGTCTTTCCGAATCCGGCCCGCGAAACCGTCTATGCAGACTGGAACCGAACCGGCATCTTTGAGCGTGTCACCGTGACCGATGTACACGGCAGGCTTGTACTCAGCCAAAGCGTGATGCAAACGAACCGCACCGAATGGAACTTATCTGCGCTTTCTCCCGGAGTGTACGTGATTCGCGCGGAGGGAGCGGAGGTGACAGCCGTTCGGAAGGTGGTGATCAGCAGATAGGCAAGCCCGTTCAACTTCCGTCGGAAACAGGCAGAGCGGCCTTCTGTCATTCGGCTTTTCGACTTTTGACCGGTTTCGCCCGAAAAGCACCGCACTTTTGCAGCCCTGCTTCCTTCTGACCTGCTGCTGACCGCCGCCTTACCCGTCTGCAATTTGCGGTAAGTTCATACAGGTGCGTTTTGACGGTTCGTATTCGGTGCACCCCTGATTTTTAGCCAATGTATCTCATTAAAAGTCGGCTGTAAAAGGATTAACAGAGGTTTTGGGCGAAGATGGCCGAATTGGATTATCTTCGCCCCGCTTTTTACGATTCATATGTACCCGGACAGGCCCCAAGGCATTTTTATCGGTGAAGTTTACCTTCACGAGCCCGGCGGGCTGATCACAAATTTGATGATTCTGGTCGCTTCGGCAGCACTGCTCTACAGGATGCGTGGCCAAGGTACGGGTTGGATGGTCAAGTGGAAACTTTTCTTGCTTTGTCTCGGCGTCGCTGCCTTCGGAGGAATTTTTACCCACGGATTTCCCCTCCTTTTTACGGAAAGTGAGTTTTATACGGTCTGGTGGTTAAAGAACAGCTTCGTGCCCTTGGGCAATTTTTTCGCGGCGGCAGCATTGGTTCCCTACATTTTCGGCCGTCCCGAATCGGCCTTTTTCGCGCCCGGTATGCGCCGTGTGATGTGGTTTTTTATCGCCAAGGCGGTATTGGTTTCCTTCCTGCTATTCTACACACGCAGTTTCCTTCCCGCAGTCCTTGATTTGGCTTTCACTTGGTTCACCGCGATATACGCTGCACAAATGATGCGAAAATCCATACCCGGCGGTGGTGCCCTGCTCACAGCTTTTGCAGTGGCCGTGCTGTCGGGATTGATGTATCTGAAGCCTTGGCACATCGATGCACACTGGTTTACCAACAGCGATGCCGTGCACGTTGCGGTTATCTTCAGCATGTGGCTGGTCTACAAGGGAGCCTCCCGCGCTCAGCTTCACTTTAACAGGCTTGCCGCGGAGGATATTCGGTCTTGAATTGGTGTTTGCCGGCGGGTTTTGTGACCTTTGCAGGATGCAGAAATTGATATTTCCCTTTTTCATTTTTGCCGTACTTTTCAGCGGATGTAAAAGCAAGCGCCCGGCCGACGAGGAAACGAGGCGCGGTGTGGTAGCCGAAGCGAAATCACTCGCGCTTCCCCCGATCGAAGTGGGATTCAATGCCAAAGGCAACCTCAATGCCCCTGAGCAGCTCTCGATGACGGATACACTCCTGCGAGACCTCTCACCGCAATTGAGAGAACATATGCACATCCGCGTCACCGGAGGCACCCGTTCGCAAAGGCAACGACCTTCCGATTGGTCGGACGAAGAGATCGGGGGGGGGTGTGATTTGCAAAGAAAACACGGCTTCGGACTGGTCATTGTGGTGAACGGAAACGATACCCCCGAAAGCCAAGCCGACTTTGTGCGGAGATGGCAAAACGCAGGTGCGAACATCACCTTTATCGAGCTTATGAACGAGACCTATCTGGTGAAGTACAGGCAAGGCCGAACGGACAGACCGGGAGCGGAGTTCAAAATCACTTTTGACGATTATGTAAATACGCACGTTCCGGCATTCACCCGAGCATTGGCGCCGCTCGAAATCCCGCTGTACCTGGTCTGTGCCCCCGAAAAAGACGGCGGGAAAAACAGTTACAACACGGAGTGGAACGAGGCAGTGGCCGCATATGCGCCCCCCCTGAAAGACAGCGTGCGCTACGGGATCGTTCTACACCTATACTTTGACGGGGGAGAATATAACTACGGTCAAATACAAACGGTGAGAAACATGTTTCCGGAAGGTACGCCGGTGGCGGTAACCGAAGCGGGATTGGCCGGATATACCGCTTACGATTACAACGAAGCGGTGCAACTGACAGAGGCCCATTTCAGAAATATCGCAGCGGAACTGCGCGAGGGCGACTACCTTTTCGATCATGTTCTTTACACAAACTACCGCAACGACCGCGATGCCACGCTACATCCGCATTACAAAGGGATTTCTCCCAAGGGCGAGCATGTTTTGAATTGGATGCGAGATATTTGGCCCGACTGATCCGCTCAGGGCTGCATCGGCAAAGATACCTTGGTATACTCCCAGAGGATGTCCAAGGCGGGAGGATCTTCGGATACCGTAATCAGCAATTGTTCCTGAAGGCTGTCTAAAGCAATCACGGGAACTTCCGCATTCACCACGTCATATTCGGGCTTGCGCGGACTTTCTCCGCTCCATCCCATGCCCCAATCGTAATCCCGTGCATTGAGAATGACCGTCCAGCGATCAGGACCGGGGACGGTCCAGAGTGAATAGGTGCCTGCCTCCAAGGTAGCGCCCGCCATGCCGACAGGTGCGGTAAAGGTTACGGTGGTAGGCTCATTGGCCCCTGTGCGCCACACCTCACCGAAGGGTACTACCTCCCCGAAAATCACCCGGTCACGCACGGAAGGGCTGCTGTACTTGATAGTAATCTCCGTCCCGGACGTCACATGTGTGGTCTGCTGTAAGGGGCTGTGCTTTTTGGTGCTGTGCATCAAATATTGGTAGCCGCCGATAAGCAGCGCAGCTAAAATGATGACAATGAAGAGGACAATGGTTACGAGTCTTTTCACGGCGGCGGATTTGAAGGGTTGCTTATAATCGGCTGAGCAGCTCCAGTTTTTCTTCCTGAAGGGGTTTGGTGAAAAACTCGATTACCTCCGGGTAGATTTTACTTTTCTCACGATCAGCGGGATTGATGGAGCTTGACAGAATGCAAATCTTGGGCTGCTTGGCCAAATTTTTTTTGAGCGGGCTAAAGGCTTCCAAAAATTCCCACCCGTCCATGATGGGCATATTGAGGTCGAGCAGGATGATATCGGGGGGAACCCTTTCCGCTTCTTCGGCTTTGGCCAAAATCTCCAGGGCTTTTTCACCGTCATGGGCAGTATCCCATATTTCGAGCATTTGGTATCTGCTGATTTGTTTTTTCAAAATAAAGCAGAGCAACTCGTCGTCATCGATGATAAAAATTTCCATTCCGGGACTTTGGATTCAATGGTCACCGTGAAATTGAAGAAAAAAACCTTTCCGGGCGAGAAAATCGATAAAAAGTTACGAAAAGGTGCCCGATAAAATCCGTCTGTCCGCAGGCGATGCCTTCGCATTACCCCTTTTCCGCAACGGCCCTGTACTTCGCTTCAAATGCCCGGATAAAGCGGGCCAGAGTTGTGAGCAGGTGGACCTCCTCAGGACCCACGTCGCAGGATTGCTTTACAAAGTCGATGCCTATAAATCCGATGCAATCACCATCCGTGCCTATGGGGGCGGTAATCAGGGTTTTAACGCCCTGAAGCTCAAGAATTTTTCGGGTTTCAGATTCAGGGTGCAGGATACCCGTATCGCGCACAATGTACGGCTGACCCGAAAGGGGCGCTTTGTATATTTCGGGAAAAAGTTTCAGGGGCAAATTTTGCAGTGCTTCGATTTCCGCCGCGATGCCGTCAGCACACCACTCGTAAGTATTGTGCAATTGTCCCGCTTCGAAGTCATAAGAAAACAGAAACGCACGGTCTCCGCCGATCACCGAACCGCAGCGTGACAGTAGGGAGGAAAAAAGATCATTCTTACTTTCGGGGAGGGCGGAAATGAATTCAACAGCCAGATCGGCAATCAACAGGGTACTGCACGCCAGGCGCTCTGTGCGGTTTCTGGTTTCTGACTTGCGGGCAATCTCTCTGGTTACCGCAATGAATCCCTTCAAGTCCCGATCCTCATCGTATTCCGGGCAAATTTCTGTTTCGAATATAAGCGGATCACCTTTCTTGGCTTCCGTTTCTGCAGTAATGGTTACGGGTTTGCCTGAAACGATGCACCGGCGGAATCCCTGCTGCCATTTTCGCTTTCCGCCGAAGTAATTTGTGATTTCTGTATATTCACGGCCCTCTGCCGCCTCGGGAGCCATGCCCGTGTAATCTTCAAACCTGCGGTTCGCAAAAACAAGTAAGCCCGATGTATCCCAGCGGGTGATCACATCACCCATGTTTTCGGTCAGTTCTTTTCGGGTATGATTTTCAGAAGATTGTACTTGCAATTTTTCCTTCATTCGCGCTTATTTCTTCACAGCAATATCAACGGCGTAAGACCGGGTTTCTGTCGAAAGACGTAACACCGTGCAAACGTTGGCTCAAATTACCGCAAAAAAGATTTTGCTGAAAGCGACATTGGTCCCCAAATCGGGTGATTTTTGCGCCGATCGCAGCTAGAATCTTGCCGTTTTCAGTACGCATGTATGCCCGTCGTGCCTCAGGATGCGCACCACGTAAATACCTAAAGCTTCCACTTTCGGTTCGTGGCTGTGGTGCAATATTCCCCGCTCGGTGCATTTTCCGGATGAGGAATATACTTCAAATTGTACGGGTGCCTCGCCGGTATTGTAGAGCAGGCCCGTACGGGCATCACAGTAGATGTCTCGGCAAGCCTGTGCCCTTTCCGTCTCCTCCGTGGAGGCCACGGTCTGGCAAGCGGCCCACGCACTCTCTTCAAAAGCCGAAAATACGGCCTCTTCGACGGCGTAAAAGGTGGTGGTGCTGCCGAAGGCATAGTTACCGGCTACGGTGTATCCGTTGGTGAGAAAGGCAAAGACGAATCCTGTTTCGGGATGTACATAGAGATCGCTGAGCAACCCGTAAGCCTCCCCGGGATGGCCGTACATGACCGTGCCCGGAAAAACGGCGTCGCCCGAGCCGTTGCCCGTGATCCCCAGCGAGCGGTGAATACCGAGTCCCCAACTGTTGAAAAGCCCGAAAAAATTGTCTCCGTTGTTGCCCGTATGGGTCCACTGCGGAAGCAGCATTTCGGCTACGGTGGTGCTGTCCAGAAAGCTGACGCCCTCATGAACGCCGTGATTGATCAGCAAGTTTCCGAAGGTGAGCATGCCTTCCAAATTGGTGCGCAGCCCTCCCTGCGGACCGAACCGCAGACCGTTGGTGCCGGGTACGTAATCGGGATTATCGAATGCCGGTGGCGCCGTTCCCTGAAAATTGTCCGCTTGCGGAATGCTGTTCCGGTAAAGCGGGGAGAGGTTGTCGATGTCCTCAATATCGGCTGTATTAAAGCTACCCGCGATACCGAGCGGCTCGAGTACTTGGGAATTTACAAATTGATCGAAACGCATATCTGCGTGAATTTCTACGAGGGTTCCGATCATCCCGTAGGTCATGTTGCTGTATGCGAAATGGGTGCCCGGCACCTCGAGCCGCCACATATTGGCGGTATAAAAGCTCCCGCCCGGGAGAAGTATTTCCGTCACGGAAGGTGGATCATCGGTAGCTGTGGTGGCACCGAGAAAGCCAGAATAACCCGTCCCGTCTTGAATCGAAGCCGTATGGTTCAGCAGCATGCGGTAGGTGATGGGTACCGTGGGGTGGTTCGGGTTGCGGAGCAGATAGCCGAGCGCGTCGGAAACGTCGTCGTCGAGTTGAAAAGCACCGGCCTCCGAGAGGCGCAGCAGGGCCGCCGCTGTGAACGCCTTCGAAACGGAGGCAATCCGGAAATAGGTGTCTTCGTTCAGAGGTGCGCCCGTCTGTAAGTTGCGCACACCCCCGTAGTAAGTTTCGACCGGAGTTCCCTGGCACGTGGCCGCTGCGGCCAGGCCCGTGAGGTTGTACTCCGCCCTGATCTGATCGAGTGCTTCGTTGAATTCTTGCGAGAATGCAGGCTCTCCCGCGGCCAAAAGGCAAAATAGGACACCAATAAAATGTTTCATGCATGCAATATGCGAAATCATTTTGTTCAGGGGCCTGTTCTCAAGGTATTTTTCAGAGCAAAATACTGCCCGTGGCGATCACCTTACTGTTTCCCGCCAGAGACACGCGCCCGCCGTGTGCCCGGCACCTGAAAAATCCGCCCCGCGGGCTCAATTGTCTTGCCGTGAGTCGTTCTTTGCCGAGCCTGTCCGCCCAAAACGGAACCAGTGCAGCATGGGAAGAGCCCGTAGCGTGGTCTTCCAACTGCCCGACATGGGGCACGAGCGTGCGGCTCACAAAGTCGTATTGTTCGTCTTCCGATTCGGCGGTGACGGCATACCCGAAGTGGTCCAGTGTGCGGAGCACGTGAAACTTGGGCCGCATGTTCCGCACATCTTCCGCAGATTCGGCCAAAACAATGTTCTTGTTGCCGGTAGCGTAGTGCCCCCTTACTTTGATGCCGAGACCTGCCGTGAGCGCTTCGGGAACGGAAATTTCCCGCGTTACCGGCAGCGCGTCGAAGCTGATTTCGAAACTGCCGTCCTCTGCACTTGCCTTTCCGGAAATGGTATTGCGCCCCGCCCGGAAGCTAAAAGTGTCGCTCCCCTGTCTTTCGGCCAAATACACGCAGGCCGCAGCGGAGCCGTGGCCGCAAAGTCCGATTTCGCTGTCGGGGGCAAACCACCGCACAGGATGCACGCCTTCCTCCCCCGGGGCGAAGATAAAGGTGGTGGCGGGTTGGTTCATATCGGCTGCAATGCCTTGCATGGTGCTTTCCGGAAGGGCATCTTCGGAAAAAATTACGGCAGAGATATTACCCAGCGCTCCGGTGGGTGAATCGATGAAAACAGAAATAAGCGCGTACTTCAGTGACATGGATGGGGATTTGTCGGTAAACGGTTCGCCGATGGTTTTGTTTTTCACGAGGAGTGCGGAGAAGAAAAAGCCCCGCTGCGTTATATCATCGGTCGGCAGCGGGGCGTATGGCGGGAAAAATTCTAAAATCAGTTTTTCATACTGAGCACCTCCTCGTCTTCCGGTCCGTAGCCGAAAAGCTCCTCGAGGGTCAGGGTTCGGACGGGGCCGAGGTTTTCCAGCGCGTCAAGGGCTACCATAGATTCGTTACCGATCACGAGATAGGTGTATTTGTTGCCTTTAATATGGGTGTTGAAGAAGGCTTCCAGATCTTCAAAAGTCATGGTTTTGAGCGCCTCGTAATTTTCCCTTCGGATGTCGTAATCCAGTCCGCGTCTTTTCGCGGTAAGGTAGCTCCAGAAGATCGATTCCCGCGTGATTCTGTTGGCCTCGATTTGCTTCATGGCTGCTTCCCGGGCGGCTTCAAACTGGATGTCGGAGCGCGGAATTTCTGCCATGAGTTCCAGCATGGCATCGGTGGCCTCGGGAAGCTTGTCTACCTGAGCACCGAGGTATGCGCGCACATAGTGCGATTTATCGATGCGGTCCGGCGAGGTGAATACGCTGTAGGCGGAGTAAGCCAAAGCTTTGGATTCGCGAATTTCCTGAAAAACGATCGAGGAAAGTCCGCTCCCGAAGTACTGATTGTACACTCCCGCGGGCCCCAACAAGCCTTTTTGGAACACGGGTCCTTTCGAAACGAGCATGATCTCACTTTGCACCATATCGAAGTGGGTGAAATACACATTGTCATCGTCGATGGGGAGTTCTTCGAAAATTTTGGGCTCGGGGTATTCGCGAAGGTCTCCGTCCACTTTGTGGTAGGTGTCAATTTTCTTCATAGCCGTCGCCGCCTCATCGGGACCATAGTAGAATACATGGTGCTTGAACCCGGTTATACTTTTGATTTTGTCGGTCAGTGCTTCGGCATCTAAAGCGCGGAGTTCTTCTTCCGAAAGTTGGTGCTTGAAAGGGTTTTCAGGCCCGTACTGCGCGTAGCTCAGCATGGCACGGTTCAGTATTTGACCTTTGCTCTTCAAGGCATCCGAACGCTTTTTGAGAATCCCGTCCACCATATCGTTCAGTGCGGTTTCATCCGGCTCCACATTGGCCAGGATGTGTTCGAAAAGTTCCATGCCTTTTTCCAGAGAGGAATTCAGGCCGCGCAAGGTGACGTAAGTTCTGTCGCGTGAGGAGAACACATCGAAGCTCACACCCAACTTGAACATCTCTTGGGCAAGTTCCTCAGCCGTGTACTCGTTCGTCCCGAGGTAGGGCAGGTAAGAAACTGCAATTCCCGCCTCGAGATCGTTGTCGGTACCCATATCGAGGATATAATAAAGGCTGAACAGCTCGTTGTTTTCATTTTTGATGCTGTTAAATTCCAAACCGCTTTTCAGGGTTTTGGTCTTGATCAGCTCGTCATAGTCGAGAAATTGCGGTTCGAGTCTCCCGCTTTCGATGGAGTCCCATGCGGTGTAGAACGCAGATTTGGTTTCGCGGTCGATATTCACGGGAGTAATCTGCGGCTTTTCTACTTTCACAGCCATGTTGGCGCCTGTGCGCTTATTAATTTGCACGTAATTATCGCCGAACCATTCATTGGCAAAGGCCACGATGTCATCTTTGGTGAAAGTATCCATGATGTCAAACTCATTCACTACGTCTTCCCAATCGCGGAAATACACAAAGGCGTTGACCATTTGGCTCGCGCGTGCCCAATTGCTTTCCGTTCTTCGAAGGGCGTTGAGCTTCATATCGTTGATTACGGCTTCCCCCATCCAATCGGGAAAGTCGCCGGCCTTTACCAAGTCGAGCTGTCCGCGGAGCAGGTCGGCTACCTCTTCGGGGCTCTGACCGCCGCGAGGTACGCCCTGAAGGTTGAATACCGAGTAGTCATGCATCGTGTAAGGTGTGGAATAACCCGACAGAATTTTTTGTTTTTGCACCAAGTTCAGGTCGATCAATCCGGCCTGCCCGTTGCTGAGGATGCCGTCCGTGACCTTCATCAGGAGGGCCTCTCTTTCGTTAACGCCCGGCATGCGGTAGCCGATGGTGACAAACGCTGCATCTACACCCGTCACATCCTTCACGATCGGCTCTGTGATGGGTGCCTCTTCCGGCGCCTCAAATTCGGGAAGCTCTCCCGGAGCCCAATCGCCGAAGTACTTTTTTATCACATCCACTGCGTCGTCGGGGTTCACATCTCCCGCGAGCACGATGGCCATATTGTTGGGGATGTAATGGGTGCGGAAGTATTCGTGAATTTTCTCCATCGAGGGGGCTTTCAGGTGTTCGCTCGTTCCGATGGTGGTCTGTGTGCCGTACTGGTGGTTGGGGAAAATGTTCTCCATCAGTGCGTAGTAAGCCAGCCTGAAGTCGCTGTCTTGCCCGCGGTTGAACTCTTCATACACCACTTCAAGCTCGGTGTGAAAGAGGCGTAGGACCAGCTCGCTGAAACGTTCTGCCTCGATGGCGGCCCATTTCTCCAGCTCGTTGGAGGGAATGTCATTGATGTACACCGTCTGTTCGTTCGAAGTATAAGCGTTGGTGCCCCTGGCGCCGAGGGAAGAAATCATCTTGTCGTACTCATTGCTGATGGCAAATCCCGCGGCAATGCCCGAAAGGCTGTCGATTTGCGCATAAATCCGCTTCCGCTCTTCGTCGTCGGCGGTGGCGCGGTTTACTTCGTACAGGTCTGAAATTTTTTGGAGAAGTACTTTTTCTTCTTCCCAGTTTTTGGTACCCATGCGCGAACTTCCTTTGAAGAGCATGTGCTCCAGGTAATGCGCGAGACCCGTGGCATCCGCGGGGTCTTGCTTGCTTCCCGTCCGCACGGCGATTTGGGTCACTACACGTGGTTCTTCACGGTTTTCCGAAATGTAAACTTTCAGCCCGTTTTCAAGGGTGTAAAGCTTCGCGCCCAGCGGATCGTTGTCCACTGATTCGTAATTGTACCTGTAGGTGGTCTCAGATTGGTCCTCCGCACAGGAGGTGAAAAGGAAACTTGCGGAAACTGCCGCAATGAAAAATAAACTTTTGAATCTCATTGGGTTAATTTGATTGCTTGTTAATTCAGCAGAAAGGCGGTGAAGTTAATTAATCATCAGGGAAATGAGCGTATTGGGCCTTGCAATTCACATATTTTGGAAATTCGGTGCGCAGAACACCGCGCGATCCCGACCGGTAAATGATTGCTATCTTCGTGCCTCCAACTTTTTTTATGAAAATAGGCATTGTACTCTATCCCACATTCGGCGGAAGCGGCGTGGTGGCCACCGAACTGGGAAAAGCCCTTTCCGAACGCGGACATCAGGTGCACTTTATCACCTACAGCCAGCCGGTCAGGCTCGGCTCTTTTACGTCAAATCTGTTTTACCACGAGGTCATCGTTTCAGAATACCCCTTGTTTGAGTACCCGCCATACGAGACTGTGCTGGCGGGCAAGCTGGTATCTGTGGTGAAAAACGAAGGCCTTGACCTCCTTCATGTGCATTACGCTATTCCGCATGCTTCTGCGGCTTACATGGCTCAGCGCATCCTCGAGTCGCAAGGGATCAAAATTCCTTTCATCACCACCCTGCACGGTACAGATATTACCCTGGTGGGGCGCGATCCCTCCTTTGAGCCCGCCATTACTTTTGCCATTAACAACAGCGATGCCGTAACTGCCGTATCCCAAAGCCTGAAGAAAGATACCTATGCCCACTTCGGTGTGACGCGGGAGATCGAAGTGATTGCGAATTTCATATGCCCGGAGCATTACCTCCCGAAGCCCGAAAAGGATTTCAGGGCCGCTTATGCACCGAACGGAGAACGCATCATTACCCACATCAGCAACTTCAGACCTGTGAAAAGGGTGGGAGATGTGGTACGCGTCTTCAAAAAAATCTCCGATAAAATTCCCGCCAAACTGCTTTTGGTAGGTGACGGTCCCGAACGCTACCGCAGCGAACTCCTCTGCCGAGAATTGGGTACCTGCGAAGACACCTTCTTTATCGGAAAGCTCAAAAAGCCGGAAGAGGTGCTGAATATTTCTGATTTGTTTCTGCTTCCTTCGGAGTCTGAAAGTTTCGGGCTTGCAGCATTGGAGGCCATGGCCTGCGGGGTGCCGGTAATCTCTTCAGACCGCGGCGGCTTGCCTGAAGTGAATGAACACGGGTTCTCCGGGTTTTTGAGCCCCGTGGGCGATGTGGACGGGATGGCAGATTATGCCGTGTCGATGCTGGAGCAGGATGCCGTTCTGAACCGCTTCAAAGAACAGGCCCGAAGCAGGGCCGATGTGTTTAGTATTAAAAAGGTGTTGCCCCTGTACACTGCGCTCTACGACCGTGTTCTGGACAAGCACAGAAAGGCCGTGGAAGAATGAAGCAAAAAACCAAACAAGTCAGCGAACGCGTGCGTATCTCCAATGAAAAAAGCGGAGCAAAAATCGTTATCTCGGGAGTTTCCGAGCGGTGGAAGGTGACTGCGCTTACGGCCTGGATCGCTGCCTGGCTTTTTTGCGGAGCGGTCGTCATTTACGAACTGCTGAACACCGATGATCGGGAAATGAAGCTTTTTCTGGTAGTTTTTCTCGTGTTTTGGGCCTACTTTATGTGGAAAATCAGCCGCGTATGGCATTACCGAAAAGGGGGGTACGAGGCAATTGATATCGGTCCCGAGCAGGTAACCGTCATCCGCAAAACGGGCGGTCCGGCGAAGACCGCAACCTATAAGCTGACTGAAATCGGCGAACCGGAGAAAGTACCTGTTTCAGAGAAATCCTTCACCTACATCTACGAGGACCAATGGTGGGTACTGGGCGGTGAAAGGATCGGATTCAAGACGAACCGGCGTTACGTGCGATTCGGCATGCAGCTCGATGCAAACGAAACGGCCGAGATACTCCGCTTTATGAAAGCTCAATTCAGGAAGGCCCGAGGGAATTGACCGAAAATCCGATCCCGCTGATCCGCGAGGCTTTTCGGCCTTCGATCTCATCCTCCAGACGCATCTCCCGGGCTGCGTCAGATTCCAAAACCTCATCGAGACGGCGTACCGTGCCGCAGGGAACTCCCGCAGCGCTCATTGCCGAATCCCAATGTGCCGCATCCGCCCTGAGAAATGCCGGGGCAAGAATTGCTGTGAGTGCTTCCCTGTTTTTTGTCCGGTCCGTATTGGTCCTGAAGCGCGGGTCAGATGCTGCATCCTTTATGCCCAGCACGGTGCAGAGCTTTTCAAATTGGGCGTCGCTCCCTACTGCAGTTACCGTGCGCCTGCCGTCGGCGGTGATGAAACTGTCCCCGTAAGGAGCGATATTGGGATGAAGGGTTCCGATGGGTTTTGCCACGTGGCCGCACATGAGGTAATTCGTCGCCTGATTCGCCAATGCGGCCAGGGAAGATTTTTCGAGGCTCACACGGATGTCGGCTCCTTTGCCCGTTCTTTCCCTGCTTATCAGGGCCAGGAGCGCGGCCTCCTTCATCTGGTGCCCCGCCAAAATATCAATGAGGGCTACCGGCAGCTTTGCCGGGTGGTCCGCGTCAGCTCCCGTCATGGAGATCCAGCCCGTTTCGGCTTGCAATACCACGTCATAGGCGGCTTTATCGCTTCCGCTGAAACCGTCCAGCCCGATGTGAATCACGCGCGGATTGACTGCGGTAAGGTCGGCATACCGCAAACCCAGCTTGCGGGCCGTCTCCTCACGGTAATTGCTCAATACGATGTCCGCATCGGTGAGCAGCCGATTTAAGTACTCCCTGTCTGCAGGGTCTTTGAGGTCGAGCGGCAGGTAGGTTTTCCCGAAATTTACCGCACAGAAGTATGCTGAAGGTCCCGACTTTGTCTCATCGGGCAGCCGCCAGCCGCGCACGGCATCGCCGCCGGTGCGTTTGTTTTCTACCTTTACCACTTCCGCGCCGAGTTCGGCAAAAAACATTCCCGCCGAGGGTCCGGCCAATACAGAAGCCAACTCAATTATTTTTAGGTCTTTAAAAAAATTCCTCATGAGCGTTCGATTTTTTTATTTCATTTTGGTCGCCTTGCCCTTGACGGTCGCCGCCTGTGCCGGGATGTCTTTGCACAAAGATGCGCAATCCGAATTTGAACCCGAACCGGGGCCGAAAGAAACAGCCCTTCCCGCCGATCCGCCGGGCGAGGTCCCATTTCCCGAAAAGGAACCGACCAAAGAAAGCCCGCATGACATCACCGTGCGCCCCGGCGATGACCTTCCCGCCATATTCAGGGGGCTTACGAGGGAAGGCAAGGTGCAGCGCATCCGCTTCACGCCGGGAACGTATACGGTCCGCGATACCCTCCACCTGCCGCGCACGGGAAGTTTGGTGATCATTGACGGGCAGGGTGCGGTGATCCGTGCTTCCGGAGGTATTCCCGTATTCTATAGCCTTCCGGCAAATCAGGAAGAAGCCATGGTGTACAATAAAACGCGGTACCTGATCGAGAATTTCGGCCGCATCGAGGGCGGGGGAAAGGGCATCTTTATCGGGTCGAGTTTCAATACCGTGATTCGCAATATCGAATTCGTCTCCCAACGTGAAGCCGCCGTAGATCTCGTGTTTTGTCTGATGACCTCACTCGAGCACATCTTGGTGACCAATCCCTTTCACGACGGCTTTGTGCTGCGCAGCGGAGTGAACAGCGATACCCGGGAGAATGCCTGGCCCGGCACGAGCTACAACAATTCTCAATGCAACCATTCCGTACTGCGCAGCTGCCGGGTGTACAACAGGAAGGGCACGGAAGGTACCTCCTTCAAAGTTTTACAAAGCACGGGTGTGCGACTTGTTGACTGTATATCCGAAGGCTGGGTTAATGCCCGCGCGGTATTTTTTGATGCTGACCGCTGCACCACGGCCAAGTTTTTTGCCATCGAGAATTTTCACCTCGAGCATGCGCCCTATGAGGGTGGATTGGTATTTCGCAGTTTCGGCAGTACGGTGGAGGTGGACGGTCTTTTCACGCAAATTGCGAGCAAGGAGTCGCCTACGATATGGCTGATGAACAACGGCAATTACGTATTCAAAAACATTCCGTGGTGGCCCGAGGGAGCATGGGTGAATTCGAGCCACAGCCCGAGTGTGGTCATACAGCATTGCACCAACAGATTTTACCGGATAGCCGATCTATGGCGAAACGGCGAGCGTCCCGGTCAACCGATTTTCAGGGAATATTTCCGTACCTCAGCCGATCTCGTCCGTTGATTTGCAGGAGTAAAGTTTCCCGCACGGTTTGATTTTTTTCGGGAAAAATCTCCGCGACGGATAGTTCGGCGAATTTCAATCCGGAATCTTTGTTTTACGAAGTTTTCGATTACATTTGCACTCCGAAAAATGCCCGGGTGGTGAAATTGGTAGACACGCCATCTTGAGGGGGTGGTGAGCTACGCTCGTGCTGGTTCGAATCCAGTCCCGGGCACCCCAAAAAAACCGCTGTTCGTTTATGAACAGCGGTTTTTTTATTTATACAGGCTTATTCTCTCCGGGATATGCTCCACGTTCACGATTTGTGCAGCTCGAGCAGGGTGATTTCGGGGGGCATACCTACTCTTCCGGGAAATCCGATATAGCCGAAGCCCCTGTTTACGTAGAGGTGCTGCCGACCTTCGGTGTACAGTCCGCCCCAGCGCGGATACCGATACTTCACGGGGCTCCACTTTACAAAGCCGGGAATTTCTACCCCGAACTGCATGCCGTGGGTATGGCCGGCGAGGGTGAGGTCTATCTTCGTTTTTTCGCGTACCTCTGCATCCCAGTGTGAGGGATCGTGGGAAAGCAATACCTGAAAGCGCTCATCGGCAGTGCCTTCAAGGGCTTTATTCAAATCTCCGTATTTGCTGAATCCTCCAAGCCCCCAATTTTCCACACCTATGATTTCCAGCGGCGTGCCTTGGTTTTCGGGGTCAATGGCTTCATGCGCATTGAGCAAGAGCTTGAAGCCAATTTTTTCGTGACGTTTGTGGAGATCTTGTATGTTGGCATCCCGCTCTTCCTTGTTGTCCCATTTCACGTAGTCGCCGTAATCGTGGTTTCCCATCACGCTGTACTTGCCCAGCCGGGCTTTTAGGCCTCCGAGCAGAGGCTCCCAGCCGTCCAATTCTTTGGCGTAGTTGTTTACCAGATCACCGGTGAAGAGGATGAGGTCCGGCTTTAAGGCGTTGATCTTGTCAAGGCCGTTGCGTACGGCTTCGTGGTTGTTAAAGAAGCTCCCGATGTGAATGTCGCTGATATGAACGATGCGGAGTCCGTCGGCCCAATCGGGCAGGTGGGCGAAGTTCAGTTTTCGAGACACCGTACGAAAGCGGTACCTCCCGCTGCTGATTCCGTAAATGATGCCCAAAAAGGGCAGGGCCGCCAAGACCCAACCGATGCGCGTAAGAAATTGCCACCGCGTGATGCCTTCGCCTGCGGGAGTGTCGGGTGAGGTAGTGCGCACGAAATGCGTGGCGACTTTTTTGAACAGGTGAATCAAGTCATCGAAAAGATGAAAAAAGGCGACTACCAGCTTGGGCATAAAAACCAACATCAGCAGTCCGAAACTCATGAAGAAAAAGTAGTAATCGGCCACATCTTGTCCGCGGTTGTAGCGATATACCGCTACCGCGATAAAGACATAGACAAGCACGGAGCTCAGCCAGTACACGCCGTATGCCGCATTTTTCCAAAGTGGATTTGACCACCCCGACACCGGAAGCCGCAATGCTTTGTAGGCGTAGAGGTCAATAGCGATAAATATGAGTATGAATATGATAAAAGGAAGGATGGTGCGCATAGCAGGTAATTGTCGCGAAAATAACGCAAAAGGGGTTATCTTGTTGGGAGAACCGCGTGAAACCTCAGAAGAAAATGCGGTTCATTCGTGCAGAACCTTTGCGGTTGTAAAATGTTATTATTACGAATTCAAAGGCGGAGTTTTTCTTCAAAAAAACTTGTTCATTTTTTTCCTTTGCCAAATAAAAGAGAGCCCGTATATTTGCACCCGCATTTCCGGAGAGATATTGATTCCGTAGCTCAGCTGGTAGAGCAACGCCCTTTTAAGGCGTGGGTCCTGGGTTCGAGCCCCAGCGGGATCACCGAAAAAGTCGTTCATTTCGAACGGCTTTTTTTTTTTTTTTT
>PXBH01000141.1 GCA_003565555.1 Cryomorphaceae bacterium | reverse complement strand
CTGTGCACTTCGATTTTTCACACCGCAACCTTCTGGCCGAAAAAATGTATCGAGATGTTCTGTACGGAAGAAGTTGATTTAATTCCGAATCATATTTCGGATTTGGTGTCTCAGCGTCTGAAAAAGGGATTTTTTGCTTCCCGAAGGCCGCACCCCGCTCAGATTTACCGTCTGCCCTTGCGGTTGCGCTCGTAATCGGAAAAGATCCATTCGCCCAGACCGCCGAGGCCGGTGTACACGGCACGGCCCTTATTGGCTTCCGTGAAGTCTTCCACAAACTTCTGAAGGTAGGGATCTTCTGCGATCATAAATGTGGTAATCGGAATTTTGATCTTGCGGCACTCGGTGGCAAGGTTGAGGCATTTGTTCACAATCAACGGATCCAAACCGAAGCTGTTTTTGTAATAACCGTCGTCCGTTTTCAGGCAAGACGGTTTTCCGTCGGTGATCATGAAGATCTGCTTGTTGGAAGTTTTTCGCCGCCGGAGCAGGTCCATGGCAAGGCGCAGCCCCGCTACGGTATTGGTGTGAAAGGGCCCAACCTTCAGATAGGGCAGGTCTTTGATGCTGACTTGCCATGCATCATTTCCGAAGACCACGATATCCAAAGTATCTTTCGGGTATCGCGTGGTGATAAACTCGGCCAGGGCCATGGCCACCTTTTTGGCGGGAGTGATTCTATCCTCTCCGTAGAGAATCATAGAGTGAGAGATATCGATCATCAGCACGGTCGAGACAGAAGTTTTGTGCTCGGTCTCGCGAACCACGAGATCACCTTCGTGCAGGGAGAAGGCATCGGTTCCGCCGCGCACATGGGCGTTTCGGATGCTTTCCGTAAAGTCGATGCGGTCGGGGCCGTCCCCGAACACGAAGGGTCTGCGGTCGCCCGAAGTTTCATCTCCCCCGCCCGAACGACCTGTGCGGTGGCTTCCGCGCTCTCCTTTACGGAGCTTTCCGAAGATCTGATCCAGCGCCCTGCGGCGGATCATTTGCTCTCCTTTTGCCGAAAGGCCGGGGCCTCCCCCCTTGCCGCCCGGCTCGCGGAGGTAGCCTTTCTCGATCAGGTCTTCGATGAAATCATCTACGCTGTAGTTTTCATCCGTGAGGTCGTGTGCCTTGTCCAATTCACGCAGCCACTCGATGGCCTCATCCACATCACCCGAGGTATAGGTGAGCAATTCCGTGAAGATCTCCAAAAGCTTGTCGAAAGGCGACTTCTTGTCGAGATCGGGAATGTATTCCGTGAAGTGAAATCCTTGCATGGTTTAAAGGTATGCGTTCTCGGAAAAACAAACGTTGCGCGGTGCTTTATGTTCTGCGAAGCGCTGCTCCGCTACGGTGAGTCTGAGCCCCGATCGAAAGGCCGTTTTCCGTTCTGCACGCAGCGGTCTCATCTTCGGGTTCATTTTTTACTTTTGACGCATGGAAAATGAGAAGCAATTTGCCGAGTTCATCGAGAAGTGGCTCTTGAGCATCGGTGTTGATGCTGAGATGACCCAGATATTGAAGATGATTATTCTGGTCATTGCCATGCTACTGATCGCAGGAATACTGTGGTACATCGGGCAGCAATTCATCAACCGTGTGGTGGGTCGTCTGGCAAAAAAAACGAAGACCAACTTCGACGATTACCTCGTGCAAAAGGGCTTTTTCAACAAGCTCGGGCATATCATTCCCATCGTAATTATCAGTGCACTGGCTCCTGTGGTCTTCACGGACTACGAAGATTGGATCCCCTACGTTCAGCGCACCACGAGCGGCCTGAACATCCTCTTTATCCTCAGGGCGATTGACGCCTTTCTGACCGGGGCCGGCAAGTATTTCGGAGAGTCCGAAAAGTTCAAAGACAAACCGGTAGCGAGCTTCACACAACTTTCAAAAATCGTGCTTTGGCTCATCGGGGGATTGATTCTGGCGGCGGTGGTCTTGGGCAAAAATCCTATTGTGGCCTTCACGGCGCTGGGGGCTGCCTCGGCTGTATTGCTCTTCGTATTTAAGGATGCGATTCTGGGTTTCATCGCCAGCATACAACTCACGGTCAATGATATGATACGCCCGGGTGATTGGGTTTCCGTTCCGAAATACGGTGCAGACGGTGATGTGTTGGAAATAAATCTGACGACAGTCAAGGTGAAGAACTGGGACAATACCATCTCCACGGTACCGACCTACAGCTTTGTGAGCGATGGTGTGACCAACTGGCGAGGAATGCAGGAGAGCGGCGGAAGGCGGATCAAGCGGGCAATTAAAGTGAAGATTTCTACGGTCAAGCTGCTCGATGAAAAAGACCTGGAGCGTTTTAGTAAAATTGAGCTTATTCGGGGTTATATTGAGCAAAGGAGCCGTGAAATTGCCGCTTCCAACGCCGAACGAAACGCGGATACCTCCGCTTCGATCGTAAACGGACGCCGCATGACCAATCTCGGGGTGTTCAGGAATTACATCCTCGCCTATCTGCGCAACAATCCGCGGATCAACCAAGAAATGACCTGCATGGTAAGGCAACTGGAACCGACCGAAACGGGCGTTCCGATGGAAATATACTGCTTCAGTGCATTGAAAGCATGGGTGGATTACGAAGGGGTGCAGTCCGATCTTTTCGACCACGTTTTAGCCGTCGCATCCCATTTCGACCTTGAAATTTTTGAGGTTCCCGCCAGTTCCGATTTGAGAAATTTAATTCCGAAAGTCTCATGACAGGCCCTGCCAAAAACAACCACGAAATCGATTACCGCATCATCGGCGAAGAGATGCAATGCGTCGAAGTAGAGCTCGACCCGCAAGAGGCTGCCATAGCAGAAGCGGGCAGCCTGATGTACATGGATGAAGCCATCGAGATGAAGACCATCTTCGGCGACGGCGGGGCAAAGGAACAGAGCATTTTGGACAAATT
>PXBH01000114.1 GCA_003565555.1 Cryomorphaceae bacterium | reverse complement strand
CAGAGGGGATTATTCACCCCCCAGCCTTCGCATAAAGCTACGGCGGGCACAGCAGAGATCACAGAGAACACAGAGAAGGAAAGTGGGGAGCTGAAAGGAGGTGTAGGAGAGAGAGACGATGGGAAAAGCTGGAAGCTGAAAGGCTGAAAGCTTCCGCCTACGCAAATGCTACGGCGGACATGGAAATGGGAGAGAGACGGAAGACGGGGGCCAGGCTGGAGCCTGGCGTTCCCAGAGGGAATGAAAGAGGAATCAGACGCGGTCCGAGTGGGCTGCTGGTCTGGGTGTAAGAGAGAATGAAGATAGTGAGGAGAAAGTAACATGAAACTTAGTTTCAATGACGAGATCGACATGACGTTGGATGATACGGACACGAGTAACGCTAAGGCTGCTCCTGTAGTGGGGAGTGATAAGACCGGAGCCCAAGACGCGGCTAATGGAGCTGCCGAGGATGCAGGCAAGCTGCAGACCGTGGATCCCGGGAATCAGGCAATAGCGGTACCGGTAGCGTGTGATGACCTGCAGGGTGAAATTGGCGGAGAAGATCTGATTCTTCCACGCATCAATCTTACCCAGAAGGTTGGTGATCTGGGCGACCAGTTCGGCCCAGGGGTGATCGTGTTCCAGAAGGAACAGGTTCTCTGGAAGGAAGGCGATAAGCCGCTGAATGTAGTCGTTCTCCATGCGGCGAAGCGGTACCAGGAGAATACGGAGTTCGGTTCGGATGAGATGGGACAGGTCGTCGATACGCTTGACGAAGTCAAGGCGCTGGGCGGCTGGATTGAATGGCGTGATGGCGCGGACGGACGTCGGGAGGCTCCGCCTTGGGCACCGCGTCTGGACATCGTGTGTTTGATCGCGGCCCCGGATGGAGCCGAGACAGCATTGTTCCCGTTTGACCTTGATGGCAAGGCATATGCCGCTGCCGTGTGGACGCTGAGCAAGTCGGCCTTCACAAGTGCAGGACGGGCAATCCTGACGGCACGGGCAACGCATCTGCGCAATGGATACCGCACTGGCAAGTGGCAGGTATCGGCAGCCAAGCGGCAGGGCCCGAAGGGCGCGTATTTCGTTCCGGTATTCCGTGCAAGCGGAAAGACGGATGACGTGATGCAGGCGTTCGCGGCGAGCGTTTATCAGGCGTAGGCGGAACCGCCTCGCCTTTATTGCCCCGGATCAGTGGGCTGCAGACCACTGTGACGGGGGCGATTTGAAAGCTGAAATGCTGAAAGCTGAAATTGGGAGAGAATTTTTAACCGCGAATTTTGCGAATTTTGCGAATTGGGAGCTGTTGGAAATTAGCAGCCAGTGAAGTGACCTGATTGACCATGTTGACCTGATTGACAGAAGTAATTCCACGCTCTGGTGAGTGTGGCAAAGGGAGATGGTGATGGTGGCGGTTGATTTTGAGTGTTATTGGGCGAAGGAATATTCGGTAGCGAATATGGGGCCTTGGGCATACGTGGAAGATCCACGGTTTGACTGCTATCAGGTGGCGTTGTGCGGCGAGGACTTCAAAGGTGTCGCTTTCGAGTGGGTGGGTGCGCCGGATGATGCGCCGTGGGAGCGGATAGCGGGTTGTGCGTGGGTATCGCACAACATGATGTTTGATGCGGTTGTATGGGCAAAGCTGCAAGGACGGATTGCCAGGATCAGTAGTCCTGCCCTGCCCCACTGGTATTGCACGGCGAATCTGGCGGCCTACCTGCAAGCACCGCGTAATTTGCAGGGAGCTGCGAAACAGCTTCTCGGCTTGGATCTGGATAAGGGGTATCGCGTAGTCACGAAGGGGCGTCACTTCCATGAGCTGATGGAATACGACAAGGAAAGCGTACGGCAAGCAGGGCTTGAAGATGCGCGGGCCTGTCTGGCTTTGTGGCGTAAGCATAATGGTGATTGGTCCCGGCATGAGCAGAATCTTTCGTTGCTGACTTTCCAGATTGCGAATCGCGGCGTACATGTGGATTGGGAACGTGTTGAGGGTGGTCTCGATGGTGTGAAGCGATTGAACTGGGAGGCCGAACAGGAGATTCCGTGGGTAGAGGATGGCAAGCCTCCCCTATCACCCAAGGCGGTAAAAGAAAAATGTCGCGAACTCGGCATACCGGCCCCGGCATCATTGGCACAGGATTCCGAAGAATGCTGTGCGTGGGAAGATGAGTATGGAGAGGCGCATACGTTCGTAAAGGCTGTAAGAGTCTGGCGACGAACGAACATACTGCGTCGGAAGCTGGAACTTATGCAACGGATGCGGCGTCAAGACGGTACCATCCCTGCCCTGCTTCGATATTGCGGTGCGATGCATACGGGGCGTTGGTCCGGCGACATTGTGAATCTACAGAACCTTCCGCGCGAATCGATGTTCGGCGTATCACTGCGGGAATGTTTCGTACCTGCGCCTGGCGAAGTGTTTGTGATCGCCGATCTAGCGCAGATCGAACCGCGGGTGCTGGCGTACCTCTGCGGGAATAAAGCGCTGATGCAGGATCTGGCCAATGGTGTACCGCTGTATGAAGCGCATGCTAGGGAGACGATGGGATGGACTGGGAAAAAGCTGAAAGCTGAAATGCTGAAAGCTGAAATGGGGAATGAGACTGAAGACAGAAAACGAAAGACTGAAGACAACCACGCTCTGGCGAGCGAGGCTACCGGGGAGGTCAGCTTAAAGAAGGCGAATCCGCGGCTTTATGCGTTAGCCAAGGCTCGTGTGCTCGGGCTGGGTTACGGGTGCTCGGCTGCGAAGTTCGGGAAGGTTGCGAAGGTGCTGGCAGGTTTGGATCTGGAACCTGCGGAGTGTCGTAAAACAGTAAGGGAATTCCGGCGCGACAATCCGTTGATCACGGCTTTATGGGGAAAGTTTGACCGGGCGATAGCAGAGGCGGCCAGAACCGACAAGCATCTTGAGATGGTATTGCCGTCGGGACGCGTGGTGCAGTACTT
>PXBH01000123.1 GCA_003565555.1 Cryomorphaceae bacterium | reverse complement strand
GGTAAAGTCAAAACGGATCCGGCCGTCCTCCGAACGGACATTTTTCAAGACGAAATCAGGCGCTGCGGTTTCGGGCATCACCACCGCGACCGGATCGCTTACCGTGGTTGTACCGTCAAAATCTGTTTGCCTCAAGCGGTAATACGCTTTTCCCGAAAGGGGCGCACGGTCGGTAAAACTGTAATTTTTGCGGGTGTTGCTGTTTCCGGCGCCGCCTGTTGTACCGACACCTGTCCAAGTCTGTGCATCGACGCTGCGCTCCACAGTAAAGTAGTCATTGTTCACCTCCGATGCCGTAGACCAAGCGGTGCGCACCGCGTACGCATCCGATGCCTCCGCCGTAAATTCGATCAAGGTGATGGGCAGTACGTTGATTCCGCTGCCGATGCTCGCAAGTGCAAAATCGCCGAACATGCCTGTTTCGCCGGTTGTGCCCACGGTCTCTCCGGTGGAGTTGTCCGGTTCTGAAGCGAGCAATTCCCACTCGCCTGCCGCGTAACGGGCTACGCGCATATATTGCGGATCGTTCACCTCCGTGCAGGGATTGCTTCCCCACCCTAACCGCACAGCAGCTTCGCCGCCTCCCGAAGTTCGGTAAAGGCTCCAGTAATCACAGGTGCTCACGGGCCAATTGTTGCCGTCGTACCACGGACCTTCGGGATCCGGATGGGCTTCGGCGTGATAAGAAGCCTCATAGACAGAGTGCTCGTCGGAAAGATCAAAGATTTCTACGGGCAGATACATCCCGCTCTCCCCTACGGGAAATACGAAATCCTTTCCACCCTCTTTGGCCACATTGCCCTCCGCGTAGCTGAGGTTTCGCGCACCCGAGGCAGATGATTCGGGACCGAAAACCAAGCGGTGGGCATGGGTGCGCAAGACCCCGAAGCTGAAATCGAAGTTTCCGTTTACGAAAAGGTCTCCCTCCTCAAGGCGCATGCCCTGCGAATTTCGAAGCATCACATGGTGAAATGCCGCATCTGCACCCGCAAAATTTTGAAACACGGACTCCGTATTGCCCGAAAACTTCCACGTTCCGTCTCCCGAAAATTCTGCTCCGGGATTGATCCGTGTGTCCATATTGTTCACGTTGATCATTGCGTCATTCAAGTACACCTCACCGGAAATCACAACTGCCTGGGCTCTGAGCTCCGAAACAGCGCTGAGCGCGATGAGGACAGCGACACAAAAGGTGCCGCATGTCAGGAAGCGGGCGGAAAATGCGGAATTCTTCATCTTTTTTCGTCGGTTTTCGGCTGTGATTCAGGGATAAGAAAAAGTTCCGGCAGCTCAACAGGTATGCGCTTGACAGTGCTCAGGTCAAGCTGATCTTCATGCTCTCCGAAGGGTAGTCCGAGCGTATCTGCAATCGGGAGGGCGAGCGCGATTTCGTCCTTGTGGGCGGGCTCAATGCGGCTGCTTTTCGGACGTTCGACAGTAAGCCTGTCAAGATCGATTTCAATACTCGGGTGTGCTGAAGCCATCGGCGCCTCGCGGACGGCATCCACAGGTATTCGCTCGATTAAGATCTCCTGGGCTTTGGCCGAAACGCAGGAGAGCACGCCTCCCGCGAAGAAGTATAAAATTACAGCTTTTTTCACGGTTGTTTCTTTTATAGGTAATTCACAATCAAGGTCATGCTGCCTTGAAGCACACTGTCGGGACCGCCGGCCATGATGGCCGGACGCGATTGACCGCCCGAACACGTCTGTATGGCCACCACACGAAAAGTGTAGGTGCCGGGGCCGAGTACTTCATGCCCGGTAATCACAGGATTCTGATGATAGTTGTTGTGGTTGGTATTCGAACCGCTCCCTGCCGTAACGCGCTTATAGCCCGCTTCGGGCAGAAGAGCTCCGTCGCGGATCAGGGCAAGATCGGTGCAGGAGTGGTTATTGTTTCCGGTTCCGTTGGTCACCAGTCCCAGATCGGTGATAATGTTGACGGCGGCAGTTTTGCCCGGAGGCACCGTGTATGATGCAGTCATCCCGGGCACGGCCGCCCAAGATCCTCCCGTAGTCAGGAAATCAGTGCTGTGTACAGTGACCGTTTCCGGCAAATCCATTTCAGCGGCAGGCTCAGCACTGCCCGATACGGGACGCCACTCGCTGCCTGTGAAAACATAAAACCCGCGATCGCCGTCGTTTTGATAAACCAAGAGGCCTTCGGCAGGTGCGTTAATCGCATTGCGCTGAGCAGCGGACATTCTCGGGAGGAGTACGCCTTTTTGCTCGCTTTCCACATCGAGAATTGAAGAGGCATGACCGGGGTCTCCTCCGGCATTGATGGCCACGTTCTGCGCCGCAGATTTTAAAGAATAAAGCGTTGAAATGCAAAGAAGTAAAACAAAGAAAAACCGTTGCATAAGGAGTCGTTTAGGGGGTAAGGATCGGCATCGAATATCAAAATGCGATGCATTCACGACTTTCAGTACGGACGGTTCAAAAAGATGTTTCGTCGAACAAAAAAGATGTTTTGTCGAAAGACGGGCCGTCGATCGGAACACCTTGAGCGAGAAAAAAAGCCTTTCCGCGCTACCGGGGAAAGGCTTTGAACAGATGCCGAAAGTGACGGCCGTACTTCAGGGTCAGAACTGATATCCGACCAGGTTCCCGTCGTCGGTGATGAGAAATACCCGGCCCGTGACATCATCCACGGCATAATTCGGCTCGTCGTTGTCGCCGAGGGAAATTTCCGCCTCCTTTTCGCCGGTGTCCTTGTTAACGCGAAGCAGAGCACTTCCCTTTTTATCTCCCGAGAGGATGATGTTGTAATCTCTTCCTTCTGCTGTTGCCGTCATTCTCGCGCGCATGCGGTCGATGGACTTTTGGGCAAATTCTGAGGCCTGATCGCCGATTTCCTGATAGGCCATCCCGAAGCCCTCTGCCATGGCCCCTGCCACGGGGTCATCGGCACCCACCTCGGCAGATGCCGCCTGAAGGGCTCCCGAAGCGGCGTATGCATTGGCTCCGATGTAAGCTGCGCGCACTGCCTGCGCGAAAAGCAGGGCCCTGGCCAGACCTGACTCCCGCGGAGCGGGGAAATAAGATTGGTACACGAGGGCACCGTCTTTGGAGATCAAGGCCATGTTTTGGTCACTCGATACCAAGATACCCCCGTCGCGAAGCTCGATGCGGCTCGGATCTTCTTTACCTTCAAACTTTAGCTTGTCCGTGAAAATATCGGTAAGCTCCCCCGTTTTTATATTCAACTTTTTCAGGTGGTTTTTCTTTGCATCCATCAGGTAGAGGGTTTCCCCGTCCAACGCCGTCAGCGACGGCGTCACGGGAATGGATTTTCCCAAGAGCTGATCACCGGTAGCGTCGTCCACAAGGTTCATCTCCTCTGTGGTAATGTAGATGATTCCCTTGTCGCTGTTGATGGTCTGCGCCATGTTGCCGTCTACCTTCAGCGGCTTTTTATATTTGGTTTCGCCTGATTCGGGATCGAGCAGGTCGAGGAAGGTGGTGCTTCCCGAGCTTGAAATCAGGAGTATTCCGTGCTCATTGGTGATGTGGCCGTTTACGCCGCCTTTGATTTTGGTACCGCGTCCTTTTTTGCCGTAAAGGCCTTCTCCCGATGCCTCAAAAGGGTGGAAATTGATGGTGGTACGGTTTCCGTCGTCGGGCATAAGGATGGCCCCGTTTTTATAAAAGGCGATGTCGCCCATTCTCCCGTTCATGACGATCGGGTCTTTCCAAACTTTGTCACCGTTGTCGAGCTTGTAAGCTTTGTACTCGAGGCTGTAGCTCACCGAGGGTTCTCCGCCCGAACTGCTCTGAACTTGGCGCTTGTTTTCGGAAACGAGGATAAAGACTCCCTGCTTCGGGTCTTGGTAGAATTTGATATTGAAATCCATGTCTTTGGCCATTTCCTCTGCCATGCCCATCAGGGCCTTTCCGAGTCCCGTTTCGGCGAGGTCGCTCTCCTCCGAAACGCTGTTTTTCCATACCGTATCTCCGCTGTCGGTGCGCAGTTTGTAGATGAAGAAGAGGGTGGTAAGCAGCATCTCGTCTTTCGAATTTTCGTTGATGCTGATGATTCTGCCGAATTTGTCATCGCGGGTCCAGCGCACATCGCCGGAAGCCTCATCTACACAAATAATCAGTTCGCTTCCGTCAGCTTTTTTACCGGCGGCAACAATGCTGCCCGAGAGGGGGAGAAATTTTCGGTAAATCGTTTCTGACAGGCCGGCCTTCACGCTGTTGAATTTTACCTTACCGTCAAAAGGATCGATAAGGGTAACTTCTCCGTCGCGGTCGGCGATCAGCAGCGGTGCGCCCTCCAGCTCATTCACTTCGCTCTCGTCGTATTTTCCCGAAAGGGTTACGGACCAGGAACGCTCGCCGGTCTCGGGATCAAAGCCGTGGAGCTCGCTGCCCGATGAAACAACCAAAAAGCCGTTGGCGGTCACTTTGTGCCAATCCGGGGTGCCGTCGAGCGATGCCGTCCAGGCAGGCTCAAGTTGGGCGGAAACGCTGAATGAAATCAGCAAAGCAAGCAAGGTAAAAAATCGAAATTGTCTTTTCATGTCGGTTAATGTTTCGAAGTGTGATCAATGATAGTGCCCGAGCGGGTCGAATCGTGCGCAATTTAGCAAACACCGAAATTATATCCGTGCCGTAACGGAATAATAATATGGCCCGATGGGGTACACCTGCCCTTTCGGAAAATAGCATTTCAAAACGAGGCACCCTCGCCGTTCAAGGCATAAGTTCTACCTTTGCGGAAATTTAAGGACCACCGACGCCATGTATCCTCCCATTGAAAAATACCTCGAGCGCATATCCCGGGAAAAGTATGCGCTCAGCGCTGAAGCTGAGCGGCTCGCCGCTTACCTCGCGGATAAAATTGAATCGGGGAAAACCGCTAAACTGATTTTCATCTGCACGCACAACAGCCGCAGGAGCCATATGGCCATGCTCTGGGCAGCGGCATGTAGCCGGTACAGCGGATTGGGCGACAATACGGAGGTCTACTCGGGAGGCACCTCCTCTACGGCATTTTACCCGCTCGCTGTGAAAGCCATGGAAAATACGGGATGGACCGCAAGGAAAGTGATCAATGTACCGGAGGCTGATGCCGTGAATGCGGCAAACCCGGCCTATATCATGGCCTTTTCGGACGAAGCCCCTCCCCTTACCTGCTTCTCCAAACATTTTACCGACGAACCCAACCCGCGCAGTGAATTTGCCGCAGTGATGGTGTGCAGCGAGGCCGATGAAGGCTGTCCGCTCGTGCCGGGGGCGGAAACCCGTTTCAGCCTCCCCCACAGCGATCCAAAGGCTTTTGATGCATTTCCGAATGCCATCATGAAATACGATGCCGCCTGCCTCGAAATCGCATCTGAAATGAACGCAGTATTCAGGGCTGCAGCTAAATCGGCAGCCCGTTGACCTCCGTGTATGCCATGAGAATCTTCCCCTTTTTTCTTGCATTGCTCCTCTCAGGCTGCGCCAATCCGAAAGACGGAGGGCAAACCGTTTACCTCTTCCGCCATGCAGAGAAAGTCACGGACACCGATACTGAGGATCCGCCCCTGAGTCCTGCCGGAGAGCAGCGCGCTGCACAGACCGCTGAAATCCTCGAAGATACGGAGGTAGACCGATTTTACTCTACACGCTACATCCGAAACATGGCCACACTCTCCCCTGCAGCGATTCCGCGCGGGATGAAAATCAAACCCTATGAATGGCACGATTGGGAGCCGATGGTGCGTGAGATTACCGCTGATGCTTACAACCTGCGCACCGTGGTAATCTGCGGGCACGGGGACAACCTACTCCCCATGATCGAAAGTTTCGGATGTGAAGCACCCCTCGACAGCTTGGGGCCGTATGAACACGACAAGTATTTCATTGTCGAAATGAAAGACGGGGATTGCAAGGTTCGCACCGAAGTGTATTGACACCCTGATTACCGCGTTACCGTTCGAAAACAGCATCCGCAAAAATACTGACATCCTGGTTAATAGGCCCTTAACGGATAGTTTCGACGGCGGCATGTCTACCTTCGGTAAGCCGATCATTACAGTGGAAGCGGAGGTGCCTTTCCGGTACGGATAAACAAAACCGATTCAGAGGGGGTCCGCGAAGCAACGGTTCCCTGTCCGGTCAGGAATATATCCGAGCCGTCGGCTGCATTTCGCTTCAAGTCCGGAGATAGGCCCTTTATTGACCATGAGCTGAACCTTTTCGCTCCGCGTGCCGTAACCACGGGTACATTATACACCGGGTGAATCCCGCCCTGTAACGCAGCAGAGGATCAACAACGAGGGATTTATTCCTGAGTTTAAACGTAGGCATATGACCGTCCCTTTGAACAAAGTCCTGAGAGCAAGCCGGTACCGAATATTCGCGAAATGCAAATGCAGGGGCGTGACCCACCTCCGTACAGCCTTTGTGACGGCCGCGGTACTCTTGACGGCATTGACTTCCGCCGCCCAAACCCCGGAACTGATCAATTACCAAGCGGTGGCACGTGATACCGAATCAGGTGCAGAGCTGGCCCACCGCGAGATCTACATCATTTGCAAAATTCTGGCCGACGGACCCGAAGGTGCCATCGTCTATCAAGAAGCACACGAAAATGTTCGGACCAACCGCTTCGGCTTGTTCAACATCCGTATCGGAGGGGGAAGTCCCCTTTCGGGAAATTTTCATGCGCTCAGCTGGAGTGAAGGGAGCCGGTACTTGGAAATAGACATCGATGCCGGCGAAGGGCTCGAAACATTGAGCCCCGTGCAGCTGGTTTCGGTACCCTATGCACTTCACGCCAAGACTGCCGACATGGTAGATGATGCAGATGCCGATCCGACCAATGAGCTTGTGGAAAGCATGATATTCAACGGGGCCGATGCCTTGCTTACCCTCACGGAAGCGGGAAATACATTTGAGGTAAACCTCACTGAACTCATCGATGATGCTGATGCAGACCCTACAAACGAGATCATTGACAACATCAATTTCAACCCGGAAACCCGCGTACTTACGGTGCTCGAGGCGGGCAATACCCATACGGTGGTGATACCGGGCGGCGACGGCGGTGAGGCCGCAGCCATCCAAAACTTTTCATTTGATCCGGCAACGGGAGAACTGATCCTTCTGGAGAATGATACCCCCTGGTCTGCAGACATGAGCTGGCTCACTACGGACCTCGATCCGGAAAATGAGCTGATCACTTCCGTCAGTTTTGATGAGAATGAGCGCATCCTTCGCATCCAAGAAGGGGGTACGGCGCACAATATTGATCTGAGCGCAATCGCACCGGAAGCAGGCCAAGACAACGATCCCACAAACGAGCTGATCACCTCTGTAGCCTTCGACGAGGACAGCAGCGTGCTCTCCGTGACCGATCCGGGACAGACCTTTTCGGTAAACCTCAGCGCGCTCATCAACGATGCGGATGCCGATCCCGAGAACGAGCTGATTACGGGTATAAGCTTCGACACATCTTCATCCGTATTGCGTATTGAGGAGGGCGAAAACACCTTTCACATCGACCTGAGTGCCCTGGCTGAAGACGCGGATTCGGACCCGACGAATGAACTGCAGACCTTAAGCGAGGTCATCAACTATTCGGAAATGCAAGGCGAAACTTCCGTCGATTTAGGAAATATGACCGTGGTCAACATCGGAACCCCGACCGAAAGTCACCACGCGGCCACCAAGGGATATGTGGACAGTTATCCCCTCGGCGGTGACTTGAGCGGAAATTTATCCCTGCCTCAGGTCTCTCACATTCGCGGACGTGAAATTGCGGAAACACCGCCTCAAGACGGTGATGTGCTCCGTTACGATGCGGCTGAAGACAAATGGATGCCTGCTACGGCCTCTGCGGTTGGCGCTCAAACCGAGTTTGTTTCCGTTGACCCCGCGGCTTTTACCACCCTGTATATTCCGGGTTCTGATGCAAAAGCATTGGTGCCCGAGGGCAATCCTGCTTTCCTCACTGCCGTAGGCACTACCGGTGAATGCGGCGCAGCTGCTCCGCTCAACCTGCCGCACCTTGCGGAGCTCGAGGGCCTCACCGTAGTCTTCATGCGCCCTTCCGGAGCCGCTACGGCGGCGATCAGCTTGGAGAGAAAGCAGCTGACTTCCTCCGATTACGAAAGAATTGCGCAGTTTACGGGAAGCGATTTATCGTCTATAGGGAGCCTCACGGCAGCGGATATCGACTTGAGTACTGCGAACGAAAACTTGAGAACTGTAGACAACAGCATGTACACCTACCGTCTGCACATCATCTTCAACAGTCCCTTAGGCCCCGCGCCGGGACTGCCCCAAAATTTTGAGGTGCACGGTGCAAAAATTAAGTACACCCGCTGAAAGGCCCGGCGACCGACGCAGAGAAAATGAAAAACGCGGCTTCATTGTTCATCCTCCTTTTGCCCCTGTCATTGGCAGGACAAGTCAGCTTGTCTCATGAAGTGGTGGGCAGCTTCGGGCAGGATGCACAGGCCGGCGGCGGAATCATGCTGTCCGCTACCGCGGGAGAAACAATCGTACATACCGACAGCTCCCTGAGCACCGCGCTTACGCAAGGCTTCCATCAGCCTCACAGTACGGGAGCCCTTGATTTTACATTAGACATCACAGATGCCTCCTGTCCGGCAGCTACGGACGGCGCTGCGGAAGTGAGCGATATCACGGGGTGCAAGCCCCCCTACACCGTAAGCTGGAGCACAGGCGACAGCGGTCCTGTATCCGAGCGCCTGAGCCCGGGCACTTATGCCGTGACCGTCACTTCGGGCTTGTGCAGCGCCGTACGCAACTTTACGGTGGGCGCGGGACCTGAGGAGGATTGTGTACTCCGCTTTTTTAATGCTTTCTCGCCAAACGGCGACGGAGTAAACGATGTATGGACCGTAGAAAATATCACGCGACCGGAATTTTCAGACAACCATATCGAAATCTTCAACCGCTGGGGGCAATCGGTGTGGGAAGGTCGGGGCTATGACAACCGATCCCGTGCTTGGGACGGCACCGGCAGGCGCGGACAGCGGCTCCCCGACGGCACCTACTTCTTTTTGGCTGAAGTGGCGGGCGTCGTTTACAAAGGATTTATCGAACTGACCAAGTGAAGAAGCCTGCTGTCATTATCATTTTTGTACTTTCGGGTGTGGCTGCATCTGCCCAGCAGCATGCGCTTTACAGCCAGTATATTTTCAACCTCTACACCGTCAATCCCGCCTATGCGGGAAGCCGGGAAGCGCTTTCCGCAAATGTGGGTTACCGGGCCCAGTGGGTGGGTTTCGAGGGGGCACCGCGCACACAAAACTTCTCGGTTCACGGCCCCTTGCGTAAAAAAAACATGGCTGCGGGCCTTGTCGTTCAAAACGATGCCGTCGGGGCGCGGGGCATGACCAACGTTTCTGCCACCTACGGCTACGCGCTCAATTTGGGCCGCGCGCAGCAGCTGCGCTTCGGACTTCAGGGCGGGGTAATGAACTACCGGATGGATTGGCACATGCTCGATTACGAGCAGCGAAACGATCCTGCTTCGTGGGCCGACGATCCGAACCGGTGGATTCCCAATTTCGACTTCGGTGCGATGTACACCTCTCCTCGCGCCTATGCGGGCTTCAGCGCCATGAACCTCAGCCGGCCGGCGCTCAACAATACCGACGAAAGTGACGCAAGGCTCAACACCCATTTCCATATCATGGCGGGCAAGGTGTTTCGGGTTTCCGAAAATTTGAGCCTTAAACCGGGATTTTTGGTACGCCATACCCACGGCGGACCGGTCAACCTGGATCTCACCGCAGGAGCGCTTATTGTCAACACCCTCTGGATTACCGCGGGATACCGCAAGGGATTCGGGATGGTAGGTGCAGCCCATGTGTACGTTTCCGAAAAAATTCACTTCGGTTATTCTTATGATTGGACCCTGAATCCTATGCTGTCCCACCAAAGCGGAACCCACGAAATCTTTTTGGGATACGACTTCAACGTTTTCAAATCACGCGAAATGACCCCGAGATTCTTTTGAAGGCACTCCTGACCATAGCGATACTGATATCTGCCGCCGCTACAAGGGCGGGCGGACCTGCCGGCGATACCGAACCCAAACGTCCGCTTGATTGCAAAGCTTTCACCCAACGCGTAGAAAAACGGGAGTACGGAAAGGCGGGCGCAATGCTGGCCGAGCGCGACTGTGAAGTATGTACCTCTCCCGAATTCATCTTAGCCAAGGCCGAACTCAAAGCCGCATCCTTTGAATTTGCAGAGGCTGAGGGGCTGCTCGAAGCACTGGCAAACGCACATCCGGAAGACCCCCATATTCAGCGCACTTGGCAGCACATGATACGTTTGCTCGAAATGTCGCGCCAATTTTCACCCGTAGATCTCCGGCCGAAGAGGACAGGATTTGACGGAGACAACTTCATGATGGCCTGGATGTCGGATACCGGTCCGCAATTGCTCACCGACGCTTGGACCGATGCGCGATACTTCCCGATTCGGGCAGAGGGAAAACGCGTGATGCGGTTTGAAACAGATGGCCGTGAAAATGCCGAATTCTTGAACCAACTATCGCGGAGGCTGGAAAACCGCGGTTACGATGAGACCGGGCCGGGTGTTTTTCTGCCCGATTCCACACTGATCCTTACCGTACTCAAGCGAATCCCATATGCCCCCGCCGACAGGGCTGAGCGCCTCGTTCTCGCAGAATTCAGCCGTGAAGGCAAATTTCGGGGAGAGCTGCGTTTCGGCGATAACAGGGCCAATACTGCCTACCCGGTATTTCGGGAAGCAGACTCGACGCTCATATTCTCCTGCGACCGCCCGGGCGGTTTCGGAGGGATGGACCTGTGGAAATCAAAATATGACGGCAGGCGCTGGTCAGCCCCCGAAAATCTGGGAAGCAGCGTGAATTCAACCGGCGACGAAATTTTGCCCACCCTCTCCGGCGATACACTCTTCTTCTCCTCCGATAAGCCTTACAGCGGATTCGGCGGAATGGATATTTACGCCCACCGCTTCTCCACGGGAATGACCGAAAATCTCGGGCTGCCCGTCAACAGCCACGCAGATGAACACAGCCTCTACGTGACGGGGGAAGGTGAAGGCATGTTGATCTCAAACCGCACGGGTACCTCAGAGCAGAGCATGATCTACAATGCGGTGTGGACCGTTCCGGAGGATTTCTTTGAAGTCCTCACCGGAAAATTAGCCGATGCCGGTGACCAAGCGGGCCGGGAAGTGCACCTGATCGACGAAGAAGGGCACATACTCCAAAAAACAGTGGTCGACAAAAACGGAACTTTCCTTTTCAAGCACGTGCGCGGAGAGGACAAATACTCCGTGGCCATGCCCGACGCCGAGCTGCCCGAAGGTAGCAGACTCAGGCTATTCGGAGCTGATGATCAGCTCATCACAGATGTGAAAGCAGAGGGTGCCGACTTTAACTTCGTTTTGCTTTCAGTCATCGATTATACCTTGGAAAAACTCTCCGAAACGGACGAAAGTGTACTCGCCGTGGATATACTCGGGATGTACAAAGCCGGAGAAGAGAAGATGAAAGGCACCAAGATTAAGCTCACTGACAGCGAGGGCAATGCTATTGCCGAAACTTACACCGGCGAAGAAGGCAGATTCACCTTTAAATCCGTGAGCCCCGACGAACGCTACACCATCAAAGCTGAGGACCCGGGAAGAAGCAGCACCGTGCATATCCTGAATGAAAAAAGTGAGATCATGGCCACCATCGATGCTTCGGAACAGGGAGAACACGTGTACGTGAGGCTCAGCCCCGAAGACAATGTAACCACCCTCACCGACGAATACGACAAGAAAGTTCGTATCTCAGACAAGGACCTTTTCGCCCTCGGTGTGGTGAACTATGCGTACAACAGTGCCGAGATCGGGGCAGAAGGTACCGCCGTACTTGCCAAACTCGCAAATATCCTCAAGAACAATCCCGACTTGCGCATCGAGCTGGAAGGGCATACCGATTCAAGAGGCCCCGATGCCTTTAACCTTCGCCTTTCTCAGGAGCGGATAGAGTCCGCCAAAGACTACCTCGAAAAACTCGGCGTAGAACGCGAGCGGCTCTTCGGAAAAGGATACGGAGAAATGATGCTGCTCAACCACTGTGAAAACGGCGTAACATGCACGGAAGAGGAGCACGCCGTCAACAGACGCACCTCATTTCGGCTCTTACAGAGATAAGCAGGCGGATATCTGCATCATTCGGCAGCTTTGCGAACCGTCAGTCCCACTTCCATCACATTGGGCAAGGGGTCAACAGCCATCAGGTGGGCAATTCGATAGGTATATTTTCCCGCTTCCGCAAAGGTTGTTCCCGTCTCGAAAGGTGTGCGCAGATCGCAAATATCCAATGCGCATTCGCTGAGGTAATCGCCGTCATTGTCGATAATGGCTACTTCAAATTCCCTTGATTCCTCCGCTCCCGAAGGAGATACGCGGGTCACGGACAGCGTAAGGGCTCCGAACTGAAATCCGTGGACATGGCGGAAATTGATAAACACATCGTAAGGCACCGCAGCATCTTCAATCTCGGGGGTGAAGACCACCTCACGGCCTTTTTCCCACCTGAATTGCGGGAAGCTGTCGTCATTTTTCTTGTAAACGGTATCGGCGTCGCAGGCGGTAAGCGCGATAAGGGCCGAAAGCAAACACGGGAAGATCATTTTTTTCATGATGTCCAAAGTAGTGAAAAAGCAGAGATCTCTCCGGCTTATCGCTTACCTTCAAGTAACCGCGGTTCTTCGACCGAACATCGAAAACAGATAACTGTCCTCAATTGCATCCGGGCGGCGGAGGCGGAGCCCTGAAAGCGCCGCACCGAGCGTAGTCGAGGTGGGCGACATTCGTCAGCCCACGGTGTACGCCGTGGGCTGACATCGGTTCATTTCAAAGGTTTTGGCGGCATTTTTGCCTTGCAAAAATGATGTCAACTTAGCGGAGCGGTCTCACAACCGGAGGGCGTAAAACCGATTTTTCGGAAAAATGATAATCAGTAGGTTACATCCGGTTATATCGTAGGAACGGCGTGAATCTCGCGGCGGGCTTTGCACACGAAG
>PXBH01000181.1 GCA_003565555.1 Cryomorphaceae bacterium | reverse complement strand
GCTGATGGCCGCAGGAGTCTACAACCACCAAGGCACCTTGGAACTGGAGCGTGGCGGGCGGCTGGTGTCGCCCGCCATCGCCTACCGAATGTGGGGTGAGCCGCTTCCCGACGGGAGCAATGTGGTGTGGGTATGCCACGCCCTTACGGCAAATGCGGATGTTTCGACTGGTGGCCGGGTCTCTTCGGAGCGGGCAACCTCTTCGATCCGAAAGACCGGTGCATCATCTGCGCCAACATTTTTGGCTCGTGCTACGGTACGGCCGGGCCCCTCACCGAAAACCCCGAAACCGGAAAGCCCTATTTCGCCGGTTTTCCCGAAGTGACCATCCGCGACATGGTGGCGGCCCATCGGCTGCTGGCAAATCATTTGGGAATCGACCGCATCGGGCTGATCATCGGCGGGAGTCTGGGCGGTATGCAGGCGCTGGAATGGGCGGTAACTGAGCCGGAGCGTTTTGATAGCCTTATTCCCATCGCTACCAATGCCGCGCACTCGCCCTGGGGCATGGCATTCAACGCGTCGCAGCGCATGGCCATCGAGGCCGATACCACTTGGGGAATGCCGGCACCCGATGCGGGGCTGGCGGGAATGCGCGCGGCGAGATCAATCGCCCTCCTGTCTTACAGGCATTATGATACCTACAGGAAAACCCAATCTCCCGGGGCTGACGACCCCGATTTTCATTATCCGGCGGATTCCTATCAGCGGTATCAGGGCGAAAAACTGGCGCGCCGCTTCAATGCCTACAGCTATCACCTGCTGAGTCGGGCTATGGACAGCCACAATTTGGGGCGAGGCAGGGGCAGTGTGGAAAGGGCATTGGCTCGGGTGACTGCCGAAGTGACGGTCGTCGGGATTTCGAACGATCTGCTGTTTCCGCCCGAGGAGCAGGCTCGTATAGCTCGAGGGGTGCGGCACGGGGTATTTCGCAGTATCGAATCGGCTTACGGGCACGACGGCTTCCTGATCGAAACCGAAGAGCTTGCAAGCGTCATCTCCGAATTCATTCCTCATCTTCAACCGACTTTTCAAAACAAAGCAAAAACGTAAATAAAAAGGAGCCCTCGGCATTCGGAAACGGGTAGATGAAAACCGGGATTGCTCAGAGCCCGCTGCTGCAAAGCTTACAGTCAGAGACCGCTGAGTTTCGCTCCACAGCGGCGTGTTGCCGATTTTGCTGAATGCGCACTTTCGGCCGTCGAACCGTTAAAAACCTCTCGTGTCAGACCGCCAAAAAGTAAGTCACAGCGAGTAAGGTCAGTACCCCCAAGCTCGCATATGCATAGCCGCGTGCTCCCCTGCTCAAAACTTTATCGCTCGCTACTTCAAGATCGGCAGCCCGAAGGTTCAAATAGGCCAATACGGGTGTGGAGGAGAAGGACAATACGGTAGCCAAATCTACCATAGCTGTCATGCTGATAGACTGAAAGGAGAGGAGGGCGCCCGCTCCGGCGGCCAAGACAATGAGACTGACCCCGTAACTCAGGTTACCTCCGCGCAGACTGCTCAATTTCCATGCTTCGGACAATGAGCGCGGAATGGCATCCAGCACGGTTAAGGTGGTGCTGAGCATGGTGGCGAGCGCAGCTGCCGAAATGATAGCAAAGGCCGTCCCCCCGAAATCGTCTGCGTAGATACGAAGCAATACTTTCGCAAATTCAGTTCCCGAAGCGGGTAAGGCCTTTTCACTGCCGTAAAAAAACAAGGTGCCCAGCCCGAGAAAGAGCAAGCCGATTACCATTGTGCCCCAATAGCCGACCTCAAAGTCGGTTCGATTAAATACACCACTTCCTTTTTGTCCCTTATTCTTTTCAATCGTCCAGAGCGAATGCCATACCGAAAGGTCAAGCGGTGCAGGCATCCAGCCCATAAGTTTGATCATCATAACGAAAAATACACTGTCGAGTATCAGCGCCTCCGCTTCGGGGTAACGGCTTCCGCCCTCAAAAAGGGCCGTGAGAAAAACGATGGCTGTCGACAGGCTTAAGATGAGCACCATCCACTTCATGTGCCTTTCCAGATACCCGTACCTGCCCGAAAGCAAAACGATCGATGCAAGGGCGAGGATCACTGCGGCCGGCAGCGCCGGCGACCCTTGCAGTCCGAATATAAACATCGCAATTCCCGCGGTAACGGCGGTGATGGCGGCGATAACGGCAAACATGGTGCCCAGGGTAAACAGCACAAATACGGCCAAGGCACCGCGATTTACCTTCCTGTACCCTTCCACCAAGCTCATACCCGTGGCTGCGGCAAACTGCGGGCCGATCTTAAAAAAAGGATATTTTGCCGCGTGGATGAACACGATGGCCAATGCAGGCCACCACCCGTAATCAGCTCCCGCACGTGTGGACTGCACGAGGTGTGACACCCCCACAGCCGCTCCCGCGTAGAGCAGTCCCGGCCCGAGGCGAGATAAAAACATTCGTATTTGCGTTTGCGCAGGCACAGTGGCAACAAAAGCCAAAATAAGAAGCGTGGCGGTCGGTGAATGTATGAACTTTGAAGCAAAGCCGGGTTAGCAAACGTCCCGGTCCTTTAAGGTGAGAGGGTTGGATCAAAATTCGCCGCCGGCCCCCGGGGATGTTATCAAATTGTAAATCGAGGTTAATTATTCCGGTCTTCGGCGTGGGAAAAACCCTTGCAAAGCTCTGTTATAAAATTCATTGTGTTTTATATAATCAATTTAGGACTAAAACTGCTTAATCGGCCGCAGCTTGAGTTTCTATACGGGAATAATGGCATTCAATACTTTACAAATCATACATTTAAACCTCGTAAAGGTTGTATTTTTAAATTTGAATACCCTGACTCTGAGCCGTGGATCACACATGAAATACCTTCATATTGCACCTTAAACGGACGCTGCATCATGGAAAACACCTGGATTTTTTTGCTCTTAGGAATAATTTCCTCTGTCGTGACTTTGTCCGCGCATGAAAGGATCAAGCAGATGCGCACCAATCCTTTTGTTCTCCGAATGGATTTCGGATTGAAGTTAGAGCGTGTTGTTTACGCTGTTTTCTCGGTTTTCTTCTTTGCGTTGTGGTTGATCATTTGAGTTTCCGGCATTCTTGAGCTTACTCGTCCACAACAGCGCATCTTCAGGGGCATAAAAGATACGCGCAGGGCAGTCAGGTTTATTGAACTTCAGGTAAAAGTTTGCGACGATTTTATGCGCTAACCCGCTCAATATAATGGCTTGCGAAGCCCTCACGGAGCCGTGCGCTTCATTGGCGGCAAAATATTCGCGCGCCTCGTGGCTGAATAAGATATCCAAGCCGCGAAAATCGACCACCACATGCACCGGGTTTCCCTCGTTCAGCGCATCAAGAACCTCTGTGTGACGTTTCGCCTCCTGAATGCCGAATTCTTCCTCCTTCTCCTTATACCGTATCCAAGCGACATCCCCCTCCAAAAGGTAAAAAGAAGCTGTTTCGGTTTCAGCTCCCCTAAGTACTTTGCGCGAGCAAATTTCAGTGGGCGTGTCCATGGACTATCGGGGCTCTTTCTGTGTGGAGCGAATATAGGAAAAAATACGCTGCTTATCGAAGGTTTGACCTTTTATGTCGAAACAACAGTGGTGTGTATGGTTTGTTTAACACGTGGTAAACATGCTTGCCGGGAGAAATAAAATTGGTCGCCTCGAACGGGCGAAGTAATTTTGAGGACAATTCGAGCCATGTACAGACACCTGATCAGACCGCTTCTTTTTAAGCTTTCTCCCGAGCGCGCGCACAATTTCACTTTCGGCCTCATCCGCTTTCTTTTTGCTGTTCCCTTTGTGCGTACGCTAATGTACTTGCTTTACAATGTTTCCGACAAGAAACTGGAGCGCGAAGTATTCGGCCTGCACTTTAAAAACCCCGTGGGCCTTGCGGCAGGTTTTGACAAAGACGGCAAGCTCTTTAATCAATTCGGATTTATGGGCTTCGGGTTTATCGAAGTGGGCACGGTGACCCCGCGGCCGCAGCCCGGCAATGAAAAGCCCAGGCTGTTCAGACTCCCCGAAGACAATGCGCTGATCAACAGGATGGGCTTCAACAACAGCGGTACTGAGAAACTGCGGAACCGCCTCAAGAGAAAATATGCCACCGTGCTGATAGGCGGAAATATCGGCAAGAACAAGGACACCCCAAACGAAGACGCAGCGGAGGATTACCTGTCCTGTGTGGAAACACTCTGGGATGTGGTGGACTATTTTGCGGTAAACGTATCTTCCCCGAACACACCGGGATTACGTGCCCTTCAGGAGAAAGCGCCGCTCACCGCTATTTTGCGGAAGCTGAAAAAAGCAGTGAACGAAAAGCCTGATGTGCGCCCGATCTTGCTTAAGATCGCCCCAGATCTTACGAATGATCAACTCGACGATATTATCGAAATCGTGCGGGACACGGGCATTGACGGGGTTATCGCCACCAATACCACTGTTTCCAGAGAAGGTCTGCGCACCGAAGCTTCGGCTGTCGAAGACTGCGGGGCGGGAGGCCTCAGCGGGCAGCCACTGAAGCGGCGCAGCACGGAAGTGATCCGCTACCTCTGCGCGAAGTCAGGCGGTGCCTTTCCGGTAATAGGCGCCGGAGGCATCCACAGCGCTGCCGATGCGCTGGAAAAACTCGAGGCGGGTGCGTCGCTGGTTCAGGTTTATACAGGCTACGTGTATGAGGGGCCCGCCCTGGTGCGCGACATCAACAAGAAAATTCTCAACCATGCTCGAAATCATTGAATGCCCGCGAGACGCCATGCAGGGGATCAAAAGGCCCATCCCCGCAACCGTGAAGATCGACTACATCAATGCCCTCCTCAAGGCCGGCTTTCACACCATCGATTTCGGCTCATTCGTTTCGCCGAAGGCCGTGCCTCAAATGGCCGACACGCGCGAGGTGCTCAGCGGGCTCTCCTTTCCGGAAAAAAGACCTAAACTCCTCGCCATCGTGGCCAACCTGCGCGGTGCGGAAGAGGCGGCAAGTTTTGATGAAATTGATGTGATCGGCTACCCTTTCTCCGTTTCGGAAACCTTTCAGCAGCGCAATACCAATGCCGGCATCGAAGAGTCGCTCAAACGCACCGAGGCCATAGCCGAAGCCGCCCTAAGCAAGGACAAGGAACTCGTGATTTATTTGAGCATGGCTTTCGGCAATCCTTACGGTGACCCTTGGAGCCCGGAGATTACCGCCGGTTATGCGCGGCAACTTTACGAGCTTTTTGATGTGAAAATAATGGCCCTCTCAGATACTGTAGGCAGCTCTGAACCAAACAGTATTCATCAGCTTTTCAGTCAATTAATTCCCGAAATACCCGAAGTGAACTTCGGCGCTCACCTCCACACTACCGCGGATGCTTGGGAAGAGAAGATACATGCGGCCTATGAAGCCGGTTGCCGTCGTTTTGACGGAGCATTAAAAGGTTACGGAGGCTGCCCGATGGCCGCGGATGACCTCACGGGCAATATGCCTACCGAGAAAATGTTGCAATATTTCGCCGACCGAAACATTGATGACGGCGTAAACCGCAAAGCTTTGGCCTCAGCCCTTTTGAAGGCAGGGGCTGTTTTCAGCTGAGTTTTTCAGGAAAACCACAGGGGGGCTATTGCATAGCAATAGGCCGTGATGAGGGCAATACTGATGAGGTTGAGCCAAAATCCGAGCTTGGCCATGTCGGCCGAGCGGATGTAAGTCGCGGAAAAGACCACTGCATTCGGCGGGGTAGCGATGGGCAGCATAAATGCGCAACTCGCACCTATGGTCAGGGCAACCGCCATGGTCATCATATGGCCTCCCGCTGCTTCGGCTGCCGCAATTACCACGGGAAGCAGCATGGCCGTCATGGCTACATTGCTCATCAATTCGGTAAGCATCACGGCCACGGCCACCGCAAAGAGGACAAAAATCAGCCAATGCACGGCATCGAATGCCGAAAAAGCCGACCCGAGCAGCTCTACCGTGCCTGTGGCCGTGAGCCCGGCTGCAATAGAAAGTCCGCCGCCGAATAGCAAAAGGATATCCCACGGCATCCGCTTCATGTCTTCCCAGCCCATAAGCCGCTTTTTTCTTCCGTCGCCGACGGAAAAAAGGAGAAGCGCTGAAAAAACAGCGATCAAGGCATCCGATACAAACCCGAGTCCCGGGAGTTTGGAGAGCGGTGCCCGAAAAATCCACAATCCCGCAGTCAGCAAAAACACGAGTGCCACGCGCTTTTCGGCGGTGCGTAAGTGCCCCATTTTTTCCAATTCGTTGCGCGTCATTTGCCGCATTCCGTACATATTGAGGTTCGGCACCCGAAAAATCACCTTGGTGTTGATCAGCAATGCGACAAAGAACAGGGCAGCTGCCAAAGGTGCCGTGAAGAAGAACCATTGGGCGAAACCGATTTCTGTCCCGTAAGTGTCCGAAAGGATGCCCGCAAGCACCAAATTCGGCGGCGTGCCGATTAAAGTTGCCGTTCCGCCGATATTGGCCGATACTGCCAGACTGAGCAGCAGACTCACGGCAAACCTTCGTCGGGTGGAGGCTTCGGGAAATTGCTTTTCCAAAAGGTGGATGACGGAAATGCCGATAGGCAGCATCATCACCGCTGTGGCCGTATTGCTGATCCACATCGAAAGAATTGCGGAAGCCGCCGAAAAACCTGCAATCACGGCAAAGGGCCGTTCGCGGGCAGCGCGCAGAATGTGCAGGGCGAAGCGCCTGTGCAAACCGCGCTTTTCCAATGCCAATCCCAAGACAAAGCCCCCGAAAAATAAAAAGATGATCGGGTTGGCATAATTGGATGCGGTCTCGGCAAAACCGCTCACGCCGAAAGCCGGAAACATCACAAGGGGCAACAGGGCCGTGGCGCCGATGGGGAGAACCTGCGTACTCCACCAAGCTACCATCCAGAGCGCAATACCGACGGCCGCATTTTGCGCCAATGAAAAAGGAAGAACGAAAATGCACAGAGCTGCCACCGCAGGCCCGAGCAGTATTTTGACTTTGGCAGACATTTCCGTCGGTGAATTTAATCTTTCCGCTGAGAAGGTCCTCCGATGCCGTCGAAAAGCGTGTATTTCCGTTTGTCACAGTTTTCCGTCGGCCATCGAAACTGCGATGTACATTTGCGGGAGCAACTTCAATCCGAAATGACACGAGCCATGAGAAAATACCTCGTAATTTTGCCGCTTTTAATTTTGGCAACAGCAACACAACACATGAGCAACGCACAGAATGTCCCCTTGATCGACCGCGATCTCTTCTTCGGAAATCCCGAAATTTCCGGCGGACAGTTGAGTCCCGACGGGAAGTACATTTCATTTTTGAAAGAATACGAAGGCATTATGAACATCTGGGTGAAAACCTTCGATGCACCCTTCGAAGACGCCCGTCCGCTCACCGACAGCAAGCGGCCGCTCTACGGATATTTTTGGACACTCGACGGAAAATACATCCTCTATGCCAAGGACAAAGACGGTGATGAGAATATCAATATTTTTGCCGTAGATCCTTCTGCAGCAGGTGAAGAGGTGCCTGAATCCAGAAACCTTACCCCTGTAGACGAGGTGACTGCGCGAATCTATAACCTAAGCGACGAAGATCCTGATCTGATGATGATCGGGCTCAATGACCGGGACAAGGCATGGCACGATCTTTACGAATTGCGTATTTCCACGGGCGAGCTCAAAATGGTCTATGAAAACAATGACCGGATTACCGGATATAATTTTGACTGGGACGACAACCTGCGCATCCTGAGCCGAACCGACGAGAAAGGCAATACCGTCATGCTGCGCAAAGAAGGAGACGACCTTGTACCGATTTATGAGACTTCGGTAACCGAAAGCGCCTATGTGGCCGGGTGGACCCCCGACAATAGCGCGATGTACCTTGTGACCAACAAAGGAGACCTCAATTTGTCTACCCTTTTCCTGATGGATCCCGTCACCCGGGAACTCACCTTGACAGAGCGCGACCCGAAAGGAAAAGTAGACTTCGGAAGTTTGCGCTTGGACCGAAATACAAGGGAAATCATCTCCACTTCATACACCGATGACCGCAGCCGTATTTACTGGCGGAACAAGGATTGGGAAAAAGCCTATAAGTTCCTGAAAAAGAAATTTCCCGGAAGGGAAGTCGGATTTCAGAGCAGCACACTGGATTATTCTAAGTTTCTCATTTCCGTGTACGGGGACAAATATGCTTCGGAATCATGGTTCTACGACCGGGAAACCGGGGATCTCATCCGTCAGTACACACCACGTCCCGATCTGAAGGAAGTAGAGGAGTACCTCAGCCCCATGGAATCTGTGAAGTACAAAAGCAGCGACGGATTGGAAATTCCCGCCTATCTCACCTTGCCTGCCGGGCTGAAAGCGAAAAACCTGCCCGTAGTCATCTTGGTACACGGGGGTCCCAAAGGCCCGAGGGATTATTGGGGCTATGATGCACAGGCGCAATTCCTGGCAAACCGGGGATATGCCGTTCTTCAGCCCAACTTCAGGGCAAGCGGCGGATTCGGAAAAGAATTTCTCAATGCCGGTGACCTCGAGTGGGGAAGGCTGATGCAAGACGATATCACCCGGGGCGTAAAGCACCTCATTAAAAAAGGTATAGCGGATGAAAACCGCGTAGCGATTATGGGCGGGAGCTACGGCGGCTACGCCACACTGGCGGGCCTTGCCTTCACACCGGATCTGTATGCCTGCGGCGTGGATATCGTAGGTCCGAGCAATATTTTCACACTGCTGGAGTCCGTTCCGGCATACTGGGAATCAGGTCGTGCCTTTCTTTACGGCATGGTGGGTGACCCCAATACCGAAGAGGGCAGGAAGCGTATCGAAGAAGCGAGCCCCCTGTTCAGCGCGGATAAAATCAATAAACCCCTGCTCATCATTCAGGGCGCCAACGATCCCCGTGTCAAAAAAGCCGAAGCCGACCAGATCGCTATTGCACTGCGCGACCGCGGCCACGAAGTAAGCTATCTCCTCGCTGAGGATGAGGGACACGGATTTGCCAAGCCGGTAAACCGTATGGCCATGTTTGCCGAGATTGAGCGTTTTCTCGCCGAGCACATCGGCGGACGCTATCAGGAAGATATGCCCGATGATGTAGCGGAGCGTTTGGGAACCCTGAAGGTAGATATCGCAACGGTGGAGTACAGTCCTACAGAAGAAACAGTTTTGGCCGAGGAGTTGCCCGACATCGTTCCCACATTCGCCGAGGGCACGACGGAATACAATGTTACAATTGCGGTGCAGGGACAGAATATTCCGATGAAAACCACACGCACCGTCACCATGGAAGGGGACCGCATCACGGTAAAAGACGAGTCTGAAACCCCGCAGGGCAAAGCTTCGGAGGTGATGACTTACGGCACGGACCTGCGCCCGGTATCGCGGAGTTTGACACAAGCAGGGCAGCAGATTGATATGGAGTACCGGGACGAAAAGATTGCCGTATCCGCCATGGGGAATAATATGGAAATCCCCTTTGAAGGTGCCCTTCTTCCGAGCGGGTCGGGCTATGAATACCTCGTGGCGGGCATGCCGCTCTCGGAGGGCTACAGCATTTCTGTGCTCATGCCGGACATCAGCACCATGAAAGCCAAGCAAGTGGTTCTTTCCGCAGTAGGGACTGAATCCGCAGAGGGAAAGGAATGCCTGAGGGTAGAAATTACCGCTGTTGAAAATGAGGCCGATCGCACCGTCATTTGGATCGATCAAAACACCCGTGAAGTGGTTAAAACGGAACAAACCGTACCGGCCATGCAAAATGCAGTACTTACCACTGTAAAATCCGATTGACCGGAGGGTCCTTTATCTTCCGGAGCCGCCCCCTTTTTTCGAGGTATTTTTACTTCTGAAAATTCAGGGGGCGGCTTGTTTTTTGAACAACGGATCTTTTGCCGGAGTTAAAACTCCTGAAAACTTGAAATGCCGAAAAGGAGTTGACGGGTTCACCGTAAGGACGTTTCACCACCGGTATGCGACGTACGTCGGGAACGGCTCAAGGCATTCCGATTAAACTGCTAAAAATCAGCGGACAGTTTTCGCTTGGAGCCATACTCCGTCATGCCTGAAAGGCCGTCTGCTCCCTTGAAAAGCTTATTTTTGCATCAAAATATGCCCTATGCCGAAAAAGGAATTGCGTGAATTCACAAAAAAAGACAGGAGAGACTTCGGAAACGACCCCTTTGATATCGGCGACGCTGCCCCGGATCCCATTGATCAATTTGCACGGTGGTATGAGCAAGCCATAGAATCTGAGCTTCCCGATCCGTACGCTTTCACCCTTGCTACTGCCGCTGCGAACGGATCTCCTTCCGTAAGAACGCTCTACATGCGCGACTTTACCAAAGACGGAATCACTTTTTTTACCAATTACAACAGCACCAAGGGTCAGCACCTCACGGAAAACAGCAAGTGTGCCGCAAATTTTTTATGGCTCGAACTGAACCGGCAAGTGAGGGTAGAAGGGAGGGCTGAAAAAATTTCCCCGGAGGAGTCGGATGCCTATTTCGCCTCGCGCCCCCGCGAAAGTCAGATCGGTGCATGGGCCAGCGACCAAAGCAGCACTGCAGCTGACAGTGAGGTGCTGTCCCGCCGTATCGCGTCCTTCACCGAGAAATACAAAGGCATTGACGTGCCGCGCCCTCCCCACTGGGGCGGCTACATCATCATTCCCTCAGAGATCGAGTTTTGGCAGGGCCGACCGAGTCGCCTGCACGACCGAATTTGTTACCGAAGGGTCGGAACCGACCGTTCTTGGGAGAAATTTCGCAGATTTCCCTGATCCGACCGAATTTGAATCCCTACTTGGAAAAATACGCGCTGCGGACACGCCTGATTCGTGAGCGCCCCTCCGCCGACCTGGGGCTGGTGGTGGTCATCCCGGCTTGCAATGAGCCGCACATTGAGGATGCCCTCAGTTCCCTTTACAACTGCACGCCTCCCGATTGTGCCACAGAAGTGATCGTGGTGGTCAACGCAAGTGAAAGCGCACCGCAGGAAGTGGTTGATGCCAATGCCCGAACAGCTGAGACCTGCCGCTATTGGAAGGGAATTCATGACAGCCCCGCGTTCAGAATTCACTTGATTGAGGAGCCGGCTTTGTCACGAAGGAAGGCAGGAGTAGGCATCGCGCGCAAAATCGGTATGGACGAAGCTGTGCGCAGACTCGATGATGTGGGCAATCCGGAGGGAATCATCGCCTGCTTTGATGCAGACAGTACTTGCGCTCCCGATTACCTTCAAGCATTGTGCACGCATTTCAGAAAGCATAAAAAGACACCTGGCTGTGACATCCGCTTCGCACACCCGACATTCGGTGGGGATTACGATGCAAAAAACTATCTGGCCATCAGCTATTACGAGCTTCATTTGCGGTATTACAACCAAGCCATCAGGGCCGCAGGTTTTCCCAATGCTTTTCACACAGTGGGGTCCTCCATGGCCGTACGGGCCTCCGCATATGCCAAGCAGGGCGGGATGAATACCCGCAAAGCCGGAGAAGACTTTTATTTTTTGCACAAAATCATTGCGCTCGGCGGGTTTACTTCACTTCACACCACCACGGTATATCCTTCCCCCAGGCCTTCGGACCGCGTGCCCTTCGGAACGGGTAAGGCGGTGGCGGATTACTTACAGGACGACACAAAGGGATTTTATACCTATAATTTGCAGGCCTTCAAATACCTCCACACTTTTTTTAAGCACATCCCTGAGTTCTACATCACCGCACCCAAACCGGAGCACCTGGGCGGAGATTTGCCCTACATTGTCATTGACTTTTTGAGTGCCTACTTCTTTGAGGAGCGCATTGCGGAAATCCGTGCGAACAGCCGAGGTTACAACAGCTTTGAAAAGCGTTTTTACCGCTGGTTCAATGCCTTTATGATCTTGAAATTCGTTCACTTCGTGCGTGACAATGCACACCCCAACGTTCGCGTAGAACGCGCCGCAATGGATTTCTTGCGCGCTGCCGGAGTCTCCGATATTTCGGAAATACGATCTGTGAGCGGACTTCTCGGAAGGTTCAGGAAGCTGGACGAAGCCCCTCCCGCAAAGCAATTGAGATTCTCGTCAAGTCGTTAGCGGGCAATCAGATCAGCCCTCTTTTTCCGACTTCTCCTCATCAGATGTTCCACCTTTGCCCTCCGCCTTTTCCTCAGTTTTTTCAGCTTTGGCGCTGTCGGCTTTGGTGGCTTTCTTTTTGGCGGTTGTTTTTTTGGCAGCCGGTGATTTTTTGGCTGCGGGTGCCTTTTTCAGCGGCGTTTCCTCTGCGGCTGCCGGTGCTTTCGGGGTTAGGGGTTCTGCTGCGGGCTTTGCCTGAATGGTGGCAGCACTGAAAGTCGATTTTTTCTTGCGTCTTCGCTTCACTCCGTACGAGCCCATGAATCGTTTTCCGCGTGCTGATTTTTTATCTCCTTTTCCCATTGGGTCTGATTTTTTTGATGAATCACAAAGATAAGAGGATGCCTGCATCTGCAAAATTTACCCCTGACCGCCGGTTTCGTTACGACTGAGGTAGGTTTTCTTGTAATGGGTAAAGTTGCGCAGCACCTTGCCGCACCAATCGATCAGTACTTCAATGCGCTCATTTTCCGGAAGGGGGATCAGCGCGGAATTTTCCTCTTCTGCTTTACGCCGCAGGGCATGCAGGCTCACGGCGGCGGCTACAGAGATGTTGAAGCTCTCTGTGAAGCCGTACATAGGGATGCGGCATGTAAGGTCGCAGTGGCGGTACACCTGCTCGGAGATGCCTTCGAATTCTGTCCCGAACACCAAGGCTACGGGCTGATTTGCAGGAATATCGTCTATTACGGTAGTGCTGTGCGGTGTGGTGCCCACAATGAGATAGCCTTTGCTTTTCAAATGCAGAAGGCAGTCGGACGTATTGTTATCCTTCTCATTATAGCGGTGAATAGAGAGCCACTTTGAACTGCCCTGTTCTACATCTCTGTGGGTATTCCAGGTATTTCTGTTCTCGATGATGTGGACATCCTGAATTCCGAAGCAATCACATGAGCGCAGCACGGCACTCGCATTTTGCGATTGATAGATATCTTCCAGGACTACCGCAATATGCCG
>PXBH01000192.1 GCA_003565555.1 Cryomorphaceae bacterium | reverse complement strand
CCAGACCCTGCCAGATCATTTCAGTCATGGGCAGCAAAGGCGGAGTGGGAACGACCACAATCGCGGTCAATCTGGCCGTAAGCCTGGCTTCCAGGGATAACAATTCAGTGGCTCTTCTGGACATGAATCTTTTCGGGGACATTCCCCTTTTCCTGGAAATAGAGCCTTCCTATTCATGGGGAGAAATCGCCAAGAACATCTCCCGGCTGGACTCCACCTTTCTGAAAAACATTCTCTCCGTGGACCCGTCAGGCGTGTACGTGCTTCCCTCTCCAAGCTACCTGGACAACCAGAATATGGCTACTCCGGATATCATCGAACGCCTGTACAGGGTCATGTGCACCATGTTCGACTATGTAATCGTTGATGTGGGCCAGCTCTTAAACGATACGCCGCTGAAAATACTGCAGATGTCGGACAGGGTGTTTCTCGTGGCCGTTCAGAGCCTGCCATGCCTGGCCAAAACCAACAAGATCCTGCGCACCTTCAGGGATCTCGGCTATCCCAACCCGAACGAGGTGCATATCATTCTGAACAGGTTTGTAGCAAACGCGAACATAGATAAGGATGATGTGGAAAAATCCCTGGACAAGAAGCTCTACTGGAGCCTTCCCAACGACTACATGACCACAATTTCGGCCATCAATAAAGGTCAACCCCTGGCTAAGATCGCGCCCAAGAAAAATATTTCCAGGAATTTTATGGATCTGGCCGAGTCTTTGCACAGTTCGCAGGGAGGGGAGGCGAAGAAAAGAAAGAGATGGTGGCTGTTTAATTAGGAGACAGGAGACAGGAGGCAGGAGACAGGAGTCAGTCTCTTCTCCGTCATTCCGGCGGAAGCCGGAATCCAGAGAAGAAAAGACACTGGACCCCGGATCAAGTCCGGGGTGACGGAAAAAGAGAACGAATCCAGAGCTGGGAATGAGGAAAAAAAATCAATCGATATTTTGCAGGAAAATCATTAACCACAAGGAATAAATGACATGTTTTTCAACTCCAAGAAAAAAGAAGACGCTCCGGCCGTTCAGACTCCGAAACCGGCCACAGGCGGCAGCGGCGGAGTCATACCCTTCAAGGCCAAGAACAAAACATTTTCCGATGAATATTTTCTGCTCAAAACCAGAATCCACAGCAGGCTTCTGGACATGGTCGACCTGTCGCTTATGGATTCCCTGGACAGGAATGTGCTCAAGGCCCAGATCAGGAGCCTGGTAACCAAGATCATGGAAACAGACGAACGCAACGCTCCCTTAAACCTGGCTGAAAGGGAAAGGCTGTTCAGCGACATCGAGGACGAGGTCATGGGCCTTGGGCCTCTGGAGCCTTTTTTAAAGGACGACACCATCGCCGACATCCTGGTCAACACCCACAAGCAGATCTATGTGGAGCGCTTCGGCAAGCTCGAGCTTTCGGAATCCACTTTCAAGGACGACTCCCATCTCATGCGCATCATCGACAAGATCGTCTCCTCGGTTGGCCGGCGCATCGATGAATCCTCCCCAATGGTGGACGCCCGCCTGGCAGACGGCTCCAGGGTGAACGTGATCATTCCTCCCCTGGCCCTGGACGGACCGGTCATGTCCATCCGCAGATTCGGCCGCGACCCTCTGAAGCTGGACGATCTGATCATGCTCAAGGCCTTTACCCAGCCTATCGGCGAAATTTTAAAGGGAATCGTCCACTGCGAGCTGAACATCATCATATCCGGAGGCACAGGCAGCGGAAAGACCACCCTGCTCAACTGCCTGTCCCAGTTCATTCCCAATACCGACCGGATCATCTCCATTGAAGACGCGGCCGAACTGCAGCTCAAACAGGAGCACGTGGTCCGGCTGGAAACCAGACCGTCCAATATCGAGGGCAAAGGCGAGGTCACGGCCAGAGACCTGGTACGCAACAGCCTGCGTATGCGCCCGGACAGGATCATCGTGGGCGAGGTGCGCGGATCCGAGGCATTTGACATGCTCCAGGCCATGAATACCGGCCACGACGGCTCCCTGACCACCATTCACGCCAATACCCCCAGGGACGCACTGATGCGCATTGAAAGCATGGTCTCCATGGCCAACCTGGACATACCCATTGAATTCATGCGCAGGTTCATCGCCTCGGCGGTGCACATCATCGTCCAGGCCTCCAGGCTGTCCGACGGGACCAGGAAAGTGACCTCAATTCAGGAAATAACCGGAATGGAAGGCAACGTGATCACCACCCAGGAGATATTCTCGTTCAATGCCACCGGACTGGATGAAAAAGGCAAGGTTAAGGGATATTTCAAGTTCAATGGAGTCCGTCCGAGATTTGTGGACAAATTCGCTCAGTATGGAATTGAAGTGGACAGGAATATTTTTAATCCGGATGTGGTGACGGAAGTTTAAGTCAGGAGTCAGGAGGCAGGAGACAGGAGACAGGAGTCAGGAGGCAGGAGGCAGGCGGCAGGAGACAGGAGACAGGCGGCAGGAGACAGGAGACAGGAGGCAGGAGGCAGGAGGCAGGAGGCAGGAGGCAGGAGACAGGAGACAGGAGACAGGAGGCAGGAGACAGGAGTCAGGAGTCAGGAGGCAGGAGACAGGAGTCAGGAGACAGGAGGCAGGAGGCAGGAGTCAGGAGGCAGGAGGCAGGAGGCAGTCTCTTCTCCGTCATTCCGGCGAACGCCGGAATCCAGAAATGATAAGGCACTGGATCCCGGATCTAGTCCGGGATGATCCCGGATCGGGGTCCAGGACAGGCTGAAAACCCTGGATCCCGGATTCCCGGTTTTTCACCGGGACAGGCTCTATCCGGGATGACGAAGAAACGACGAAGAAACAATGAAGAAAATTTTGGGATCAGAGAAAGAAAAACGTTAGAGCTGGATAGCAGGAAGAGGGAAGAACATGAGCATATACATGATTGCATTGATGATATTTGTCATCTCCATTGTGGTGATTGAGATGTTTCTGTTCGCGGTGCGCACGCTCAGAAACCCGGACCGGAGCAGGATCCGCAAAAAGCTG
>PXBH01000056.1 GCA_003565555.1 Cryomorphaceae bacterium | reverse complement strand
GATTTCGACGATTGCCTCGGGACAATTCGGATGAGGAAGACAACTGCTCAGGGTGCCTTTGCCGTCGAAGTGGTAATTGACTGTTCCTTCGGCCATCCCGGCTCGAAGCCTGGCAACCAGGTGATACTCGGTGTTGGACTTGAGGGAGACGACCTCAACCCCTCTCGGTTCAAACTCCGTCTCCAAGGCCTTGACGAACGCAGCGTGCGTTTCTCGAACATCCGAGGCGGCTCCGCCATCCTGGCCGAGAGTCTGCCCTTTCAACGGCGCCAAGAGGGTTGATGCCTGCTGGTCGAGCTCCTCCTGGCCGCTCTTGGGCATGACCTGAATCCGACTAATCCGGAGGTTCGACTTGTAGTGAACTGCGACCGTGACCGTTTTCTCGGCCACGCCCAGTGTGATCCGCTCCTGGTATTGGTGGCTGCGGGTGCTGACGATTCTCCAGCCTTCTGGAAGAAGCGCTTCAACGAGTGCCTTGATGGCGGTGCCCGGGGTCATCGAGCCCGCTGCTTTCCCTGCCTCGCTCGAGCCATGGGCTGTTGCCGGCGCCGGCTCACCTGCTGCCGTGCTGGGCGGCGCCCCCACCTGCACGGGGCCGACGATGCCCTTCTTGGGCGTCAGGATGGTATGGTGAAGCGCATTGGTGGCGACAACTGAGGTCTCTGCTCTGGTGAGCGCGGTGTAGCTCCAGCGAATCCCGTCGGCGTTGAGCTTGTTCTTCCCGGAAAAGTCCACGAACACCGTCTCCCATTCTCCGCCCTGTGCCTTGTGACAGGTGATGGCGTAGCCGAACTTCAGCATGACCGCGTTGAAGTAGGGATCCGCCTTCAGCGCCTCCTTGAACTCAGGTTGCCCCGGCTTCAGATCCGGATGGCGCTCCTTGAAGTCGACGTAAAGTGCCTTCGCGTAGTTGGAAGAAATGTCCGCATTCCTGTTCTGTAGGCAGTCTTCCGAAATCTTGCAGGTGACGTCGAAGTGCCCTTCCCGATCGTGAGGAAACCGAAGCGTCGCTTCCCGGAACTCCAGCTTGATCATCTCGATCTTCTTCTTCCCATCCTCGTCCGGAACATTCAGGGGCACCTTGCGGATCTCAGTTTGGTCCGCGCAGTCCACAATCAGGCCCATCTGGCCATTGAGAAGGGCGCGCTCGTATCGGTAGTTGTTCCGGACCACAATGATCTGGTCTCCGGGCTGGATGCTGTCCTTTCCGGGGAACAAGCGGCTTCGCACGGCATCGTTGTAGTCCTTCGTCTTGGCATTCGTGTCTGCCACGATCACGGACCGGTTGATGGATGACGGGTCCCGCTCCTTGACAAAGGCCTCGACAAACTCATCGGGCCGCAACTCCCGGATGGCCTTGCCATCCGATACGAAGTCAAAGCTGGGAAACCGCTTGGTCCGCAGCAGCTCTCGCATCTTGGTCGCGTTCTCCAACACCGGGCTCGACTCAACCTGACGAACGACGTCCGTCAGCTCACAGCCGCAGCTCCGAATGAGACACTTCTTCCGGAGGTAGTCGGCATCGAGCGCCGGAGATTTGTTCATGTGGACCGGCGGGAGCTGCGCGTCGTCACCCACCAGGATCAGCTTCTTCCGGTAGTCGTTGGCGTCGAAATTGATGTAGCGCAGCAGGTCGCTCAGAAGACGTCCGGAGCCAAAGTGCATGAACTCGGACTCCGAGTAGACATCGGAAAGCATTGAGGCCTCGTCGACGATAAAGACCGTGTCGTGGTCGAGATCGTTGTTCTTCAGCTCAAAGTAGAACTTGTAGGTCACGTCACCATTCTCATCGACCTCGCGGTATTCCTTGAGCGCTGCGAGGGAATAGATGTGACGGTGCACGGTGCTGGCATCGACCTGATGCCGGTCCCGGAGCACATGGGCGGCCCTGCCGGTGGGGGCCATCATTTCCGGCTTTCGGTGAACCGCCTGCAGGTAGCGAACCAGGCCTCCGATCAGGAAGGTCTTCCCGGTTCCCGCATAGCCACGCAGGATGAAGCAATGCTCATCCGGGCTGTCCAGGAAGCGCTGAAGCTCGTCGATAGCCTGCTGCTGGGACGGAGTCAGAGACTCATTGCCAAAATAGTCTGCCAGCCGCCTCTCCGTTGCGAGAATGAACGGGGGCGGCGCTTCCGCCTCGGGTTGAAGCACCTCGCCCGTAGACGAATCGTCGTGATCCTTGAGGCCCTCAAGGCTGCGCTCCGTGGCATCGATCTGCTCGGCCCGGGCCTTCCCGCCCCCGACCAAGCGCGAGAACGCCCGAATCGCCTCGAAATGCACCGTGAACTCCGACAGGGGGATGCCCTTGACCGGCCAGTGCCCCTCGCAGCGATTCCGGACCTCCTTCATGGCACGGATCGTGTCGCGTGCTTCCTTGTCCAGCGCCCTGCGACATTTCAGAAAGCGGAAGTTGGCTTGGAGAAGCCCCAGCAGAGAGCCGAGGTCCATGTCCGCCAGCTCTTTCCACTCACCGTCCGCAATTCGCCGTTGCTCCCGGTCTTGGACAACTTCACAGACATGGTGCTTCCACCAGTTCTTCCCGCCATGGCGGAGGAGCTGGCCGTGAAGCCACTTCGCGAGATCGCTGGCCAACCCGTGAAAGAGCTCGATGAGCTCCGTTCTTATTGGAGATGTTGCTGGCAATCTCTGAATCATATATACTTTTGCAGTAGTAAACTCACGACTCGCGAGGCTAGAGGACGGCAGCCATGCTCGGGTCTTCGTTTTCTTCGCCCAACGATGAGCGCATGCACCACTACCAGCGGCGGCGAGCGTCGATCACAGGGTTTGGGTTGTAATTGCGGAAAATCATCGAAATTGAACGGCTGGTAGTGGTTGCATGACGCGGCTTGTTGAACGGAGCCGCTTCGCGGCGCCGCGACGTGCGGGACGTGTGACGGGGACGGGTGGTTCATGGTATGCTGTTCTGTGCTATGAAAGCACAAACCAAGACCAAAGCCAAGACCAAAACCACCCGCAGGAACACCTCAGCCGCCGCGTTG
>PXBH01000060.1 GCA_003565555.1 Cryomorphaceae bacterium | reverse complement strand
GAGCAGGTGGTGGCCACAGAGAAGAAAAAGCAGGCCGATGCCGAGGCCAAAATTGCGCTGATCGAAGAGAAACTAAACGCCATGGGGGCCGCATTTTGAAATTCGGAGCCATCGATATCGGATCCAACGCCGTTCGGCTGCTCATCGCCGACGTGACCGAGAGCGAAAACGATCTCAACATCGAGAAGACCAGCCTCGTGCGGGTGCCCGTGCGCCTGGGGGCCTCGGTTTTTGAAGAGGGGTGCATCTCCTCGTCGAAAGCCAAGCAGCTGGCCAAAACCATGAAGGCCTTCCGCTACCTCATGGACGTGCACGGGGTAAAAGCCTACCGCGCCTGCGCCACTTCGGCTATGCGCGAGGCCGAAAATTCGGAGGAAGTCAAGCAGCGGGTCCGCGAATTTTCCAAAGTCGACATCGATATTATCACCGGCCACACCGAGGCCAACCTCATCCTCTCGACCTTCAAGAGCCACCGCCTCGATCCGGCCAAAAGCTACCTTTACGTAGATGTGGGCGGGGGAAGCACAGAGATCACCCTGTTGAAAAACAAAAAGCGCGTGCGGAGCCGATCCTTCAAAATCGGCACGGTGCGCCTGCTCAAGAAGAAGGTGAAGCAAGCCCTCTGGGACGACATGCGGGCATGGCTCACCAAGCTGAGCGAGGAGGACCTCAGCGACGAAATCACCGCCATCGGGACGGGAGGAAACATCAACCGCTACTTCAAAATGAGCGGGCACAAATACGGTGAGATGCTCCACCTCTCCGCCCTCGAAGAAATGCATGCGCAGATGCAAAATATGACGCTGAAAGAGCGCATGCTCAAGTACCGCATGCGCAACGACCGTGCGGACGTGATCGTGCACGCCGGCGACATCTACACCGCCGTGATGCGCACCACGGGCGTACACGAGATCAGCGTTCCGCAAATGGGGCTCTCGGACGGCATCGCTTTGGACCTGTTTCGCAAGCACCGCGCGGCAAAAGAAGCAGCGGGCAAGGCTGCGGAGAATAAAGGATAAGGGCGGAAAAAGACTCGGAGTAAGTTGTGGGAAGTATCCCGGAGTAAAGAGACTTTCTTCAATCGGCTACTCCTTTAATCGCATGTTACAAAATGTGTGATCGCTCCGATGGGCATCCGCCCTTCGGAACTATCTTCTGAATCGCAAAATTTCAAAAGATTTATTGAATCGATGTTGAGTAATAGCATCTCGATTACGCTTCGCGTGAGGTCGCTATTCGGTATCCACTGCGTGGATGTCAGGAAACTTGCGCTTCATTTTTCGACTCCGCTGCGCTTCGTCAAAAAACACTACCAATGACGTCTTTATAGATTTAGATTCCAACACTCTGACAATGAACACTCTCAAGTTTCACCGTGCCCTCAAGTGTATACATACGCACTCCTTGCAGTCGGCGGGGCCGAGTGACAGTTACTTGGGCCTCCTGCCCTTTTTAAAACGAGACCCGGATCAATTGAGGTGCCGACCACAAAAAAACCAATGTGTTAACCGAAACATTCTGAATGGTGTAAAAGGTGACCGCAAGGCTCGCTCAAGCGCTGATGCGATTACTCGCTCCCATTTTTGTTTTCATCGGTATTCGTGAGGCCCTAACGTCGGGGTTCCTCGCGCCGCGGGTAAAGCACCCCACGGGCTGAAAGTAGAATTTCGAGAAAAGTGCTTCGATTCCGGGGTTTGCTCAAACCAGGCCTCGATCCTTCGCTCCGCTCAGGATGACAGGGGCCGCCGGGGGTTGCGGGGGGCTGTTGGGGGAGAAAATCGGGGCGAAGGATCGTGTGCTCAAAGCAGACACCCTGCGCGAGAGCCACATACCGCCCGCCTAACGGAGGGCAGGGACTTAAAACTTCAAAAACCCTTGGGGGTTTAAAGACTGCTTCGGCAAAACCGCCCCTCTTCCTTCCCGCCGGCCGCCGCAACATATAAAAGTTGGCCCTGTCATCCCGAAGTACCCGCCTCCCGAAGGGACGGCAGCGAGGAACCCCGACGTTGATCCGTATGGAAGGGCCTCACGCATACCGCCGAAAATGAAAAAAGGAATAAGTCATCTCCTCCGCACAACAAGAAAACAATGACAGCTTGCGCTACGTCATCACTCTACAACAAATAGTGCGCAGCCGCTATTCATATCTCGATGTGACGATCGTTTTCGTTGTAACCTTGAATCGCATGTTACAAAATGTGTGATCGCTCCGATGGGCATCCGCCCTTCGGAACTATCTTCTGAATCGCGAAATTTCAAAAGAATTCTTGAATCGACCTTCCGCAGCATTGCAAATGCTACGGAGCATTTCGGTTCACAGAAGTATTCATTCTTGTGACCAAATTCTATCATCAAACGGCTGGACTGACAAGATCCTTAAAACAGATGATCCATGGATAAAAAAACCGTCACATCGAGTGCCGCGACGCAGGAGCTGTGTATCGAGATGCTGTTATTCGAACATCTCGTTTCCATATATTCTCGATATTGCTTCGCCAAGGCCTTCTGTTCCGTTAAATCCATAACTTTACACAAATGAAAATCACCTACCGCACCAAGGAAGAGAGCAACCGCCGGCAGGAAGAAGCTTTTCTTCGGCTCTCCCCGGCCGAGCGCATGATGGCTTTTTTTGAACTCAGCAGACGCATAGCCCGTTTTCCCGTGCAGTACACCGATGAATCACGTCAAAAAGGCAATTTTATCATTGAAAGCCCCTCCCATGGAAAAGCAGTGGAAGGAGAACATTGATTCTTTCATATCCTTGGCCCACGCCAAGGGGGTGAAAATGCTGATGGTGGGCGGAGGTGCGGTGAATTTTCACGGTTATCAAAGGCATTCGGCCATTGTGGATTTTTGGATCGACACAGCTTCCGGAAATTTAGACAAACTTGCTGCGGTATTTCGCGAAATGGGCTTCGACGTCGGTTCGTTTCCCGAAAAGGTGATGCGGCAAGAACAAAACATATCGGTGAAATTTTCTCCGCGTGATTTGAACCTCGAACTTAT
>PXBH01000188.1 GCA_003565555.1 Cryomorphaceae bacterium | reverse complement strand
TGCTGTCGGAAGGTTCCGGTGGTGGCGGGCTGTTTCGTGGGCCTCGGGGGGACACTGGCGACGCAGGGCGCGTCGCCCGTGGCCTGCGTGTCCCACTGCGCGATACACTACCTTGAATGCCCACGCCTTACTTGTTTTTGTTGCGCTTATTGATCCGCGCCCGGGTCATGCGCTCGCGCATGCCACCTTCGTTGATGAAGGCGGTTTCGAGGGTTTGTATTTGGCGCTTGAGCAGGTAGGTGCATATCTTGATGAGGGTGATCATGGTATTGGCGCAGATTTCGGGATCATCGTGCTCGATGGCCTTTTTGAAAGTCTCGTAAGTGGGGTTAGGGCAGCTCGTGTTCAATTCGCGCAGGCGGGCTACCAGGCGGTGGTCTTTTGGCCAGAGGGGGAGTTTTCGCACCCGCAAAAAGTCTTCATAGTCGAGTTGCAATTCTTCGAGGCTTGCGCGGGCCACGTTGGTGAGTTTGATTTCCATCTCCTTGCTTGTAGCCGAGGCCATGCTCGCCTCGGCAATGTTTTGCTTGCCGCTGCGGGCGGCCTGCACCATTTGCCCGACGGTGCGGTCGTACTTATGGAAGAAGCGGTTCGTAAAGTACGCTGTGCCGTCATAGATGATCTCGGCCTTCTGATAGCTGAAGAGCTTGCGGTAGCCGCCGTGGGAAGGGATGAAGCCTTCGGGATTGCTTTGGTCGGTGGTCATTTTGTGGCGATGTGTTGATTGGTCGCTTTTTGGGAGGTTTAAATGTAATGGATTTTTTTTGCCGGGGTGTTTTGTGGGACGCGTAGGACACGGGCGACGCTGACAGCGCCGCCAGCGTCCTACGCGTCCCACGAGCAGTGAACGTGTCAAGTTCACACCAAGCCGCAACCATTCCCACCCCTCACAAAAACAACGCCTTCAGATCTTCGCTATCGAGTTTTTGAAGAATGCCCTCATCGGTGCTGATGAGCTCGCTTGCGATCTTTTTCTTCCGGTTTTGGAGTTCGGTGATTTTCTCCTCTACGGTGTTTTTGCAGATCATGCGGTAGGCGATCACCTTTTTGTCTTGCCCTATTCGGTAGCACCGGTCGATGGCCTGGTTTTCGACTGCGGGGTTCCACCAGGGGTCCACGATGTAGACATAGTCGGCAGCCATGAGGTTGAGCCCCGTGCCGCCGGCCTTGAGGCTGATCAGAAATACGCGGCAGTCAGGGTCGGTCTGGAAGGTTTCAACTGCAGCCTGCCGCTGCTTGTTGTTGCATTTCCCGTCGAGGTAGGCGTGGTTGATCTCTTCCTTTTCAAGGGCATTTTGGATGAGGCCCAGCATTTGGGTGAATTGCGAAAAGACCAGGATCTTGTGGTTGCCGGTTTTTTCGCGGATGTGGTCGAGGAGGATGTCAATTTTTACGGAAGTGCCGCCGTACTTCTCATTGCCGGGCAAGAGGAGTGGGCTGTTGCACACCTGGCGCAGGCGGGTGAGGGCCTGAAGCACCTTGAAGCGCTCGCTGCTGATGATTTCCGATTCCATATTGCCGAGCATGGTTTCGCGGATTTCGTTGCGGTGGGCGTCGTACACCTTGCGCTGGGCCTTGTCCATTTCGCAATATATGATGTCTTCCGTCTTGTCGGGCAGTTCGGTGGCCACCTGCTCCTTGGTGCGCCGCAGGATGAAGGGCTGAACGGTGCGCTGCAATTCGCCGGCGCGGGCCTTGTCCTTCCCGCTGTCAATGGCTTTGGCATACTCCTTTTTGAAGTGGGCCGCGCTGCCCAGCATGCCGGGATTGGTAAAGCTGAGCTGGGCGTAAAGATCGAAGGTGTTGTTCTCCACGGGAGTGCCCGTCATGGCGATCCGGTTGTTGGCCTTTAGCAGGCGCGCGGCCTTGTAACGCTTGCTCGCAGGGTTTTTGATGGCTTGCGATTCGTCGAGCACGATGTAGTTGAAGTCGTATTCGCGCATCCACTCCGCATCGCTCAGCATGTGTCCGTAGCTGGTGATCACAAGGTGCGTCTTGTCAAAAAGGGCGAAATCTTTGACCCGTGCGGGCCCGTAGTGCACGTGGTACTTCAGGGCCGGGGCGAATTTTTTCAGCTCGTTTTCCCAATTGAAGAGGAGGGAAGTGGGCACCACCACGAGGTTGGTCTGTTTGTTCTTCCTGAGCACATGCTTTAGGAAGGTGATCATTTGCAGGGTTTTGCCGAGGCCCATATCATCGGCGAGGATGCCTCCCCAGCCAAATTCATCGAGAAAACAGAGCCATTGAAAACCATCGACCTGGTAGGGCCTGAGCGAGGCCTTGATGCCCCGGGGCAAGGCCACAGCTTCCGGTCCGCTGAAGTTGAGGAGCTTGGCCCTGCGGTCGGCGATGAAGTCGGTGATGTCGGGGTCGACCACATCCTTGAAGAGCTCGTCGATCACATTGAAGTGGAAGGACGACATTTTTATACCGTCTTCTTCGGTCTGCCCGAGCCGGAATATGCGCTGCAGGCGCTTGTACCAATCCATGGGGATGCTTCCTTTGCGGCCCTTGCCGAGGTCGATGAATTGGCTGCCCGGCACAAACCTCTTTTTGAGTTGCGCCAGGGTGATGCTCTGGTCGCCAAATACAAAGTCGGCATTGAGCTCAAACCAGTCGATCTCGCGCTTCACCGTGTAAGCGACTTGTCCGGGAACGGGAATTTCCTTGAGCCTGGTGAGGTCTTTTTCGCCAAATACCTTCACACCGGCGTCGCGCAGGTGCGAAAAGAGGCGCACGAAGCGGTGCTCGTCGAGCAAGGCGTCGTAGTTCAGGCAGAAGAAATCGGAGCGAAACTGCTGCCGGAAGTCGGGGTGGGCAGTGCGCAGTATTTCGAGGTATTCCGCGGCCTCCTCGGCGTTGTGGCTTTTGGAGCGGATGCCCCGCTCATCGGCAATCCATACCTCTCCCTCGCTGAGCAGATCCACGAGGGTATCGTCTTCGTAGCGCAGACAGGGCCGGAACATCACGAAGTTGCCCATTTCCGAAAGGTAGAGCTCCCTTGTGGCCACTTTTT
>PXBH01000171.1 GCA_003565555.1 Cryomorphaceae bacterium | reverse complement strand
TTCGGGAAATTTGGATGATGAGATTTTATTTGTAGATGAGGATACGTGGGTTGAAAGGGTCGAGGGGGTCTTTGGTGGAGACGGATCCGAGAGCGGCGGATCTTCGTTCACTGATATTCTGGCATCGAGTGAATTGTTCAGTTTGGCACGATACAGAAACGGCATGGAAGAAGTTATGTCAGGCCACAAGGGAACATTTTTTGACTCTGATGATACCCCTGTGTTTCCTACAATTAATTTTGAGGAGGGGTTATACAGGTTGATGATCAAAAGAGAGAACATGCCTCTTTTTTACGTTGTTTTTGAGGTGCGCGAACCGTTTAGTGCAAGCGTTGAAATGAAAGATTACTTCGATGCCTTGATGTTTCCCAATCCACACACCGACAATTTTATTAATGCTACGATCAATACAACTGCAGCTCTGCGAGTGAACTACGAGCTTTTTGACCCGATGGGTCACTTGCTTTTTTCCACTGAGTTTGAAATTCCGAAAGACCACAGCGGCAATCACCAAGTAGATACGGAAATCCAATTGCCGAACGGCTTTTTGTACCATAAGTTTTCCTTCACCGATGGTTCGTTTAAGACGTATACTACCCTCAAGCAATAAATCATCAACTGCCATGACCATTCGATTTTACCTCTCCCTCTTTCTCGCTGTCATCTTGACGGTACCGGCTTCTGCCCAAACCGATCAGAATTTGATTTACGGGAGCTTTTTCGGGGGCCATCAAACCGATCGGGTTTCTTTGCGAAACGCGATGGCGCTCACGGATAGCGGAGATTGGATCATCGTCGGAGAAACCGAATCTGTTAATTTTTGGGTTTCAGACGATGCCCTTCAGCCCGACTATAATGTGGTTTTCGGGAGAAAAGGATTTATCACCCGAATGAGTTCTGACGGGAGTCCCGGATACAGTACATTTTTTGGCGGTTCGTCGGGATTTCCCACCCATGCAATTTCTTCATTCGGCGATCGGTATTGCGTTGGCGGTACTACTGAAGCAGAGGATTTTCCTGTGACTGAAGGTGCTTATAATTCTGTATTTGAAGGATCTATGTCGGGCTTCGTGACTTGTTTTGACAATAACAACGCGGTGCTGTGGAGTACTTTTTTGGGCTCCTCAGATACAGACGGTGTGCGTGATGTTTGTGTGACCGGTGACGGCATTTATGCCACGGGATTTACGGCAGATGCAAATTTGGGGACCCCCGGAACCTTCGCCCCGGATTTTCCGGAAAACCAGAGTTCGAGTGCTTTCATTTCGAAGTTTGACGAAGACGGAGCCTTAATCTGGCTTACTTATTTGTATGGGTCGGAAGCTGCACCTTCAGTGTGGCATGCGGAATCTTCTCCTGACGGCAGTCGGATCTACGTTTACGGTGATGCTTCGGATGATTCGGTTCCCGTGACCTCGGGCGCCCATCAGGAGTCATTCGGCGGGGGCGTGGATGTCGGGTTACTCTGTTTTTCAACCGATGACGGCACCTTGCTTTGGTCTACGTATTTCGGCGGTGAACAAGAAGATTTTTCCGGTGAGATGGCTGTGGGGTCGGACGGTTCAGTGTATATTTCAGGGCAGACGACCTCTGAAGGCCAAATAGCAACAGACGGGAGCCACCAAGAGGAGCTCGCCGGATTAACAGATTGGTTTTTGGCAAAGTTTACACCGGAGGGCGAACCGGTGTGGGCGACCTACTTTGGCGGAGAAGAAGGGGAGTCGATTCCTTCACTGTCATTTGCCGATGGAAATTTGTTTTTGGCCGGGAGTACTGAATCCACGTCGGGTCTCATTTTTGGTAACCCTTTTGAGCCGGAAGCGGAGGAAGGATCATTATCGAGTTGCATGGCAAAATTTGATCCCGAAGACGGGACACTTTTATGGGCTACCTACATCGGAGCAGAAGATCAAAATTGTGCTCCGGCATCGAGACTTTTATCCGTAGGCGCGGGAAATTTTGCGTTTTCCGGGAGTATATTCGGGCCTTCTACATGCGTTTCCTATACTACCGGCAATGCCTTTCAGTCCTTCTACCCGGGGGGCAATTTTTCAATTTGGTACGGAATCCTGCAGGAGAACACCCTTTCGGTGAATGATGAAGAAGCTCCGCAGGCAGCCCGTTTATTTCCCAATCCGTGCACAGATGAGGTGTTTATTGATCTTCCCGGCATGCTCTTCTCCGTGATGGATGTGCAGGTGTACGACCTCGCCGGCCGCCTCATGCTCAATGCCCGAGGGCTGAATCAGGGCGGGGCCCTGAACACCTCCGCCCTCGGAAACGGGATTTACCTGCTGCGCGCTTCTGCAAAGCGGAAAATGTATACGGGGAAATTGACAGTGACCAGATAATTGGATTCGGCCCCCGGTTCCCCGAAGGTCACTTTAAATCTGCGTAACTTGCGGGGATCAACGGTTCTGCCAAATTGAAACATTCCGAGCCTTCATCCACTGCGCTTCGCACCGTCGAAGTTCACCGCGTACCCCCCGAGACCTCTCGGGCGCGCATCGTGGACTACACCAACGGAATTTTTGCTCAGCTCCCTTCTCGAAAGGGGGTGAAAAAGGCCATCGAAAGGGGCCGCATCCTGCTCAACAGCGAGGTGGTGGAAACGGGCCGCTACGTGCAGCCCGGCGATGAAATCGCTCTGGTCGAAAAGCCGGCCGAACTGCACAAAACCTACCGCCTCGATTTGGAGGTGGTGTATGAAGACGACCACATGGCCGTGGTCTGCAAGCCCGCGGGCATCCCCGTGAGCGGAAACCGGTTCAAGACCGTCGCGCAGGCGCTTCCCCACAACCTGAAGCCGAGTCCCTGCCCCGATGCCCTGCGCATCCCCTTGCCCGTGCACCGCCTCGATGCGCCCACCACGGGCCTATTGGCCGTGGCCAAAACGGGCAGCGCCATGGTGGAGCTGGGCCGCAAATTTGCCCACCGCGAGGTGAGGAAGCGCTACCGGGCGGTGGTCTTCGGCACGTGTACCCTTTCCGGAAAAATAGACAGCCCCGTGGGCGGCAAGCC